>JBCBOO010000126.1:0-17287 GCA_039821235.1 Planctomycetota bacterium
GGTTTTGTTTGGCCGCTCATTGAAGAGATGGGCGCCGCACGATTCGGCGGCATCGGTGGCAGCTCGTTCACCGGCGGAGACATCTTCGAAGGCATCGCGCACTACCACATCAAGATCGACCCGCCACGCGACGGAGTGTTGGGCGTGCTGCGTCCTGAGACGGGTGATACGACACCGCCGAAATGGGTCCCCGAGTCCGTCGCCGGTTACACGAGTATCCACTGGGACATCGCGCAGACGTACGAAAACGTCGGAAAGGTCATCGATCGGTTCCAAGGACCTGATTCGCTCAAGCGACTTGCCGAACAACCCATCAAGACACGGCTCGGACTCGATCTTCAAGCCGACGTGCTGGACAACTTGACCGGCCGTATGGTCCGTGTCGTTTGGATGCAAAAACCGATCCGGCTCAACAGCTCGGTCAGCGTGTTCGCCCTCGAACTAAAAGACGCGGCGAAAGCAAAGTCGACGATCGCGAAACTCCGCGACCGTATGCCCAATCAAATCAAAGCGGATAGTGTCAGTGGGAAAGTTTGGTATCGCTTCCCAAGTCCCGGCGCGAACTTCCCGGAACAATTTCGTAAACCGGAACCTGGCTTTCTGATCATCGACAACTGGGTGATCTACTCTGACAGTAAGACATTTATGGAAAAGGCGTCACTCGCCAACGCGGGCAACTTGCCTCGCCTCATCGAACTTCCAGAATATGATTTGGTCGCATCCGAACTGGGCGGAAAGCTCGACGGAGAGAAACCCTTTCTCTTGTCATTCATCGACGGCGCCCAAGGGATGCGTCTGATCTACGATTTGATGAAAGACGAGAACTCGCGGAAATTTCTGCGTCAAGCGGGTGAGGAAAACGTGGTGGCCAAACAATTCGCTCAGCTCTTGGATCAAAATGAGCTGCCACCGTTTTCCGAGTTCGAAAAGTATTTCGCGCCGACGGGGATGTTCGGGTACGATGAGGCCGATGGAATTCACTTCGGTTTCTTCACCCTCCGCGCCGACCCTCAGGACGAATGATCAGACTGTCGCAACGATTGCTTTTACTCGGAGGGTTGGCTTGCTTCCTGTCGACCTTTGGCCATTCCAAGGTCATCTCCGCCACCGACCCTCCCCGTGGTTCGATCAGCTCCGAGGAACCGACTCCTCGGGAAACGTCGCGTCCCGAGCCGACGCACTGGGATGTGCGATACGGCAAGTACCATCGCAACGTGCTGGACGTTTACTTGCCGCCGAATGCGGCTGATTCAAACGATCCGCTGCCCGTCTTTGTCTTCCTCCACGGCGGTGGTTGGATGGCGGGCGACAAACGTGGCGTGGACCCAAGATGGTTCCTATCGCAGGGAATGGCGTTTGTTTCCGCGAACTACCGATTCACGATCGGTTCTCCCAATGCCGCACCATATCCCGCACCCATGCGAGATGCCGCTCGAGTGGTCCAGTACGTTCGGCACCGTGCGAACGATTGGAATTTGGATTCAAGCCGTATCGCTCTCTCAGGCAGTTCCGCGGGCGCGGTGATGGCCATGTGGGTTGCCTACCAAGACGACATGGCGGACCCGAATTCGAAAGACCTCGTCGCGAAAGAAAGCACGCGTGTGACATGTGTTCTTCCGCAAGACACGCCGACGACATTTGACGTGGATTGGATCCTCAAGAATGTTGGTGGCCCCAAGCAAATTCACATCGCGACGTTTCCCCTTTTCCGAATTCAAGACCTGAAGGAACTCAGGGTCGATCCGAAACGCCAGCAGGTGATCGAAGCGACGCCGGTGACCCACGTTTCAAACGATGATCCGCCGACGTTCCTTAGCTATCAGCTGCCGATGACGCCGACGCCTCTACCAGAAACGGCCGACCAGAACCTGTCGATCCATCACCCCAGATTCGGCGTCTACTTGAGCGACAAACTGCAAGCCGTCAACGTTCCGTGCTACCTGCAAGTCAAAGACCAACCCGCAAAACTCTCTCGCAAACAGTTTCTTGAAACATACTTGTTAGGACATAAGGGTTCGTGACGCTTGGCAACCGTCAGTCGGGCGTCTTGGCTCGATCCGTTGTCAAGTCCAGCTCCATCTCGAACCGCTCCAGTTGCTGGCCGCCGATAGAGACGGATTCGCGTCGGACAATGGAAAACCCGACCGCGCTGAAAGCGGGCTGCGCAGTCAGGCTCGCGTGCACCCAAAGACGCGTTTCGCGTCGCCGAGTCGCTTCCAGGTTGATCTCTGAAACGAGGCGGCGAAAGAGACCGCTGCCCTGCGCCGAGGGACGGATGTAAGCAAAGTCAACGTACCCGCAAGCGGCCAGGCTCATGAAGCCAACGGCGCGGTTGGCTTGCACGGCCATCAGCACCCACTGATCATCCAAACGGTTCGACCATTGCGCACCGTGACGTGGTTCCGGAACCCAGGCACGACGCTGATCCTAGGAGTACTCACTGCGGCCAAAGTGAACCGCGTCGTACATCACCTCGCCTAACGAGGCGTAGTCAGCTGGAGTTGCTAGACGTGTTTCGTATCGCTGTTTCATCAAACACGTTGCGCCACACCCGAATCGTGACTCGAGTGTGGTCGTGATTGCCGTTGGAGTCTATTGCAGCTTTGCGGCGAAGTGTGGTCCACCGTAGAGAGCCGCATCGCCGAGCATCTCTTCAATGCGGATCAACTGGTTGTACTTCGCCATTCGGTCGCTTCGGCTTGCGGAACCCGTTTTGATCTGACCGGTGCACAGTGCAACCGCCAGGTCTGCGATCGTGCTGTCTTCCGTTTCGCCACTGCGGTGGCTGGTAACGGCGGTGTATCCATGACGACCAGCGAGCTGGATGGCGTCAATGGTTTCCGTCAACGATCCGATCTGATTGACTTTGATCAGGATGCTGTTGGCGATCCCATCATCGATTCCCTTTTGCAGGCGATTCACATTGGTGACGAACAAGTCATCGCCCACCAACTGGACTTTGTCGCCGACCTTGTCGGTCAGCTTCTTCCAGGTGTCCCAGTCATCTTCGTCGCAACCGTCTTCGATGCTGCAGATTGGGTACTTGCTGCACCAATCGGCCAAGAAATCAACCATCTCGTCGCCCGAGAGTTCTTTGCCGTCGATCTTGTACTTCTTGTTTTCGCGATCGTAGAACTCCGTGGAGGCGGCATCGAGCGCGATCCAAACTTGCTCACCCGCCTTGTAACCCGCTTGGTCGATCGCTTGCATGATGACGTCGAGTGCTTCCTGGTTGCTCTTCAGGTCAGGAGCAAAACCGCCCTCATCGCCCACGGCGGTGTTGTATCCTTTGCCGCTCAAGACTTTCTTCAGGTTGTGAAAGATCTCGGTTCCGCATCGAAGTGCGTCACTGAATCGTTCAAACCCCAGTGGCATCACCATGAATTCTTGAATGTCGACGGAGTTGTCGGCATGTTCACCGCCGTTGATGATATTCATCATCGGAGCTGGCAACAAACGCGCACCAACGCCACCGAGGTAGCGGAAAAGTGGTTGGCCAGTTGATGCGGCTGCGGCGTGTGCGTTCGCCAAGGAAACGCCAAGGATTGCGTTAGCGCCCAGATTGCTCTTATTGTCCGAACCGTCCAGGTCAAGCATCGCGCCATCAATCTCGGCTTGATCGAGCGCATCCATGCCTTGCAGGTGCTGCGCGATTTTCGCGTTGACGTTATCGACCGCTTTGGTCACCCCTTTGCCCATGAACACGGACTTGTCGCCATCGCGAAGTTCCCATGCTTCGTGAGCTCCCGTGCTGGCGCCGGACGGCACGGCGGCTCGTCCGTGTGCACCATCTTCCAACAGAACCTCGCATTCGATCGTCGGGTTGCCGCGGCTATCGAGAATTTGGCGGGCGTGAATCGCTTCGATCAGTGTCATGGGAGGCCTCGGTGGTAAAGGGGGTATTTCGGGGGGAAAAGTGAATCGGGGACGGTTTGAGACGCATCCTCCGACGCTTGTCCAAACCGCCGGCATTCTGTCCAATGCCCGTCGCAGTGGCTACCCGCCGATGTTTTTTGACGTAATTCACGCCGTAGCGGACGACCGAATGTTCACGGGCTTGGTAGAAACGATGGGGAAACTTATCGAACTGATTGATGAACCACCTGGAAAGCGACTTCGAATTGCTTCCGCATTGGTATCCGGCGATGCTTCGATCGGAGACAGCATCTGCGTCAACGGATGTTGCCTGACGGTGATTTCGATCGACGGTGAGGTACTCGACTTCGAGGCCGGTGAAGAAACACTCTCACGTACGAACTTGGGCGTCCTCGTCGCCGGTGACTCGGTCAATCTGGAGCGTTCGTTGGCAGTCGGTTCGAGAATGGGCGGACACTATGTCAGCGGCCACATCGACGCGGTCGGTCGGCTGATCGAGAGGACCGAAGATCCGCCCTGGGCGAATTTACGTTTTCAAATCCCCTCGGAATTCGCATCGCAAGTCGTCGCGAAAGGCAGCATCGCCATCGATGGAATCTCATTGACGGTGGTCGATTGTGAAGACGAGTCATTCTCCGTGGCTTTGATACCACACACGCTCGCCGAAACGACTCTTGGTCGGCGACAGGTCGGCGATCCCGTTAACCTGGAGACGGATCTGCTGGCAAAATACGTGCAGCGGTCACTCGGGCTGCTGCCGGAAGAGTCCCTGCGGCAACTGCTGCCCGAAAAGGGCTGATCGGATCGAGAGGAACGGATCGGTTCAAAGGGCTCGCGTCCACGTTTGGCTCGCGTGTTCGCTCGAATAAGCGAGGAGATTCGTCCACTGTCGCTCGAATTGGGGGGCGGATCGCAGTACAATTCGCCATCGGCGATCGGTCGATCCGCGTGTGTTTCTTTGTCTCCACGCCTCCTTCTTCCCCATTTTGCACAAGGCATTTCCATGACGACTTCCCGAAGGCAGTTCCTGCAACGTTCCGCGCTCGCGTCCGCTGCGGTCGCGGCGAATCCGTATGTCTGGACGGGTGACGCTCAAGCGGCCACGCGCGATTCTGATTTGACGATTGCCGCCATTGGCGTCGGTGGAAGTCGAGGACGCTATAACCGGGGCGGTGGTATCTCGCGCCAGGCGGCCAAATTCGGCAAAATGATCGCGGTCTGCGATGTTGATGAACTGCACACCGCGGAGTTCAACGCGGACCCAAGGTTCGGCGGCAAACTGAAAGAGTACGTCGACTATCGCAAGATGATCGACACCGAAAAACCCAACGTCGTCATTATCGGAACGAATGACCACTGGCATGTCCCGATCGCAACCTACGCGCTGCGCGCCGGCTGTGACGTGTACTGCGAAAAACCGCTCACGCTCACGATCGACGAAGGCAAGAAAATCTGCAAGGTCGTCGAAGAGACGGGCCGAGTCTTCCAAGTCGGGACGCAGCAACGCACCGAAATGGACCGCAAGTTCTTGAAGGCCGTTGCGATGGTGCAAAACGGATTCGTCGGTGACGACGTGACCGCCCATATCGCGATCGGTGGGGCGCCCGGAAGCGGTCCTTTCCCCAACAGCGACGTGCCCGAAAAATTGAACTGGGACTTTTGGGTCGGGCCGGCGCGATCCGCCGAGTACTCGCTTGAACGACGCAAGTTCTTTCGCTGGTACATGGAGTACTCCGGTGGAAAGATGACTGACTGGGGCGCCCACCACATCGATATCGCGCAGTGGGCAATCGGCATGGACAGGACGGGCCCGGTCAGCATCAGCGGCAAGGGCGAATTTGGCAGCGTGGTTCCGGCCGGATTCAACTGGGTGGATTTCTTCGAAGGCAAAGCGGAATTGGAAAACGGCTACAACGCCGCCACGAAGTTCAATCTTGACCTCACCTTCGATGATGGTTCCGTCCTAAACGTGAACCATGAATACGTTTCCGAAGACGGCTCCACCAAGTTCCCCAACGGAATTCTCTTTCAAGGCAGCCAGGGACGTTTTTTTGTCAATCGCGGCAAGTTGACCGGCAAGCCCGTCGAGCAACTCACGGAAGCGGACAACCGTAAGCTTGAAGACGACATGGCGAAGCTCTACAAGAACAAGCCGATCACCAGCCACATGCAGAACTTTTTCGACTGCGTGAAAGATCGTTCAGAGCCGATTTCCGATGTCTACTCGCACCACCGCACCATGACCAGTTGCCACATGTGCAACATCGCGTTGATGACGGGTGAAGACCTCAAGTGGGATCCAGAGGCAGAGGTCTTCTTGGGAAGCAAGATGGCAAACCAGCTGATGGCACGCCCCAGCCGTCAAATCTTCCTTGGCGAGCCCTCAAGCGTTGTCGGTTAACGCCAGTCCTACGTCAACGATCCGTTTTAATTCCCTCCACGGCGCGGACGAACGAGTTCGCGTCGTGCGGATCATTTCTCAGACGAAACGCTGACGAAGATCTAATCGCGGCGGCTCATGAACAGGATCACCGCCAGCCAAACGATGACAAACCCGAAGAGACGCAGCGGAGACAGTTTCTCTTCAAAGTAGAGCACTCCGACAAGAAACTGTAGCGTCGGGCCGACGTATTGCATCATTCCGACAAGGGACAACGGGATCCGGCGGGTTGCCGCTGAGAAGAACATTAGCGGCGTGAGAGTCATCAACCCGCCAATGATCAAAAGCACGGCGGTTTGTGTTCCTTCACGAATAAAGAATCCTTTCGCCGGATCGAGAAAGAAGCAGAGATAGATCAGCGTCGGCGCGACAATCACGCTCATCTCAATTGCGAGCCCATCCAACGCATCCAGTGACGCGTGCTTCTTAACAAATGCGTATCCGGCGAACGAAGACGCCATCAACAGTGAGACCCACGGGATCTCGCCGGTTGCGTACGACAAAACGGCCACTCCGACGGTCGCGATGACGATCGCGACCCAACGGCCTTTGGAAAGGCGTTCTCCCAAGACCAAGACACCGAGCAACACGTTGAAAAGTGGATTGATGTAATAGCCCAGTGCCGAGTGAAGCACTCGGTCGTTCGTCACGGCCCACAAAAACGCCAGCCAGTTGAGCGTGATCAAGATTGCCGCCGCCGCGTGCAACAACCACGTCTTGGAATCACTAAAAAGCGCCAGTCTTGCGGCTCGTTTGCTTCGGTCGGTCCATGCGATTCGACCAAAGACGAAAAGGATCGAGAATGCAAAGGCCCAGACGATTCGATGACTCACTAAGTCAACGGCCGAGATCCCATCCAACCAACTCCAGAAGATCGGGAACAAACCCCAGATCACATTGGCGATGACCGAAAACAGCAGGCCCGTTCGTACAGAGTTTGTCATGGCCGCATGTTAGCAGTGGAGGATGGCGTCACCAATGCGACACATCCACTCACGCAAATGTTCATGACTCGCTCAATTCCAGCTCACGCTGCGCGAACGTTTGCCCCGTCACCCACCAAAGCGGTGGCAGCAGAACAAGGATACCGATCGCCACGGACCAACCCGCCGACGTCCAGCTCGGACCTGTGAGCAACGCGAGTGGCAGCGCGATAATCATCGCCGGCACCGATATCGCCGCGAACACCAATCCAAGCAGAAAGACAAACGCCATGCCACGAACAATCTGAAAGACGTCGGGCGTTCCTGAAGCCACCGGCGAGAACCTTGTGCAGCCGCTGACCAGATTGAGTGCCGTCGCGAACGCGAGATCAGCGGAAAGGCAGGCCATCAGCAAAGCAATGCTGATCGACCAGTCCATTGAAGACGCCACAGCGGCAACGCTGAAGACCGCCAGGCGGATCACAACGAGCACGGCGACCATTCCCGCCAACATTCCCGTGCCGACGGCAAAACCCGGCAACGGTAGTTGTTGATACCAAAACAGCTGTCTCGTCTGACTGGTGAAACCCAGTTGGCCAGTCACGAGCAGGATAAAACCCAGGTAGCTACACGCGACCATGGCAACCGGTAACGCAAACGCTCGCTGCGTCGGGGAAAGCAGCGTTGGCATGGATTGCAAAAGAAAAAACAACGACGGCAACGCGACCATTGCGATGATCATTAGTCCGATCAGCAGCTTACCGAATCGGCGATTCATCAATACGAGCTGGCTCCACGCGATCGATCCCGCACCGCCGAACCACGGCAGCATCGGTAACCGCCAACCAGACACATCCCGCGCCGTTTCACTTGCCGAAAACTGCCCCCGTCGCATCCGTTCCAGCTTTTTCGCTTTTCGCGCGACGCCCTCCACCGCCAACTCGGCAAAACCTTGATTGACTTGATAGCACAACCCAATCGCGGTTGCGCACATCAGAATTGCGATCGAAAAATTGGCGATCAACGAGGTCCAATCGGAGTTGCCCATCAGGTAACCGAACGGCCGGAACGGAAATCCCACGATTGGCATCAGGTAACATGCGTCAAGAGCCGCATTAAATTTCTCATCCATCGGTGCGTCGATCGAACGCGACCAGTGAACGGAGAATTCAATGATGACCGATGAAACCGTCAGCCAGCCAATGATTCGGATCGCATCTAACATTCGCGGTGTCAGGACAGGTGTCAGCAGCGTCCGAATTAGTCCGAGCGAGAGAACGAAAACTCCACTCAGGCACGCCCCCAGCATGGTGGCAACGGGATGATTGGTCGGCGGAACGAAGACAATCATGAACACGAAGGTGACCCACAGATAATTGATCGCCAGATTGCACAGACGATACGTCAACAACTGCGAATTGGTGAACGGTCCCGCGAGAACGAATTGCAATTCGGGAGGACGCAAATCGAGCAGCCCTTTGCCGAGGTCCATCACGATGACAATGGCCGCTGCACAAAAAAGCAGGAAAGGCGCATGCGCGGCGAACACGTCGAACATCGCAAGCGGAGAGGACTTGGGATTGATAAACCGAAAGGCGATCGTGGGGCCAAAGGTCATTGCCAGAAAGACGCCCAAGCCGAGCGTCACCAACGCGCCTTTGGGCGTCTTGGCCTTTGCGACGATGTTCCGAATTGTTGACTTGGCCAGCATCCAAATCAGCCGCCGAAGCGCCGGGTCAAGCATCCCCGTTCTCCGTTGGCTGCACTGTTTCCTCGGACGACGCTTGGTCAGCCGATTCCCCGGGAGACGCTGGGTCGGCTGTCGACGCGTCATCGTTCGTCAAATGGAAATACACTTCTTCGAGCGACTGTGCGTCTCCGCCAAATTCCGCGCGTGCGTGTTCCATCGACCCGCAGAACAAAACCGAGCCTTTACGCATCAGCACCAAGTAGTCACACAAGTCTTCGACCAACGATAACAAGTGCGAACTGACCAACACGGTTGCCCCCCGCTCGCTCTGCTCCGCGATTGACTCTTTCAATGTGCGAATACTGGGAGGGTCCAGTCCCGTCATTGGCTCGTCGAGCAAAAGCACCTCGGGCTTGCGTAAGTAAGCACAGGTGATGGCTACCTTTTGACGCATGCCCCGCGACAATCCACTGGCCAACGTATCGCGTTTGGCCGT
The DNA here is from genome assembly GCA_039821235.1 of Planctomycetota bacterium. Lineage (GTDB taxonomy): Bacteria > Planctomycetota > Planctomycetia > Pirellulales > Pirellulaceae > Stieleria. Next base: position 9,426 of record JBCBOO010000126.1, read on the forward strand.
CAACTCGAAACGTTCACAAAGTGCTGTCGCATCCGATTCCCAGTCGGTCAGTCGAAAGCTCGCTGCTACAAATTCGAGGTGCTCCCAAACGGTGAGCGAACTGAACAGTGGCGGATCATCGGGGACATAGGCCGATTTTCGTTTGACCGAAATGGGGTCCGCCACAATGGATGACCCGGCTACTTTCAGGTCACCCCGAGTGGGACGCAGAATCCCGCACATGGTCCGAATGGTCGTCGTCTTGCCGGCACCATTCTGCCCCACAAGAGCCGCCACCGATCCGGTGGGAATGGAGAACGACATGCCGGAGACGGCAACGAAGTCTCCGTAGCGTTTTTCGAAATTCTCGACGGAAATCAAGTGCTCGCTCCGCTTCGCGGTAAACAGTCGAAAGCGTCGTGACGTTTGTGCAAGGACACCCGACGTATCGGTGATAGGAAAACAACGCCTGACATTTTCATAGGTGGCCGATTCCTCAATGGCTCATCATTGGAACACTTCGACCGGCAGTGTGAACACCTTTCCGTCGCCAATGCGACCGCTTCGTGCCGCAGTGACGACTTTGTCGAGCGTCTCTTCGTAGCGGAGTTCATCAACCCACATCGTGATTTGAACTTTGGGCAAGAACGCTTCTGCAAACTCGGTCTGCTTGTATTCGTCCAGGTAACTCTTTTGGCGCCCGTACCCTTTGACTTCGCTGACCGTCATTCCTTCGAGCGGCGCCCGCTTGATGGCTTCCAAAACACGTTCGGCGAGGTGCGGCCGGACGACGGCAATGATCTGTTTCACGAGTCGCTCCAGCAACGTTTCTTTTCCGCGATGTAGTCGGCAAGGCATCCCTCTTCGATCGCCGCTCGTGCCCCGCTCATTACGCGCTGATAGTATCGCAGATTGTGCAGCGACATGAGCGACGGGCCGAGCATTTCACGCGCATTGAACAGGTGCCGAAGGTAACCTCGACTGTGACGGGTGCATGTAAAACAGTCGCATGTCGGATCGATCGGCCCGGTGTCATGCCGGTGTTTGGCATTTCGGATCTTGAGGGGACCGCTGTCGGTAAATGCGAATCCGTTTCGTCCGTTCCGCGTTGGCATCACACAGTCGAACAGGTCAATGCCGCGAACGATGCTCTCCAGTAAGTCAATCGGTCGCCCCACTCCCATCAGGTAACGAGGCTTGTCAGACGGCAGTTCGGGAGTCGTTGCGGCAGTGATCCGATACATCTCCTCGGGCGCTTCGCCGACGCTCAACCCGCCAACGGCAAAGCCTTCGAAATTCATCGCGGACAATTCCCGAGCACACTGTTGCCGCAATTCCGTGTCCAGTCCGCCTTGGACGATTGCAAACTTGGCTTGCTGATCACGGCTGGCGAATTCAAGACAACGTTTTGCCCAGCGAATCGATCGTGCCATCGCCTCTTCAACGGCGTCAGCGGAGGCTGGCAGCGCCACCACATGATCCAGCACCATTGCAACATCGCTGCCGAGTGCCTGTTGAATTTCGATCGATCGCTCGGGCGTCAAATCAATGATCGCACCATCAATATGGCTGCGAAACACAACGCTCTGTTCCGAGATCTTGCTGATGTCTTTCAGACTGAAGACTTGAAATCCGCCGCTGTCGGTGAGAATGGGGCCTTCCCATCCACACATCGCATGCAATCCGCCAAGGGCCTGAACGGTTTCCGCACCGGGCCGCAGTCCAAGGTGATAGGTATTGCCCAGGATCATGTGAGCCCCAGTCGACGCCACCTGATCGATGGTGAGACCCTTGACCGTTCCTTGGGTACCGACCGGCATAAAGCCCGGTGTTTCCACCGGGCCATGGGGCGTCTGGAAGGTCCCGCGCCTTGCACCCGTCTCAGGGTCGACGCAGTGCAATTCAAAGCGGAACGACATGCGGTTGGGATCAGTCCCCGCGGAGCTTGAGACCGAGATCGGTGAGCTTCTCACGCACCTCGGTCAAACTGGTCACACCAAAGTTCTTGCACTCCAGAAGCTCGTCACCTGTCTTCCGAAGCAACTCGCCGATGCTATTGAGTTGCAGCCGCGCCATGCACTTGCGGGCACGCACGGACAGATTGAGATCGGAAATCGGCCGCTCCAACATCGCCTGCTCATCGGGCGACAAATGACTGGTATCGACCGGCGGATCAGCTGATTTCTTCTCGTGAGCAAATTGCCCCAGCTTGAGACCCTTGCTGGTCAACATCTCACGAATTTCGATCAAACTGGTCTCGCCGAAGTTCTTGCTGGAAAGCAATTCCGATTCGGAGGTACGCGTGAGGTCACCGATCGTCTCAATGCCCATCTTCGTCAAGCAGTTTCGGCTGCGGACGCTGAGTTCAAAGTTGGCGACCGGCATGTTGAGCGTTTGAGCCAAACGATCGTTACGCCGCTGCATCTCTTCGTCATACAGCATGTTGCCGTTTGCCGAAGCATCTTTGATGTACAGTCGCGTTCGTGGATCATTTGGATGCGACTCGAGGATTCGCTTGTAGCACATCTGTGCTTTGTCGAACTCGTTTCGATCTTCGTAAACCAAGCCAAGATTGATCAAAGCACCGACGCCGGTCGGGAACGCCTTTGCGGCACGTTCGTAGAGTTTGAGAGACTCTTCGTCGTTTCCCATGCGGTCATTTTCCCAAGCCAACCCGAAAAGGGCACCGGCATGGTTTTCATCCGTCTGCACGGCTCGCTGGTAAAGCGTGATGGCTTCGTCGCGGCGACCACCAATCGCGGCAACCGTCGCAGCTCTCTGGTACATGTATTCGGCGGTCTGTTCCGCGGGGCCGAAGATGTCGTCGAGCAACATCATTGCCTTTTCGATTCGCCCGCTGTAACGGTGCGATTCCGCGATGAAGATCTTGCACTGGTCTTCGTTGTAGCCGGCTTTCTGCGACTTCTCGTACGTTTCGATCGAGCGATCGTATTGCTTTAACTCGAACAGAGACCGTGCGCAGTAGAATAGTGCCGTTGCACTGCCGTCGGCGGCTTGCAAGGTGTTCAGTGCTTCGCTGAACCGGCCCAGCAAAAACTGGCAGACGCCCATTTTTGTCTTGCCGGCCGGTGTCAGGGCTTCATCATTCTCCATCTCAGAAACGGCATCGCGAAGCTCCGCGAAGTGGCCATAATTCTCGGAGATCATTTGGCGGATCTCGGCAACATCATTCGGGCCGAACGAGTTGTTCGACAGAATGAGATCCTTCAAGTCGACGACGTCCAGTTCGACTTCGTTCATGGAGTCCTTGCTCTCCTGCCCGTGGCGGCGGGCGCGTGTGGGGTGTCCGGAAAATGCCCAAGCGGGCTCGCGAAAAAATAAGCTTCCGCGACCGCAATTCAGATTTTTAGCTAAAAAATGATTTTTTGTCGAGGCGTGGTACACAAATCGCAGCGGAAGGAGGGCGTTGGCGGGGAACTTGCCCTGGTGAAGTCGGCTCGTGTTGTGTATTTTCCTGCCCCGCGGGGTGCGATTCCCGCCGAAAACGCCGACGTAGCTCAGCTGGTAGAGCAAATCATTCGTAATGATTAGGTCGCCGGTTCAAATCCGGCCGTCGGCTCTCTTGTACCAGTCTCGACGCGAAATCCTCGATTTCGTCGCTAGTGCCCGGGCCCCAGCGAACGCACCTCGTTCGGATTCACGATTCCTTGTCGGTTCGTAGGACGGCTACGAATGCCTTTTGCGGAATGTTGACGCTTCCGAATTGCTTCATCTTGGCTTTTCCCTTCTTCTGCTTTTCGAGCAGTTTTTTCTTCCGAGTAACGTCACCACCATACAGCTTAGCGGTCACGTCCTTGCGATAAGGCTGGATGGTTGCCCGAGCGATGATACTCCCGCCGATTGCCCCTTGAATCGGGATCTTGAATTGATGTCGTGGGATCGCTTCGGCGAGTTGCTCGCAGTAATGCAACGCTCGTGCCCGGGCCTTGTCGCGGTGGACCAAATACGCGAGCGCGTCGACGGGCTCTTTGTTGACAAGGATGTCGACTTTCACAACGTCGGTCTTGCGGTACTCAATCGGTTCGTAATCGAACGATCCATAACCACGCGTGATCATCTTGAGTTTGCCGTAAAAGTCGAACAGGACTTCACCGAGCGGCATCTCGCTGGTCACTTCGACACGCTTGGCAGCGAGGTAGCTCATGCTTTGCGACTCGGATCGGTGTTCACGGCAGAGCTCCATCACCGGGCCGACAAACTCATCGGGAGTCAGGATCGATGCTTTGATGTAGGGTTCCGAGGCGGAATCGATGTTTGTCGGGTCGGGCCAATAGGTGGGATTGTCGACTTCGATGGTGGTTCCATCTTTGAGATCCAGTCGATACTTGACCGAGGGTGCTGAGATCACCAGTCCGATGTCAAATTCTCGCTGTAAACGTTCCTGAATCACATCAAGATGAAGCAGTCCAAGAAATCCGCAGCGGAATCCGAAACCCAACGCCGCCGAACTGTCTTTTTCGAAGGTCAATGCGGCATCATTGATCGCAAGTTTGTCGAGTGCCTTGGTAAGGTCTTGGTACTCATCAGTGCTCATCGGATACACGGACGAAAAGACAACCTGCTTCGCTGCTTGATAACCCGGAATCGGTTCGTCGGCGGGTGCATCTAGCAACGTGATCGTATCGCCGATCTCGATGTCTTGGACACTCTTGACGCCGGCCACGATGTAACCCACTTCGCCGGCGGAAAGCTGTTCACGCGGATTGAGCTTGAATTGGTTGTAGCCCAACTCATCGACTTTGTACTCTCCACCGCCATGCATGAAGTGAATCGTGTCACGCGGTTTGAGCGTGCCGTCCATTACGCGACATTGAAGAATGACACCGCGGTATTTGTCAAAGTAGGCATCAAATACGAGTGCCTTAAGCGGGGCTTGCGGGTCGCCGTCAGGCGGTGGCAAGTGCTCGACGATCCCTGCCAAGACGTTCTCGATTCCCTCGCCCGTTTTCGCAGAGACGGGAATTGCGGCGAAGGGATCAAGCCCGAGATCTCCGTCGATTTCTTCTCGTACGCGTTCAACATTCGCCGCCGGTAGATCAATCTTGTTAATCACCGGCAGGAGTTCCAAGTCATACTCGAGTGCCAAATACAAATTGGCGACCGTCTGAGCTTCTACACCCTGCGAGGCATCGACCACCATCAACGCTCCCTCGCACGCCATTAGCGAACGGCGGACCTCGTGCGAAAAATCGACGTGGCCCGGCGTGTCGATCAGGTTCAATTGCCAGGCTTTCCCGTCGGGTGACGTGTATTCAAGCGTGACCGTGTTGCTCTTGATCGTGATCCCGCGCTCACGCTCGATATCCATCGAGTCGAGCATTTGGTCGTGGAATTCACGCTGCGTCACACCCCCACAAGCCTGTATCAACCGATCCGCCAGCGTCGATTTGCCGTGGTCGATGTGTGCAATAATGCAGAAGTTTCGGATGTCTTTCACAGGCCGGGAATCGGGTCGAAGAACAAAGAAGGGAGATGTAAGCGATCGCTCAATGGACGTCTTTTCGGTGAACGTCAATGTTTTCTCCCGCACGCAAAAGCGGGAATCACGGAAGAGAGTTCGAGAGAGGGTGTCGAACAAAGCGCCGATCGCGTGTTTTGGTGACACACGAGATCCTACATGATTCTACCCGTTTACGACAGAATCTCGGCCGTGTTGCTTCGACACAAAGACCTCCAGACAGCGCTGCGAGACGGAAGCAATGGGCAACAAGAAGCCATTGCACTTAGAGTCGCAAAAAAGTCTCCGTGACGTAATGCCGCTACGAGTACGCGCGTACGTCGCCAAAGCCGCCAAAACAAAGTTCCGCCATGACAGTGCTCTTCTCCGCCGATTTGCGAGCACCTCCTTGCAATCCTTCGAAACACAGCGCGATAACGGGTTCACCGAGCGGGACCGTAAGACCACTGCCGACATACTCGAGTCGGAGGGTCCGCGCGTTGGTCCTGAATAGGATTGGGCGGGCCATTCCCGAAAGCTTTTGGTTTGAGAATGGACAGCTCCGCCAACTTAAGATCGCGTCAGGTTGCAATTGGTATGCCAAGTGCCTTAGCTCCACCACTGACTCGCAGAGACGTACGCGACTGTATGACGATGCAACAATGAGTCATTGACGGAGTGTTGCAGAGTGCAACACCACAACCCATCAACAAAGGGCGGAATGATGCAGTGGCTGATGATCCCACAACTTTGTCAACGATTCGTTTTTTGGGCTCTCTTGGGAACGATTACTTCCCTGCAATTGCCCGTGGCACTCGCAATGGACCTTCCCGAGGCAACGGAAGTCCAGAGCCAGGTCGTTTCCGCGACGGTTTATCTTGAGCAGGCCGACGTGACACGGATGATTCCTGTACAGGCCTCGGAACAATCAAGGTGGCTCAGGATTCGAGCCTTGCCTGCAACACTTGTTCCAGGAAGTGTTCGGTGGGAATCGGACGGAAGTCCGCGAGTGCGTTCATTGCAAGTGATTCGTCAAGTCGAAACGGTGGATCCCGAAGTGAGGGCCGAACAAGAGGCGAAACGTGATCAGCAACGCGAAGCTCTGGATGCCGCGCGGCAGGAGATCGCGGTGATCGAACAGGATCTCGAGACCATCGAGCAACTCGTCAATTTTTCTGCCGCCAAGCTGGAAAACAAGTTGGCGGCAACCGAGTTGAATGTCGAATCAATCGCCGCCGTTGCCGACTATGTGATGCAGCGTCGCCGCAAGTTGGCAACCGAGTTTCTGAAGGCACAGCAAGTGCTCGCTCGGCAAGAAGCCGAGTACCAGAATCAAACGGTTGACGACGGACAGGGAATGGACTCTTCCTTCGACGTCTTGATCTTGGTCGAACCGAATGAGAGAGAGGGGCAACTCAAAGTCAGCTACCGCGTTGACGGAGTCTCTTGGCGACCGGCCTATTCGATTCTGGCAACGAGCCAAGCCGAGGGTGACGACCAATTCACCATCCAACTGGACGCCAAGGTCTCGCAGAACAGTGGCGAGGACTGGCGTGATGTGGAGCTTGCCTTCTGTACCGGTTCGCCAACGGTTCGCTCGAAACCTCCATTGATGGCGCCTCTTCGCGTGGCGACACAATCCAGCTCAGAACAAGACAACGAAAATGACGGCACATCTGAAAGGAGCGGCGTGGCAGGACTCAATGAACCATGGAATGAGATGGTTGATCGCCAATCTGAAATCGCGCTCAACTCGCGAGCCAGCCGACGTCAGATCGATGAATTCACAGTGCGCCGAGGCGTGCAACGAACCCTGGCCGAAGACGCTGATCTCGACACAACGGATGAGACTTACTTGGTGGACTCTCGACTGTCACTCACCAGTTCGTCCTATGAAAACACGGTGACGGTGCGTCGCGTTGAGTTGTCGGGCAAAATTTATCGAGTTGCAAAACCGCTGCTTGCCAGCCACGTCTATCGCCAAGTGACTCTCGAAAACCCGCTTCGTCAAACCTTGGTGGGAGCGGAGGCAACCGTCTTACTGGATGGAAAACTGGTTGGCCAAATGAAAATCCCCACCACACCCGCAGGTGGAAAGTTCTTGATCGGACTGGGAGCCGACCGCCTCGTCCGAACGCGTCGTGAACTGCTTGGTAAAGAAGAATCGGTTCAGGGAGGAAACCGCGTGCTGCAGTTGCGATACCGACTGGTGATTTCAAACTACCATCCCGATGAAATTGACGTTCGGCTCTATGATCGCCTTCCGCTCTCGCGCGATGACGAGCGACTGCAAGTCACGTTGGAAACGAGTCAGCAAGAATCACTTTCCACGGACGCCATTTACCGCCGGATGGACTTTCCGATTGGCATCCTTCGGTGGGACCTTCCCATTCCCGCGGGCCGCTTCGGAAGCAAAGCCTTTGAC
>JBCBOO010000127.1:0-17258 GCA_039821235.1 Planctomycetota bacterium
TTGAGTGGAAGTTTGAGTGGAAGTTTGAGTGGAAGTTTGAGTGGAAGTTTGAGTGGAAGTTTGAGTGGAAGTTTGAGTGGAAGTTTGAGGGGACCGAGAGAAACCACGTCACGGAGTGCCGCGGCTACTTTGCTTTTGCCAACTTCGACTTGCACTCAAACTTCAACTTCAACTTCGATGTGATCGCATGTCAGTGAGAGCCCGGGCAGGTTGAAGTTTGAGTTGACGTTTAAGTGGAAGTTTGAGGGGACCGAGAGGAACCACGTCACGGAGTGCCGCGGCTACTTTGCTTTTGCCAACTTCGACTTGCACTCAAACTTCAGCTTTCACTTCAACTTCGATGTGATCGCATGCCAAGCAGAGCCCGTGCAAGTTAAAGTTTGAGTTTACGTTTAAGTGGAAGTTTGTGGGGACCGAGAGAAACCACGTCACGGGGTGCCGCGGCTACTTTCGATTAAGCGTCGCTTCCGTAGGGTCGGGTGCTGATGACGCCTTCGGTGGGACTGGAAGCGGTGCCGTAGAGACGCTTGGGGATTCGGCCGGCCAAGTACGCATTTCGCCCCGCCAGCGCCGCGTGCTTCATCGCACGTGCCATCAGAATTGGGTCTCGCGCGTGTGCGATCGCGGTGTTCAAAAGCACTGCGTCGCCGCCCAGTTCAAAGGCCTCGCTGACGTCGCTGGCCGTCCCCACACCCGCATCGATGATCACCGGAAAATCCGGGTCGTCTTCCTTGAGGTACTCCAGAATGATGCGCAGGTTGTTCGTGTTGAGCAGTCCTTGCCCGCTGCCGATCGGGCTGCCCGCCGGCATCACGCTGGTCGCGCCGACTTCTTTGAGCCGCTTGGCGGTCACCGGGCAATCGCTGGTGTAGCAGAGCACCTGAAAACCGTCGGCGGCGAGTTTTTCGCAAGCGACGATGGTTTCAGCCGGATTGGGCAGCAGCGTCCGGCTGTCACCGAGGACCTCCAGCTTCACCCAGTCTTCTCCGGGATTGCCGAGTGAACTCAGGATCTCGCGTCCCAGGTTGGCCGCGCGAATCGCATCCTCCGACGTGTAGCATCCGGCCGTGTTCGGCAATAGCACGTAACGCTTGGGATCGATGAAGTCGAGAATGTTCTTGCCGCCGCGCTCGTAGAGTCGCTCGCGACGCACGGCGACCGTCACGCAGTCCGCGCCGGAGGCGTCCAGCGAATCCCGCATCTGCTCCATCGTGTCATAACGACCGGTGCCAACGATCAGTCGGCTCGATAGCGTGTGCGTTCCGATCCGCAATCCCGCATCGGGTTGTTCCGTGTCGTCGACGGCGGGTTCAACGATTGCCACCGGATCAACCTCCACCCACAAGCGTGACGACTTCCACTCGATCGCCGTCGTGGACCATCTTCGTCGCGTAGTCCTCGCGGCGCACGACTTCCGAATTGACTTCGACCGCCAGATAGTTCGGCGGAACTTCCACCGTGTCCAGCAAGACCTCGACCGTCATCTCGGATGCGATCTCAGTCGGTTCGCCGTTGATCGTGACGGTGACCATGCTTTGCTCGTGCGAAATGATCGTAAGCGGGTGAAGGGGCGGAAGCATGGGTTGTAGTGACAGGCTGGAAGCCTGTCCTACGTTGTTTCGGTGACAGGCTGGAAGCCTGTCGTACGTGTTTCGGTGACAGGCTGGAAGCCTGTCGTACGTGGTTTCGGTGACAGGCTGGAAGCCTGTCGTACGTGGTTGCGGTGACAGGTTGGTTGCCTGTCGTAGGGGCGTTCAGTCGTTGGCTTCGTCGAAGGCGGCATCGAAGGCGCGTGAACTGGGTGAGAAGTCGAGCTTCTTCGTGAATTGGCAGGCTTCGGCGGCTCCGAATTCACGCTCCATCCCGCTGTCTTCCCATTCGATCGAAAGTGGACCTTGGTATCCGATGTCATTGAGTGCACGAATAATCTCTTCGAAGTTCACGCCGCCACGTCCGGGGCTGCGGAAGTCCCACCCGCGACGGGCATCGCCAAAGTTGAGGTGGCTGCAGTTAATCCCGCTCATGCCGTCGAGCGTGACGATGGCATCTTTGACGTGCACGTGGTAAATCCGGTCGTGAAAGCGACGGATGAACTTGACCGGATCGACGCCCTGCCAGATCAGGTGACTGGGGTCAAAGTTGAAACCGAACTCGGGCCGATGGTCGAGTGCTTCGAGGGCTCGTTCGGCCGTGTAAATGTCGAACGCAATTTCCGTCGGGTGAACTTCGAGGGCGAAACGCACGCCGCATTCGCCGAAGACATCCATGATCGGATTAAATCGCTTGGCAAAGAGATCGAAACCGGCATCGATCATGCTGGGGGGAACCGGCGGAAACGAATACAGCAGGTGCCAAATGCTGCTGCCGGTGAAACCGTTGACGACTTCGACGCCAAATTTTTGCGCCGCTCGAGCCGTGTTCTTCAGTTCCTCGATGGCACGCGCGTTGACTCCATCGGGATCTCCGTCACCCCAGACGTAGTCGGGCAGGATCGCTTGATGACGCTCATCGATCTTGTCGCAAACCGCTTGGCCGACCAAGTGTGCGCTGATGGCGTGGCATTGCAGGCCGATTTCCTCAAGGGCGGCGCGTTTCTTGCTGCAGTAGTCGTTTTCCGCGAGTGCTTTGTCGACTTCGAAGTGATCGCCCCAGCACGCCAACTCAATCCCATCGTACCCAAATCCCTTCGTTTTCGAGGAGACTTCCGTGAATGGCATGTCGGCCCACTGGCCGGTGAAAAGGGTGACGGGGCGGGCCATGGAAATCTCCGGGAATACTCGAGAAGGGATGTGTGGCGATCGGGGGGAAGCGACCTGGGTTGCGTCGCTGCCACATTGTCGCGCAGACCCAAGAATGCTGCAACAACCCTCAACGGATCCGATTTCTCCGTCTTAATTCGTCGTGAATTGGCAGCCGGATCGGGCTTTCTAGTTTGAGGTGCGGATGGGTTCGCCTAGAATAGCGCGTGTGCAAGTTGCGTCGGCCGAACACGAGGTCGAAGCGCCGAGTACACCAGCGGTGAAGCCCTTTTCTCAGACAGGATTTTTGACCCCCGCCATGGCACATTCCAACGGCAAAGCAGCCCCCGCGGCCCCCCGAATCCAGACTCCCACGACGGCGGAATCCGTCAAGGCGCGTCTTCGCGAGAGTCTGCTGAAGGAACGCAAGGCCCTGGAGGTCGACAAACTCTTTCGTGCACTGGTCAAACTGGAGGGTAGTGACTTGCACCTCAAAGTGGGCCAACCGCCGATGGTGCGGGTCGGAGGTGAGCTCAAGCCGCTCAATCGTGGCGCGATCGAATCGGAAGAAATGGTGGATTTGTTGCTGCCGATGATGGATCAGCGAAACCTATTGATCTTCGAAGAAGAAGGCGGTGCTGACTTTGCACACCTTTGCGAAGTCGACGGTGTGCGTTGGCGATTCCGAGTCAACATGCTCAAGTCACTTGGAAACATCGGTTTGGTGGCTCGTCGGATTAACAACTTCATTCCCGACTTCCGCGGCCTCTTTCTGCCGGAATCCATCGAGCAACTTTGTCACTTCGAACAGGGCATGATCCTGCTGGCCGGAGTGACCGGTAGCGGTAAGAGTACGACGATTGGTTCGATGCTGAACTACGTCAACTCCATCTATCGAAAGCACATTCTGACGCTCGAGGATCCGATCGAGTTTATCTTCACCGAAGACAAATGCTTGATCAACCAACGAGAAGTCGGCCAGGACGTCGTGGACTTTGGGATCGGGATGAAGCACGCGGTACGGGAAGACCCCGACATCATCCTCGTCGGTGAGCTTCGTGACGAAGAGACCTTCATGACGGCGATTCACGCCGCCGAAACCGGTCACTTGGTTTTCGGAACGATCCACGCCTCGAGTGCTTCGACGACGATCGGGCGGATTTTGGACTTGTTCCCCGAAGAAATGCACAACGCCATTCGCAGCGCGATCGCCTTCAACATGAAAGGTATCGTCGCACAGAAGTTACTCCGTAGTATCAAGCCCGGCGTCTCGCGGGTGCCGACCTGCGAAGTGATGACGTTCAACCCGACCATTCGAAAACTGGTCTTGGAAGGCAAGGATGAAAAGCTGCCCGACGCGATTCGGATCGGTGCCGAAGACGGAATGCAGGACTTTACGATGAGCCTGAAGGGCTTGATCGATGACGAGTTGATCGATCGTCCGACTGCGTTTGCCGTCGCGCCCAACAAGGACGCACTGAAGATGGCACTCAAGGGAATCGACGTCAAAGCACCCGGGATTCTGTAGTTCCGAGGCACCCGCGATTGCTCTACGCCACGTGCCGAGTGCTGCGTTCGGCCGGGGCGGATCCGGGACGGACACGCTGCGAAACACTGCGATCGGTCAGCGGGTAACGAATCTTCGCCAACGCGTTGCTCATCGCCGAGGCATCCCGAAACCGCTTGCGGGGTTGCGGGTCGATCGCCTTGCGAATCAACGCAACCAAGTCGGTCGAGATTCCGCGACGAAGGCGATTGTATCCCGGCAATGGTGCTTCGAACGGGTATTCGGGCAACTCGCCCGAGAGCACTTGGTACATCACCAATCCCAACGAAAACACGTCGCTACGGAAATTGGGTTGTCCCATGGCTTGTTCGGGTGACATGTAACCCAGTGTCCCCGACCCGGACGCAAAGTGATCGGTGGTCTCCAGTCGTGCGAGCCCAAAATCGGTCAGCCGAATCGTTCGGTCGGAAAAGAGAATGAAGTTTTCGGGTTTGATGTCTCGGTGCAGCACATTTCGTTCATGGGCGAACGCGACCGCATCAACCATCTGCACCAAATAGTCGACCGCAACGACGCGTGACATCCGGCGGCTCAGTCGATCCCCGAGCGACTCCTCGCCGAGGGGAAACACCATCAAGAATCGACCATCGATATAGGTCGCATCTTTGAGCTGGAGAATGCCGGGATGCTCTAGTTTGGCCATGATGCGGACTTCGCGATGAAGATCCTGGGCCGACTGTGTGTTGCTGACAAAACGTGCGTCGGGAATCTTGACGGCGACGCGTCGTCCTTCGATGGTGTCCATTGCGGCGTAGACAGTTGCAAAACCGCCTTCGCCGAGCCGTTTGGTGATGCGGTACTTGCCGAGTCTCGAACCGACACGAATGGATGTCGTCGGAGATTCAGTCGCAAAGAGTTTAAAGGTCGTCACGCTTTCTCAACGCCATCGCGGTGGGCAAATTCGAATGCGAACGCATTGCCCCGAGGAAAGTATGGAGAAGGGGTCTATTCGCATCGTGTTTCATCGACCGAACGAACCGATAGATCTAGTTTTTCTCGATCGCGGGTCTTGAATTCACTCGGCCGCCGCGTCAACGGCCTCTTTCAGTACGCCGCCGCTGGTCAGCGTGACCGTTTGTTCGCCGATCTTGATCACCACTTGTTCGGCATCAATCGACTCAACCTGACCACGCACGCTGCCGACCTCGAATTCGTCTCCGACGCGAAGCTTGAGTGTCTTTCCGCGTGTGCGAACATTCATCCAGGCCGTCCAGTCGTTGGAGCCTTGAACCAACCCGGTCAAATACGTTTGCTTCGCATCGTCGTATTTCAGTGGCTCGGGTGCTTTCTCCCCGGGTGGCGGTGGGTCGACGACCTTCACCAAGAGCGTCACTTCGGTCGATCGGTTGGGATAACCGTCGTCCGAGACCCGCATGGTGACTGGCAACTCCTCAAGTTCATCCGATTCCACTCGCAGGGTGCCGGTTCGTTCATCGAGCGAGACTTTTTCTTCGGGAGCGTCGACCAACTCGTAAGCCATGTTGTGTCCCTCAGGATCCTTCACGACCAGCGTGAATGCTTCTTCGCGTCCCTTGACGGCTTCCAGCGTTTTGGATCCGCTGAACGCGGGCGCGCGGTTGGGTGGTTCAAAGAGGTTTCGATTGAGGATCGGAACCGCATAGGCCACCAAGTCCGGATCAGTTCTCCATGAGGGTCCTTCCGGAGTCGCGGGCTTTTCCGGAGCCGACGTGATGGAGGCAACGTCGATCAATGCTCTGACGGAAAATCCGTCACCACCGCGGCTGGCGGGTTTGATTTCAAGTTCTCGCACGCGATGCAGGTAATCCATCGACTGAATCTCATGAATCAGTGTGACAATCTGCGGCATGTCGCCTCCACCGGTCAATTCAAAACTGAGTTGATGGTAGAGGTCTCCAGGAATGATCCTTTGGCTCACCACTTTGGCGCCTTCAAGATCGTGTTTCTTGACGACTTCCAGCAGCCACGCTTGGTAGTCGCTCTTCGCCTGTTCGGCGTTGCTGCTGAGCGAGCGAACCAGGTACTCACCCATTTGCCGATCGGCCAATGCGCCTTGTTCCTGCTTGGTCATTAACTCCATTTTCTGACGTTGGAGTGACTCGTAGCGAGTCTTTCTCATGTCGATGGCGGTCTTGTACTTGTTGAAAGCCCATTGCCCGAGCCCCAACACCATCATTGCCCCGACCGCGATTGCGAGGATGCGTTCACGTTGTGTCATGCTGCATTCTCCGCATTGGATTCGGTTTCTTCGTCAGTTGATGAATTCGATTCGGAATCAACGGCATCAGCCTCCGACTCCGCAGCAACCTCGGCGGTCGCATCCTCGTCGGATTCGCCGCCGAACATCATTTCTTGCATTCGCGCGTAACGTTGATTTCGAACGTCTTCGCCTGAGATGGAGATCGTTTCATCGAATGTCCATCGGTAGGCATCCTTGCCCTCTTGTTCCTGGGTTCCTTTTCCGCTGACCCGGTGGATCTCGTCTCGCAAGGCAGCTTCCATGTCGTCGAGCACGTTGGGATCCGTCACCGCGCCGGTGACTTGCAGTGATCCGCCGCCGCCGCGATTCGAACCGCGTGCCATGATGGACGTGACGATGAGCTCGTCGCTGGGAGGCGCTTCGTTGGCGAATCGACGCAGCTCGTCCAGCCAGTTCACATCCATGTCGAGAAAGCGATCGATGCGTTCGGTTCGGGCGATGCTCTCATCGGCGAGTTCTTCGCCTTCACGCATCTGATTGACTTCCGTGGTCGCGAGTTCGATCTTCGCGTTCCAGCCGGACAGGCTGCGATAGGCAAAGAAGGCGAGAAGCAACACGGCCGCGATCGGCAGACCAATGTAAATCGCCCTTCGTACGTAATCGGTTTTCTCTTCCGGACGTTGGCGTGGATTGATAAAGTCGATCAGACGATCGGCGGCGACTTCATCGCTGGCAAGCAAACCGACCAGCGGTGCAAGGCGTCCCACGTGGGCCGGTAATTCGTCCACGCCGCAGCTGACAAGCTCAAAGGGGTCGATGGCACGCACATCATCGCAGTCCATCGTCGATCGAATCGCCGCCAAGTCCTCTCGATGAACGGAGTCAGTACCCCAAACCACGATCTGGTTGGGAGTGGATGACTCGCCGCAAGCGACCATTGTTCGGCGAAGCTCTCCAGCGATCGCCTTGGAACGTTGGCTTTCTCCGCTGGGCAGGCGAACGGTACGAACGAAGATGACTTTACGATCCCTGGCGATCACGATTTCCGCGTCGTTGGCGAGCAAATCGATCATGACGCAAATCGCCGGAGGCTGTGACTTCGTCAAATACAACGATGCAGCAGCAAGCGGACGCAGTGCGATGCGTTTCGGCGTGAGTTCCGACGTTCGACAAAGCTCGCGGGTGCGTTCCAAGTCTTGTTGTGAGACGGATGCCGCGATGACCGTGGTTGCTTCGCCGGAGCGTCCGGTAACGAGGAAATCGACGACGGCCTTTTCGCTCGCCGACGCGAAGCTGCGAATGGCTTGAAAGCGAACCATGTCTGGCAATTCTTCGGCGGGCACCGCAGGCAATTCCAGCTCGCGTAACTCTGCTTTACCGCGGCCGATTGCGACGAGCGTCTCGGTTCGCGCGAGACCTTGCGCGACGACGTAGGCACGCAGTTTTTCGGAGATCGACTGTCCTTCCTCGATCGGGATGACTTTCGCGTCCGTCACATGAACCTTGGAGCCGCCGCACTGGGCGGTCACGATTCGCAGTTCATGCTCGTCGTAGTCGAGGGCAATTTTTCTAGGCATAACAGTTTTTGATCGCGTGGGGCACGGCGTCGGCTTGCGACAGTGCGAGTCTAATTTGGGGTGGGACTAATCGGAGGTGTGACTTTGGAAAACGGCTCGAATGCTCACTGGGACGTCAACACTGTGGTGCTATTACGGATTCCGAGGACGGACAGATCAAACGCCCGTCCCAGGTGACTGAGATCGCGAAAGGAAACGTACTTGGGGTTCACGGTGGTCGCGTCGATGATGACCTCCTGCCGATGCGACAAACCGCTGGTTTCGAAGTAGCCGACGACCTGAGCCCGATAGACATCCCCTCCGCCGGTCAGCAACGGGAGCAGGTTACGCATCTGGTCGAGCGTCACGATTCCTTCGACCATCAGCCACGTTTCGAAGAATCGATTTTCGTCATCGGTATCCCCACCGCGAGTTTCGAGGATCAATTGCACCTGCTCCTCGTCAAGAAACGGGTTGCCATAAAGTAGTTCGGCGGGGCACTCGTTGACATTGATCCGGCCCGGCATCGTCGGAGCGTCGCTGGTCGTCAGCCGGTCCATGATGAGCGGCAAGTAAGCCGGCGCGGAAAGCACATCAAACGGACTTCGGTAGGAAATCTGCCTGCCGTCAACCTCAACGCTCACGGTGGCATCTATCAGATCAATCACCTGCGTGAGGTCCGTTCCACCGCCGCCGGATAAATCAAAGTTGCTGAGCAAGTCTGCCGTCCACACGCCACCATCTTGTGAATTCACTTGGCTGGCGACGTTATCGTTTTGGCCGGTGATCCCAGCCAGCTGTGAGGCCTGACCGGCGATCCGGTACGCACAAATGAAACTGGCGTAGTCCTCGTTTTCAAGCGCGGCGACCAAGTCTTCGTACAACACTTCCAAATCGCTGTTATTGACGTTGGTTCGCAGGGCACCGTCGAATGTCTTGTTGACCTCCCTGCTGTGCACCGTCAGGTAAGCGGCCAATCCGAGTGCTCCGACGGAGTCGACCGAGACGCCGTAACGTTGCTGTTCATCAGGGTCGAGCACGCCATTGCGATTGGCGTCCGCGCCGAACAGCAATTGTGGTGTCATTCCGTTGACCAGCAGCAACTCTTCGACGCTTTGCAGCTGGCCGTTGGCGGGTTCATAGGGCGTGGGGAGCGTGCTGTAGAAATCGACCTCGGCTCCAAACGGCCGTTGTTCATCGTCTTCGTCCAACCAATCCATGATGCAGTCGGCCAGTTCCTCGGACATGCCGGGGAGCGCCAGCAAAAGGTCCGTCGCGAGACTGCCTGAAGATTCGATCGCGGAGGCGTCATCACCGGCCAACAATCCGATCGCGGTCATCAAGCCTTCGCTGTTGTCATCGATGGCGACCAGCGTGTTGAGATTCAAACGAGCGGATTCATCTTGCAAGCCGAACCGGATGCCCGACAGTTGCCCCTCTGAATTCAAGTTGGGGGCGAGGACCGAGAAGTTGCAGACATTGCTCGCGTCTTGGTTCGAGACCGGGATGGCTTGGAAGTAGTTTGGATTGTTGAACACGCCGCCGGAGTCGTCACGTGTGATCGGTGGTTGCGACAACATCAAACGAATCGACTCGGCACCGGACTCCGCCGCGACACGTGCACGCACGAGGTCGCCGCCCAAATAGCTCGCGTCATCATAAGCGATCATCATGCCGCTGAACGAATAGACCGAGAGCGTGGCGACGACGATCACCAGCAACGCGAGTACCAGAAAAAAACCACGACGAGGTCGACGCATCAAAGAGACTCCTCGACATAAGCGGCATCCGGATCCTCTTCCATTACCTTTGCCATGGGGAGACGCACGATGTGTTGGAAGACCCGTGTCGGAGCAGCCGCGGTGGCCAGTGTGTTGACGTCACCACCAACGGAGGTGGATGCCATTTGCATTTGGATCTTGATCGCCAACGGCAGCTCGCCGAATTCATCGCTGTTCCATTCCAGCTGCCAGGTGATGCCGTCCCAGTAAGAGAATTCGATGGCAAGAATCTCCGGGGCGATCAGCTCGCCGGTTTGTTGCAGCGAGGTCAGGCCGCCGGAAACCATGGCAAAGTTCTGTGCACTGCGATCGATGACGCGGCGGACCAGTCCGCCCGCCGGTTGGCTTGCGTCGCCCGTCGGATCGAGTGCGAGTAACGGATCATCCACGCCGCTCATTCCCGCCTCTTGGATGTAATACGTGACCGTTTTCACATCGCTGGGAATGTCTTGCAGTTTCGCCGGGTTGGCGTCCAGCATGACCACGTATTCCTCCAGACGAGGCAGGCGACTGGTGTCGAGCTGAACTTGGAATTGATTACCGATCAAGCCGGGAGTCTCGAGCACTGAGACGGTGCTTGCCAATTCCATGACGCCTTCTTCCTCCGGCGGAAGCGACGCATCTTGTTGTTCACCCGTTCCACCGCCTGGCGCGCCGGCACCGCCGGAAACACTGGCGGCCGTATTGGCGAGCAACTCTTCGAGCGCCGCGGTGTCCAGCGGTTCGGGATGAATTGCCGCACGCAAGTCGTCCTCGATCATCTGCATGACGGCGGAGGCCAGCATGGTCTGGCGCATGTCCTCGTCGCTCTGGTCCATTTCTACCGCATAAAACCGAAATGCGGAGTTGACCAAGGTCATCAGCACGACTGCCAAGGACAATGTGAGAAAGAGCTCCAAAAGCGAGAAACCGCGGCGACGAATCATGTGGTGGTTTCCTCTCCGGTACGTTCCGCCCAGGCGGCTTCCTCTTCCAATTCGGCCTCTTCGAGTCCCAGGGCGGGATCGATGTACCAACGGTCGAGCGCGAAAATGGCGAGTTGCTCCGTCCCATCACCGGCCATCGCTTTGACGGTCAAGCGGACTGTCATCAGCCCGTCCATCTGGCCCGGCATCACTTCGACCGAGTAAAGGTAAGACTCGGATGATTCGCTATCGAACGAGTCGGCCGCCACGTCGATCATCGTCGTCGGCGCTTGGCCGGCTTGGACGTTCAGCAGCAACTCATTGAGTTTGTTTTGGCAAATGATTCTTGCGGTTGCCAGAGCACGTGCCTCCCGAGCGGCATCCACCCCGGTTCGAGCGATCTGCGCAAGCACGGCCAGACTCGTGCCCAAGATGGCGAGCGCCAAGATCATCTCCAGGAGCGAGAACGCGCCTCGGGTAGTGGAACGAAATGCAGGTCGATGGATCATTCGTTGGACTGTACCTCGCCGATCGTTACATCTCCCGTGATTCCACGCAACTTGATTGTGATCTTGCCGTGCGTGGGATGGGTCAGGGTAACGGCCGCGGTGCTGGTGGTGCCGTCCGGGTAAAACAGTATCGGCTGAGCGAAACCTTGCATTTGTTCACCCATTGTCTGCTGTTGCACTTCCATCGCTCGCGCCGCCGACACGACACTTATTGCCGCAACCGTGACCTCCTCGGGGAGTTCGATTTCACGAACGTCCGCCTCATCGGGGACAACGGCCGTGAACTGTCCCTGCTCGGCTCCCGAAAGCAATCCTGCTTGCGTGCCGGTTTGATCAAGTGCGTTGACGGAATCCGCGAGCGAATTGTAAGGACGAATCCGTAACGCTCCGCTATCGAGTTCCGCGTCGACCATCAGAATGCGCCCCTGACGCATTGCTTCGACACGAGCCAGCACGAGCTCTTCACGCACCAGTCTCGCACCGCGAACGA
Organism: Planctomycetota bacterium; assembly: GCA_039821235.1. Taxonomy (GTDB): domain Bacteria; phylum Planctomycetota; class Planctomycetia; order Pirellulales; family Pirellulaceae; genus Stieleria. The sequence goes on from JBCBOO010000127.1 coordinate 11,726, forward strand.
TCCGCCGATCACCCAGCAGCCACGACACCTGGGGAAGCGCCAGTGACGCGAGCACCGACATGATCGCCAGCACGAGCAGTAATTCGAGGAGCGTGAATCCGCGACGTGAATTCCCAAACGCAAAAATCATCAGGGGGTCACAACGATGTCGTCGTCGGATCCCATTTGGCCGTCGACGCCGCCGCTGCGGATCTCATAGCTGTTGCCGTTGACCGTGTACTTCAGGTCGTTCCCCCAAGCGTCCTTGGGGATTTCGGTGATGATCGGAGCGACCCATTTCGCTTTCTTGGCCGCATCGGACGGTCCGTCACGCAGCGACTCCAGCGATTCCGGAATACTGTTCATCCGAATGCGATACATGTCGATGTTCGATTGCAGCATTTTCAGCTGGGACTGGGTGGCGTCCACATTGGCTTGTGTGCCGACGCCGACCACGTTGACCGCGACGATGCCGCCCAGGACCACCAGGATGGCCAGGACGAGCAGCAGTTCTAGCAGGGTAAATGCCGAACGGCTTGCGGGGCGACGAGAAAAGCGAGAGCTACGTCGGGCGAAAGAACGTCGTGCGGCGGTAGGTCGTCGAGACATGGTGGATTGAAAAATTGAGGGGTGGAGTAAGCGGATTCATCGCAGAAGTGCCTGCCCATCCGGGGGGCGGCGCAGTGCGACGCTGATAGTTTAACCAAGAGGCTAGAAAAAGGTTCCGCCGAGGCGGTCCGGATGGCCCAGACCCTTCAAAAGAATCCAGCTGCAACGAAAGGTCTCAGGATTCGGCCCGAGAAAGCCCGGCGTCCGCCGTTGAAAGCCTGGCGTCCGCCGTTGAAAGCCTGGCGTCCGCCGTGAGAGGCCTTCCTCCCGCCGGGAGAGACGCTGCTGCTGACGGGACCGAGGCCCGCCCAACCGCAAAATCCCGCCCAAGCCGAAGGTCTGCATCCGTTATTCTGCTATGGAAGTGCTAGAATGCTGGGGAGTTCCGAATATTCTGTGGAACGTTCCGAAATCGGTCGACGCTCTAAACGGGGCGTTGAACCGTCGGCAATGGCAGCCTGCTCAGTCGAGCTCGGCTCACCACAGGCCTCGATCGGTCAACTTGTAAGTTTCTCGTCTATCCCCTTTTGCTCTGGAAATTTGCCATGGCGGCACGCGACGACTCAGTGATCCGCGGCAGCTTGATTACCTGCTTGATCTTCCTGGTCCTCTCCTTGGCCCTCAACTTTATTCTCTGGAGCTGGGGCGACACCCAGGCAGAGGAAAAAGACAACAAGGAAACGCAACTTGCGGATGCGAACAATTCGATCCGCGATATGACGAAAACGAACATCGATATGATGAAGATGCTCGGGGGAGAGACCATCTCCGCCGACGACATTGAAGAGTTCGGCAAACTGCAAGAAGGCAGCAGCGGTGATCGGAAGTTCGATCAGATCGCGTCCAAGTTCTACAACGACATGAAAGTCTTCGGCCAAGAAGTTGGCATGGAAGATCGTCACTACGGAAAGCTTGCCGACTACTTCACAAACATCATCCGCGATCGAAACGAGCAGTACGGCCAAGCTCGCGACGAGGCGACACGGATTCGATCCCAAGCCGACTCGGACATCCAGACGGCTCAAGCTTCGCAGCAGAAAGCCGAAACCGAACGCGATCAATTGCTCAAGCAACTCGAGGATGAGCGAGCAACATTCGCAACTTACCGAAACGACATGCTGCAAAAAATGGAGTCGGCTCGGGATAGCAAAACCAAGAGCGAACGTGAATTCCAATTGCTGCAGCGACGTGCGGGCCAAGAGAAGGGTCAGCTCCTTGCCAAACAGAATCAGCTTGAAAACACCATTGAAACTCAGCAATTGGAACTGAACCGTCTCCGTGGCGGACGTTTCGAATCGGTACAGGGCGAGGTTCGCTATGTGCTCAGTGGTGGCAACATCGTTTCGATCAATTTGGGTTCCGCCGACGCGTTGCGTCCCGGTGTGACCTTCGGTGTCATCGATCGTGACGAGACCGCTCGTTTGCAAGACGCCGACGTTAAAGCCTCGATCCAAGTCACCAAGCTCCTCGGTCCCCACCTCGCAGAGGCTCGAGTGGTCGCCAAGCCCGAGATCGGAAACCCGATCATCAATGGCGACGCCGTTTACTCACCGTTCTGGGCCCCCGGCCGTACGGTCCGCATCGCTCTGGCCGGTCCGATCGATCTGAACAACGATGATCGACCCGATAACCAAGCCTTGGAAGGAATGATTCTTGCCGCCGGTGCGGAGATCGCGGACAACGGCGAGCAAAGTGGTCGACTCGATCCGAGCGTTCGATTTTTGGTCGTCGGTGAAAGTCCCGATCTAGATGACGCCGATGACGCCCTGGCGGCAGCACAAGTTGCGGCGCTCGGGGCAGCCAAGCAACGTGCTCTCGAGGCCGGCGTGACTGTGATCCCGGGCTGGAAGTTGGAAGCCTATCTGAAAACGATTGACGACTCCATCACGACTCCGCTGGGCTCCGCCGTGCGTGGCGATGATTTCCCGGCCCGCCGCATCGGCGGACCGGCTATCCGCCGCCCCGTTGATCTGCCAAAGATTTACACGGAGCAGCGCGACAACGTCCAAAAGGGCAACGACATCGTCCGTCCGTAACGGGACGTGCGAGTTGAGTAAAAAAAGAAAGTCCCGGGTTTAGAGTCCCGGGACTCTTTAGCAGTCGCTCTTTATCTCGTCATGATCGCGTGCTTGGCAGCCGCGAAGCCGAGCGGATCTTTGCGGTCAGTGCAGAAATCCATGATCGCTTCATAGGCCGTCTCGCGTCCTTCTTCGGCCTGCGAGGCCATCTCCAGTAGCATCGGCAGGACGGTTTGGCTGGGCACATCGGAAGGGATGTGCTTGAGTGCAAACTCGACCGCTTCGACGGGACGTCCGATTCGCGTCAGCAGATCGACGTAAGTTTCGATCGCGCCCGTTCCGTGCTGATTGACGTCGACGTTCTTTGCTTTTCGCTCAAAGAGCTTGAGTCCCGCGTCGACATGCTCCCCCAGCAAGATGGAATAGAACGCCGCGTAGGCGGGATAGAAATCGACGAAGGGCTCCTCGCCCGGGTATTGAAATTGGTGGTGAAGTTGGCGGCCATATTGCGTGAGCTCCCAAGCCCGCCGCAACTGCGCCGGATCGTTCAACGTCGACGCGATGCGTACGGTCGACGACAGGTGAGTCGTGTCCAGGTGGTATCCGCCGTCTTTCAACACCCACGGCCGAGTCGAAATCATGTCGTGTAAGGACTCGTCGGCACCGGGGGCTTCGTCGCGCGACGTGATGTCGGCGCGGACCAACTCGCTAAGTTCCCGATAGAAGTGTTCCAGGAGACGTTCGCCGGCCGCCTGTCGGTCGGCTTTGCTGCGTTGGACGAGTGCTTGATCGAACAGCGTGATACTGTTGCAGGTGCCTTGGAAATCCAAGACCGACTGAAACCCTCGCCCCACATCGATCCCTTCGTGCAGCAACACCCGTTGCATTTCGTCAAAGTTGTCTTCGGTGATTTCCACTTCGGCGAGCAACTCGCGCACCATTTCGACATCACCAATCGGACGCAGATAGGTCCAGCCCTCGAACACGCGCCCGGCGCGGACCAGCATCTCGCCCGCCTCGCGGCAGGCTTCCAGAAGGCCCGTTTCCATCTCGCGCTCCACCGCTTCGCTGCGCGGAGGCTCATTCTCCGACGCGACGATGGGCAGTCCGAGCGAATCTCGGATCGCCATTTTGCGAGCTTCGAACAACTCCATCGGGGAGCCTTGTTCTCGATAAAACTCGATCAGTTGTTGCAACAACTCAGACGTCGAGCCTTCGCATCCACGCAGGGATTCAAAAAGATCGATGGAGGGGGATTCAGACATGTCGGCTTATTCGGTTTCGGGAGGAGGCTCGGGGCTGGTCTCGGAGTATTGGTCCAGGGAATCGAGCAGGGACTTGAGTCGGTCGGCGGCTGCGGGAAGTAAACGATCACACTGATCCGTCATGTCGGCAAGTGGGCCAAGGATTTCATCGCACTGGTGACGAATTTCGATCGCGATGGATTTTGCACTGCGACTCTTGTCGCGACAAAGGTCGAGTCTCGCCTTGGCTCTCGCGACGCGTTTTTGAGCTTCCAAGGCACTGGGACGATCGGCCGCGCGAGCCGCCGACTGTTTGCGCTGCAGATCGTCACGCGATTCCGTCAATTCTCGCTCCGCCAACTCGGATTGATGCCTCCAATAGCGAGGCATTTCGTCGCCGAAATACTGTTCGGCCCGCTGGACCGACATTCGAATTTCTTGCAGCGTTTTCTCCCAGTCGTCCGCCAATCCGAGCACGCCCGCTTGGAGACGACGAAGGGAATCAATGTTGCGAACGTCACTGGTGGACATAATTCGTTCGGGGACAAGTGGGATGACACTTAGGGCCAGGCTTCCAGCCTGTCGCAGATACAATACAGCTCCGACAGGCTGGAAGCCTGATCCTACTTTCGGGATGCGTCTTGCTTCCAGGCGTTGCGGAGGCGATCGAGTCCGTCTTCCATTGTGACTCGGACGCGAAAGCCAAGTCTCTCTTTCGCGGCCGAGATATCAAAGAAATGGTCTTTGGCAAGCTGCGCGGCCACAAAACGCGTCATCGGCGGTTCCTGGGTGCGGCCCGTCCAGCGGTACGCGGTCTCCAACCAGCCTCCGATGCGGTAGGCCGCTCCAAACGAAATGTGCTTGTTCGGAATCGGAGCCCCAGCGATTTCACAGATCGTCCGCAACCACCAGCCACACTCGACGGGCTCATCTTGGGCGATGAAGTAAGCTCGCCCACCCACCCGTTCCGGTTCGCTTTGAAGTCGATCGAGTGCGTCCAGGTGCGCCGCCGCTGCGTTGACGACGTGAACCGTGTCAATGCGATTGCGTCCGTCACCGACGATGCGTAGTCGGCCTTTCTTCGCTCGCTCGATCACCCGCGGCAGCAAGTGTGGATCGTTTTCACCCCAAACCAAGTGGGGGCGCAAGGCACAGGTTTTCAGTGTCGACGTGTCATGTGCTTTTAAGACCTCTTTCTCAGCGAGCGCCTTCGTTTTCGGATACGCGCAAAGGTATTCCTCCGGGTACGGTTCTGACTCATCGACGCCCCGCTGGTCGTTCCCTCCGAAGGTAACACTGGGACTGCTGGTGAAGACGAGCGTTTCAATGCCGTTGGCTCGGCAAGCATCGATGACATTCGAAGTCGCCTGAGTATTGATGCGGTGGAAGTGCTCGTACGGTCCCCACACTCCGGCAACAGCCGCCGTATGAATGACGGCATCGACGCCCTCGACTGCATTGTGGGTGAAGGTTGCATCGGTCAAATCACCGCGTCGATAGTCGACCCCTTTTTCGATCAATCGCGGGTACTCGCCCCGAGCGACGCCGACGACGGTGTCTCCACGAGCCAGCAATTGATCGGTGATCTCGCCACCGAGGAATCCGCCGGGGCCAGTGACGAGGACTCGCATCAACGTTTACTCGCCCAACTGGTTCAACATCGACGCTTTGGCTTCGCGGAGC
>JBCBOO010000128.1:0-17187 GCA_039821235.1 Planctomycetota bacterium
ATTCAATTGTGCCGAAGCTCTGGTCGCCGACGAAGCCGAACGCGAGATCATCCAGGGTCTCGAGGATCCGAGCGGTGCCGGACTGACGACCAGTTATGTCGCTTGTTATGGGGACGGCACGTACCTGCAAGCCGAGCAAGATGAAGAAGGAGCGGAAGTCGAGCAAAGACGCCGCGCGGGAAATCGAGGGATGTTCGCGGCAGCGCGGCAGCTGAGGTTTAGGGACATACTGGATGGACTGTCCAACACACTCATGTATTCGGAAGTTGTCGCCAGTCGAACACGGATGCCTGGGAAGAGTGAAATCGTTCGCGGCGTGAGGGGGCTTAGCAAAAATCCATCGCTCTGCCTCAAGGCTGCGTCGGACCCGAATGCCCAGTTTTGGCCGTTCGGCCGCGGTGCGATCTGGGCCGACGGATACTTGTCGATCGGCGGTTTCCAGACGGTGCTTCCGCCAAACGCGCCTTCGTGTTCGTCGGACCTTGGATTGGATGACTCGATCGTTTCTGCGTCCAGCAGTCACGCGGGAGGAGTCATGGTTCTCTTTGGTGACGGAGCCGTCAAATTCATTTCCGATACGATTGACACCGGTGATCTGGAGTCGCCCGGGGTTTCAATCGGCCAAGGATATCTCAAGCCCGGTTCGCAAAGCCCATTCGGACTTTGGGGTGCCTTGGGTTCACGAGCAAGCAGGGAAGTGATCAATGAGCTTGCTGGAGAACCTGTTCAATTCCCACGTCGTGTTGGTGGCCGGCCGATGCAAGGTGCAACGACTTGGAGATCGTCGGACGGCAAACTTGCTCTCAAGGCCGAGTTCGTTCGGATCATTGATGAAGAAACGGTCGAGTTGCGCTCGGCGGCCGGTAATCTTCACCATGTGCCACTGAACGAACTAGCGGACCAGGATATTTTTCGCGCAGTGAAAACGTGGAAGATGAAGCAGAACTTCGATCAGCCAAACTTGTGACCCCGTCGGGGGCCATCATTGCACTGGGTTAGGATCTCAGGCCCCTCCTCCGTCATCAAGACGGAGTGTTCAAACTGAGCCGACGGCTTTCCATCGCGGGTTCGTACCGTCCAGCCATCGGTCTTGTCGCAGCGAGCGTATCGCGAGCCGGCGTTGATCATCGGTTCCACCGTAAAACACATTCCTGGAAACAACCGATCAATCTTGCTCTGGCGATTGGGGAAGTGCGGGATGGACGGATCGAGGTGAAATTGTCGTCCCAGACCGTGGCCGACGTATTCACGCACGACTGAGAATCCGCGCCCGTGTGCTTCGGGGACGATCGTCTCTCCGATGCGAGCGACAGTGCATCCCGGAGTCAAGGCGCCGATGGCCAAGTGCATGCAGTCAAACGCGCACTGGGTGACCGCTCGCTTCTCGTCGGAGACTTCGCCGATCAGGAATGTCTCGCTCTGATCGCCGTGCCAGCCGTCAACGACCGTGGTCAGATCGATGTTGACGATGTCACCATTTTCCAGCTTCTGATCACTCGGAATTCCATGGCAGATCACCTCGTTGATGCTGGTGCAGCAGCTCTTGGGGTAACCCTGGTAGCCCAGAGTGGCCGGCTTGTGACCGTTGTCACGGGTCCACTGCGAAACGATCTCGTCGATTTCGCCCGTGGTGATGCCGGCCTTGATGTTCGGGCGCACGAAGTCCATCAACATTGCGTTGACACGTCCGGCGCGGCGCATGCAGTCGCGTTGTTTGGCGTCGAGGATGAGTTTGCGTTGCTTCTGGAGCATTGGCTTCCAATTGGAGCGAGAGACCTGTAATCCTGTGCCGGTAATCTACCAATCCCATTGTTTTCGCCGTAGAAGCGAAACCCACCCGAGCCATTATTTTTTCGGAGATTCGCTGGCCATTGGGGGAATTCGCGGCCCATCCTCTCAAGAACGCGGCCTTCCCATCCCGCGGTGTCGTCCGTCGAAATCCCGGCGAAAAAATGTGCTGTGTGAGAAACTAAGCCTTCGTCGACTGGTTACACCGGGTGGGGATGAGTCCGTTGTCACGCGATCCAAGTCCGTTTTTCCCGCCTTTAGGGCTGCGAAATTGCAGTTTTTACGGTGTCTGATGCCAAAGGAATCGGAAATGGTGGGCGACCAACTAAACTCCTCCCAACGAACATGCTCAAGCGAATCCACTGTGGAACGCCGAGCCTCGAATTGAATCGCATGCCAGAGCGAACACGTCACGACGATGCATTTTTCTCCAATCTCGAGCCTGACTCGTTTCCATCGAATACCTTCGGCCCTTGGAATTTCTCTAGGCGTGTTGCTCGCGGCTTGCTTACTGCAATCCTCGGCAAACGGCCAAGAGAGTTCTTCGGAGGAGCAGCTGCCTACGGAATCATCTCCATCCGATGTGACCGAAGCGTTGCCGGAAAGCGAAACCCCTGCCGACGTTCCTGACGATGCCCCCGCGGTCGCCGCCGCTGATGTGACCCAGGACGAAGCGGCACGGATTCTGTTGGCGGAACTGGACCGGGTGCCCGAGCCCGAGCTGCGGTTCAACTTCACTGGTGCCAGCTGGAACGACGTGCTCGGCTGGCTCGCGACCGAAGGCAACCTATCGCTGCAGATTGACCGATACCCGGCCGGAACGGTCTCGTTCATTGACAAGTCAAAGACGTACACGGTCGCAGAGGCTCAAGACCTTTTGAATCGTCTGTTGCTCGACCGAGGTTACGCGTTGATCCGGCGTGGCCGAATGCTCTTCCTGGTCTTTTGGGAAGAAGTCGACAACGCCGAAAATTTGATCAGCGAGTACGCCGAATTGGTGCCGCTTGACAAGTTGGATGAGCGCGGGAAAAGCGACATTGTGACCTGTGTTTTTCCGCTGGGCAGCATGACGCCGGACCAAGCGAAACAGCAGTTGCCTGAGATGGTCGGACCTTGGGGACGCGTGATCGTGCTCGACAGCGCCCGCCAGGCCACGGTGACCGAGCGAGCGGAAAAGTTGATTGCGATTCGTGAAGTGATTCGGCAGTCGGCTCAAGAAGTCCGCGAAATCAGGTTGGAGCATCGGGGTGCGGAGGAACTTCTTCAGACGGCGCGGCCGCTCTTGGAACTGGAGCCCGGCGAAAACTCCAACGATGACATCCGAATCTCCGTCGGCTTCTATGGAGACCGAATCTATGTCACGGGTCTGCCCTCCAAGGTCAGCATCTTAGAGAGCTTGATCGCTAAAGCCGACCAGCCGTTGGAACTGGCGAGCGATTCCGATGATGTGGAAACGATTCGTCCGACGTTTGAAACTCACTTTGTTCGCACCGCCGACACGGCCACTGTCTTCGATGTACTGCAGACGCTTCTCCAAGATGAGCCCGGCGTGCGAGTCGCCATTGACGCGGAGTCCAAGGCGATCATCGCATTGGGAACACCAACGGTGCACAAGCAGATCGATGAGGTCATCGCAAAGATGGAAGGCAGTGGCGAGAGCTTCGAAGTCTTTCAGCTGAAGCGAATCGATCCTGCTCAAGCGTTGCTGACGATCAACAAGTATTTCGGGGTGACCGATGAAGGTGGAAGTGGTCCGGTCGTCGATGGAGATCCCACGACGGGTAAGTTGTGGGTGCGTGGATCCAGCGATGAAATCGATCAAATCCGTACTCTCCTGGAGCAGCTGGACGGCATAGGTACCGACGGAATGCTCAGTGGAAAAGTTCGCATTCTGCCCTTGAACGGTCGCCAGGCGGAGGAAGCGATCGAGCAGTTACAGATGTACTGGAGACTGACCGGGCGAGAGAACGCACTTCGCGTGGTGACGCCGAGCGGTGGCACGTCCACGAATGGTATTCGAGAACGACGTCTGTTTCGTCCGGAAACTCAGCCAATGCGTCCGCAAACGACGCCTCCTTCACCACCACGACGAGATAACGTGGCTCCGGCCGACCTCGACGCGTCCTCACGCCGCGGCACCCGAAAAGACTATTACCTCGTTCAAGCTCCCGCGGGCGATGGAGACGAATCAAAGTCTGCCGGCGAGAAAAGCCCGGCTGACGTTCTGATCGAGCTGACGCCGAACGGTATTCGAATTGCCTCGGACGACACGGAGGCTCTTGATGTTTTGGAAGAGTTGCTCACGCAATTGATCGGACCGAGTTCTGTCCAGAGCGACCTGCCCACGATCTTTTGGCTGAAGTACATCAAGGCGGATGTGGCATCGGAACTGATTGCCAGCATCCTGGGCGGAACCGACGCGGGAAGCGGACTTACCGATTCGATCACTGGTGGTCTGGGCGGCGGCATGTTGGGTGGGCTGATGGGGCTCGCGACCGGAGGTGGTGGCGACGCTTCCACGAGCAAGAACGTGCTCACGAGTACCGGTTCGGTCAACATCGTCCCCGATCTGCGTTTGAACGCCCTATTCATTCAAGCCAACGAAGTCGATTTGCAAGTCATCGAAATGGTGCTTGAAAAGATCGATCGCGAAGAAAGCCCCGAAGACATTCGCTTGACCGGTGCTCCTCGAATGATCCCCGTGATCTACCAGGACGCAGCCGAAGTCGCGAACGTTGTCAAACAGGTCTATTCCGATCGAATGGCTGGAGCAGAAAACTCGTCCGGCGGAGGACGCGGACGACAGCCTTCCCCTGAGGACTTTATCGCGGCTCTTCGCGGTGGACGCGGCGGTCGTGGAGGTGGGGGTGACTCAGCGACGAGCGAACGGACCAAGATTGCCGTGGCCGTCGACGAGAAAAGCAACTCCATCATCGTGACCGCGACGTCACAAGACTTCGAGGAAATCCGGTTCCTTGTCGAAGCTCTCGACGAAGCCGGAAAGGCCAACGAGGAAGAGGCGTCCATTTACACGATTCGTGGCGACCTGAACGGCGAAGAGATCGTTCGAGCGGTGGAAGCCATGATCGGGAAACCCGTTGATGTGAAAGAGAGCGGTTCAAGTAGCTCAAGCGGCGACTCAGCTAGCCCAAACACAGGTGGAAACAACGCGGCATCGGCGGAAGCGTTTCGCCAGCGAATCGAGGCGTTTCGTGCTTTGCGCGGCGGCGGGGGTGGCCCCGGCGGGGGCTTTGGCGGACGCGGCGGCGGCGGAACGGGTGGCGGTCGCGGCACAGGTGGACCCGGCGGCGGAGGTCGGCCGACCGGCGGTGGTGGTGGACGTGGACGCTAGGCTTGGCTGGAAACTGTTACGCTGATGCAGGTTTCGAGCGGGACGCCGACGTGCGTACCGCCGAATCGAATTTGAACACTCGCAGTGGAAAGCGATCATGATCATGCATGCCGGAGAAATTCTGAAGCGACGCGGACTGCTGAGTGAACAGCAGCTCGCCGATAGCCGCGAAGTCGACGCGCCTGACGTGATTGCCGCTGCGGTCGAAAAAGGATTTCTAGGTGAACGCGAGGCTCTCGAGGCACTTGCCGCCGAGGTCGGGCTCGAGTTTGTTGACTTACGTGAAACGGAGCTGGACACCGCTGCGCTGGAGGGATTTCCGCAGCGTCTGATTTACCGCCAGTCGCTTTTCCCATTGCGATTCGAAGACGGTTCCATTGTGGTTGCCACGGCCGATCCGTTGGATCTTTATCCGCTCGATGAAGCGGCTGCGGCGACAGGGAAAAGCATCGTGCCGGTTGTCGCCGAGCGAGGCGAAATCGCTCGATTAATGAAACGTCACCTTGGCGTGGGCAGCGAGACCGTCGAAGGGTTGATGGCCGCGGCAGCCGATGACGACGAAGTCGAGTTGCTCGAAGAGCTGGAGACCGATGGAAGCGAACTGAGCGAGATGGCTCAGGAGGCATCGGTCGTAAGGCTGGTCAATGAAATCCTGCTCGAAGCAGTCGAAACACGCGCCAGTGACATTCACATCGAGTCGCAAAGTGACGGCTTGGTCGTTCGCTATCGCGTGGACGGAATCCTTCACCGACAACCGACGCCGCCCGAGATCAATCGCTTCCAATCGGCGATCATCAGCCGTCTCAAGATCATGGCGAGACTGAACATCGCCGAAAAACGCCTCCCTCAAGACGGACGCATCAAGTTGCGTGTCCACGGGCGAGACGTCGACATTCGGCTCAGTGTCATCCCGATGATCCACGGCGAGAGCTTGGTGATGCGGGTGCTGGACAAGTCCGCCATGGTGTTCAATCTCGAACAATTGGGCATGTCGGCCGAAATCTACGAGACCTACAGCAAGTTGATCGAACTGCCGCACGGCATTGTCTTGGTCACCGGTCCGACCGGTAGCGGTAAAACGACAACGCTCTACAGCAGCTTGCTCCAAATCCGTAGCGACGCGACAAAGATCATTACGACGGAAGATCCCGTCGAATATCAGCTGGACGGAATCAACCAAATTCAAGTCCACGCGAAAATCGGTTTCTCATTCGCTGCATCCCTTCGCAGTATCCTCCGGCATGACCCGGACATTGTTCTCGTCGGGGAAATCCGTGACTTGGAAACAGCAGAAAACGCGATTCAGGCATCGCTGACCGGTCACCTCGTCTTCAGTACTCTGCACACGAACGATGCGTCGGGGGCGTTCACGCGTCTTTCCGACATGGGCGTCGAGCCTTTCTTGGTGGCGGGCACGGTCGAAGGTGTGATGGCACAGCGTCTGCTCCGGCGTCTATGCACACACTGCAAAGAAGCCTACCAACCATCGAGTGAAGATGTTCCTCGCGACTTTCCCTGGGAACGCGCGGGAGAGTTTACGTTTTATCGCCCCGTCGGTTGCCGCGAGTGTCGCCAACTGGGCTACACCGGACGGATGGGTATCTACGAGTTGCTTGTCAGCAACGACCACATCCGTCAGCTCGCACAAGAGCGTGCTAGCAGCTGGGACATTCGAAAGGCGGCCGTCGAAACGGGAATGCGCACCCTGCGAATGGACGCGTGGGATAAAGTGGTAAGCGGAATGACAAGCATCGATGAAGTACTCCGAGTCACCAAGGGCGAAGCCCTTTAGCCACTATGCCCACCTACGCGTACACTGCTCGCAACATGTCCGGAAAGACCGTTTCCGGATCGGTGGATGCCGCCAACGAGCGTGAAGTTGCATCGCTGCTTGCCGAACAATCACTGTTTCCTTCCAAGGTGACGGTGAATGACTCAACCAGCGCCGCTCAATCGCTCTTCGGAAAACGAAAGAAGGTGAAAGGCCAAATCATGGCTACCTTCTACGGACAGCTCGCGTCGCTGCTTCGAAGTGGTGTCCCAATGATGCGGTCGCTGACCGTCCTCGGTGAACAATCCACCGACGCGGTCCTCGGTGAAATCGTCAAAGACATTCGCTCTCGAGTTGAAGACGGCGAACCGATCGGCAATGCAATGGCTCGGTATCCCGATGCCTTTTCCGATATGGCGATCAACATGGTTCGCGCGGGTACCGAGGGTGGTTTTCTAGAGGACGCCCTCGAACGAGTCAGCACGTTTACGGAGTTGCAAGAAGACCTGAAGGGGCGGACCATCAGTGCCCTCGCTTATCCAGTCTTTCTTTTCTCCGTCGGTTCAATTGTGATCAGTGGACTGCTGGTCTTCTTTGTGCCGAAATTCGATGCGATGTTCGATCGGTTGCGTCAGAAAGGCGAGATGCCCTGGTACACCGAATCTTTGCTCAGCTTCAGTGGCGTTCTGCAAAACTACGGCTGGCTATTGATGGTTGCTGTTGTTGGACTTTTCGTACTGATCAAGGTGCAACTACAAAGTGACGCTGGCAAGCGGTTGCTCGATCGGGTGAAACTCCGCGTACCAGTCCTCGGAGATATCTTGATGAATTTGGCAGTCGCGCGGTTCTGCCGAGTGCTTGGAACGTTGCTGGCCAATGGAGTCCCCATTCTCAAGTCGCTTGAAATCAGTCGTTCCGCTGCTGCCAATCGTTTGCTCAGTGAGTCAATTGCAAACGCTACCGAGAACATTCGAGGTGGTGAATCGTTAGCAACACCACTTCGATCCTCCGGTTACTTCCCAATTTCGGTGGTCGAAATGATCAGCGTTGGCGAGGAAAGTAACTCGCTGGACAACGTGCTGCCAGAGATCGCGGATTCACTGGAGAAACGCACGTTTCGTCGTCTTGATTTGTTCGTGCGATTATTGGAACCCATGATGTTGCTCGTGATGGCGTTTCTCGTTCTCGCCGTCGTGCTCGCACTGTTGGTTCCAGTCCTGAAGAGCAGCACCAGCATTTGAGAACGGGCGAGAGTCAACGCGGCAGAAGGTCGTCTGGTTTGGTTTTCCAGTTCTCGTCAAAGAAACCCTCGTCGACGATGTCACCGGCAAAGATATCCTTGTCTTGGCCAGTGACATCCAGAACGGCCCAGTCCGGCAGCATGGCAATCTGACGGCTGTTGCTGTTGTTGGAAAATTCGCGAAATGTCAGTCCGCTATTCACGACAAGGTAATGCCGAGGATTCAACGGATTCGGATAGCAAAACACCGCCGCGTGTTTGGCCGCGTCGTACTCTCTCCCGCCCAAACGGATTGTTTCACGTGTCCATTCGAATGGAAGCGAGGAGGCGACCGACGCAAGGTAACGGTTACTCGAAAAGTCACCGAAGCAAATCAGATGACAGGTCGCAATGTCATCATCGGTTAACTCGCGATCCAAAACAACGCGAACGTCACCTCGCATGAGCCGTCGCCAGCGTTCTTTGAGGTAGTCCGTTTCGGCGTCGAGCCATCGCTGAATTCGGCCATGCCGAGCAGGACGGCTCGGCAGCACGATGATAAATCGCTCGCAAAAAGCATCATCAATGGGACCTTGTAGACCGGGACGCTTTCGAACGGAATCATCGCTCTCGCGATAAAGCGTCCATTCTCCTGATCCCGTCGTTGCCAGCGACGCTTGAAATCCAGGGCGGTTTCCGCTGTCTTCGACCGAGTAGGTCTGACCGTCGATGTGAATGTCGACCGGACCGTTTCGGTTCGGCCAACCGCTCCGCGAGAAGTCGATCTCCAGGTGGGTGACATCATCGGTATCGATTTCGATGCGTTCCTGCTTCAAATCCAGCGTCGCGCTCACGGAAGCTGCACTCCAGTGTTCCCGCATTCCGTTGATCCGTAGCCAATTCGCCTGCGGGTACCGTAAAGAATACGTTTTGAATTCAATCGAAGTGGCTGGACGAGACGCAATATCATTGGCCCATCGATCGATCTGTTCATCGACAAGTACCTGCGAGTCTTTGTCGATCTTATGCCCCATGTCCTTACCAATGACATAGGGGAATCGAAGCCCCAGACGTGATGCCTCTTCGACGACCCGATCCGCCGCCTGTTTTTGCTTGTCCTTCTCTCCACTGTAAGCAATCACGTTGGTGCCTCGAAGGTTTCCTACCCAAGGCAAAACGTCGTACCAATTCAGCAACGCGCGCCGCGAAGGTGTCAGCTTAAACGGTGGGTTTTCACCCCAGCCCTGATAGACGAGCGTGTCGACGAACCCAGCACCCGGGTTGGCGGCGAACCAGCGGGCGGGGTCATGAACCGCGAAATGCCAGCATGCCGCACCTCCCATCGAAAACCCTCGAATGGAGACTCGGTTTGAATCGACCGAAATCAACCGTTTGGCATGGTCGATCGCTTCATACACATCGGTTTCACCGGCAAACTTAAACGCGTTGCAATGCCGACCGAACGGGTGCAGCACAAATGTGTTCTTGGGTGTGTATTGACCCGGCTTGTTCATCCGTTCGGTAAGAAATGGAATTTCTGTCTTGGAATCTCCCCGACCATGCAGCCAAACGTCCAATCGTTGCTTGCGGTCATCCAATTGATATCCCGCTGGCACAACCAAACCGTACGGTTGAACAGAGTCGTCGATTCGTGAAACAAATCCACCGACCAGCATTTGAGGCTGATTCGTGTTTGACTCTTGAAAGCCAAGCAGTTCAATCCCACGGATTCCATCCGCGACAGCACCCAAGCGTCTTTCGGCTTCGTCGAGCAACCGACCCGCATCGCTCACCTGCGACGGTTTGAAGAACAACTGCTGCTCAAGGGCTAGTTCGACGGCACGCAGAAAGACGACGACGTCAGCGCGCCAAGAATCAGGATCAGCGGCGACTTTTGAAAGCTGGTCAATACGTTTCCCCAATTGAGAAACGCGTCCGGCAAGTTTTGACTCCTGTTCGGATGTCAGTTCGATTCCGGCTGGTGGAAGCGGCTTGTACTTTTGTGCAAAAGCATTCGATCCGCAACAAACGAATGTTGTGAAGAGCAGTGCGAGAATACAAACACTTCGGGACCCAAGAACCTCACGCATTTCACACCTCTTCCGCGATCTCAATGACTTTCTCCAGTTGCATGACGCCATCATAAATCGAGCGTCCGACAATTGCCGCGGGCATTTTCATTTCGACCAGCTTCTGAACGTCTTCGTAGGTTGTGACGCCACCGCTGGCAACAATGGGGATGTCGGTCGCGTCCGCCATTTCTCGAAGACCGTCAAAATTCGGTCCCGACATCATTCCGTCTCTCGCGATATCGGTGTAGACAATGGCGGCGATGTTTTCAGTTCGGGCTCGCAAATCACGTGCGAGCTCGATGGCCGGCGTCTGACTCGTCTCCAACCAGCCATCCGTTGCAACCATGGAATCGCGAGCATCGATTCCGGCAACCAGTTTCTGTGGATAGCGGTCACACATTTCGGCAAACCATGCCGGTTGCTTCAATGCGGCTGAGCCAACCACCAAACGCAAGAGTCCCAGATCGAGAAGCGATTCGATTGCGTTTTGATCTCGAACCCCGCCCCCGAGTTGACACGGCAACCCCGTTGCGTCAACGATTCTCGCGACGGCAGCACGGTTCGCAGTCGGATCATCGCCGCGAGCCGCATCGAGGTCGACGAGATGGAGTCGCCGTGCGCCTGCTTGCTGCCAACGGACGGCAAATTCAACCGGGTCATCACCGAAGACCGTCTTTTGCTCATAGTCGCCCTGACGCAGGCGGACTGGTTGTCCGTGTCGCAGATCGATCGCGGGCCAAATTTCCAAGAGAGTCTCCCATCGCAGCGGTATCACGCGTTCAAAACGCTTAGTTTGGCTGCTGAGACTCCGTTTGAAAACTCCGGTGAGATGAGAAAATCAACGCCGACTGTCGATGGAGTTAGCGACGCTGCGTTTGGGGGCTTTGCTCTCGCACCCGTAGCGCTTCGAGGTAGTCGTATCCCTTCCACGTCAGTACGAGGGGACCTTTGTCCGCGAGCGTGTCTTTCCCGAGTTCGATAAAGCCCGCATCTTTGACGAGAAAGAGGTGGTGTGTAATTTGTTCTCGCTCATACCCTTCAATCGGGATGCTTCCTTTGAAGAGACGCTTTCCTTTCTCCTCAACGAAATCGAGAATCCTTCGAACAAGAACCATGTCACGTTTCATAGATCATTCCCCATATCCTTTTGTAGGCTGACTAGTTCTTTGCGGGGGAGAGTTTCCACGCGGCTTCATTGGGGGTGATTTGATAGACACCGGCGGGAGTCTTCAGCGGTCCCGTGGCGTATTGGTTGCCACGAATAAATCGAATCACGAATGGACCATCGCCATCTAGGCTCAGGTCACCACCGGCTCGAAGTCGTCGAACACTACCGTCGACGGTCAGTGTGATCGTTCCGCTATTCAAATCTCGATGCTTGATCACCAGTCCGGTGGGTGGAGCAACATCGTCCTCTTCTTTCGTCGGCTCGCCGGCAGATTCACTGTCTTCCTGCTCGTTGGTTGCGGGCGTGTCCGTTTCGCTTGTTTCCTGAGCCTGGTCTTTTTCGTTAGCAACGGATTCATCGCCCGTTGGCGTCGCAGCACTTTGCGCGTTACTCGCGTCCGTAGTCCCGACTTCCGGCTCGGCTTCGATTGATTGCGTCTCAGAAGGTTCCGTCTCTGCAGCAGATGTATCCTCGTCCGCATCCGAGTCGCCTTGATCGGCTTCTTGAGTGGGTTCGCCGTCGGTCGATTCCTCCGAGGTGTTCTCACCGTCTAACTTGCCTTCTTCGGCGGCATCAGTCGTTGATGCTGATTCGACCGCATTGCCACTCGATTCCGATTTGCTTGTCTCATTGAACTCGGTGCTCAACGCAGCACGCCTCGCCTTTTCACGAAGACGGAGCGTCGCTTCGGAGAGTTTGACTTGTCTTACGATGGGGCTTTCGACGCCGCTCGCTGAATCGTCAGCCGTGAACGTATCCTCCGTAGCGATCTTCGCCGACGGTTCCGGTGCGGATGACTTTCTCAGCTCAAACGCAACCAGCGAAACGGAAGCGACCAAGGCGATGAGAAGAAACGTATTGACGGCGTTACTATTTCGATGCGTTGGGGCAGCCATGGGTGGGAACTCGGCGGGAAGTCTGAAGGGATCGTAGGTGGGTGCACGTAAGCGTAGGTTGTGTTCAGGTGCATGAGGTGAAAAAGCAACCAAGACCACTTTTTGTCAACCAATGGTGAAATGCTGGAAAAGTCTGCTTCAAAATCCTGCGTACCATCACGCTGCGAGGTAAGCCCTAAAAGAAATGGAATTTGAACCGCCAGTCAGTATTTGTGAAGGGTTTCCGCCCGATGAGCCAATTTCAATCCACGACGCTGCCGAACGACATCGTCGTGTTGACGGAGCACATGCCGCATACACGAGGCGTGGGAATTTCTTTACTCGTGGACGCGGGGCCCCAGGACGAAGACGAAGATCAATCCGGGCTGGCTCATCTCTGCGAGCACGCGTTCTTCCTGGGAACCGAGGCTCGTTCGGAGCAGGAAATCGCGGGATTGATTGATACCGCAGGCGGTCAACTCGGTGGTTTCACCGCACGGGACTACACGTGCCTTTACGCGACGATCTCCGGGGACTACGTCACATATGCAATGGACTTGCTTGGCGACATGCTCAGTAATTCACGATTCTCGCCCGATCGTTTGAAAACGGAACTCGATGTAATTGGCCATGAAATTGATGAGCACGAAGACTCCGTCGATACGGTCCTCGACTCGGATCTAAAACGGATCTTGTGGCAAGGAGACCCGTTGGGACGATCGATCTTGGGGAACCGAGACTCGATCGCATCGCTTCATTGCGATGATATACAGTCGTTTCTGCACAAGCATTACACCGGCGACCGAATGATTGTTGCCGCAGCGGGACAAATCGAACACGACGATTTTGTGGAACTTGCCAACGATTCGTTCTGGCAACTCTCCGGCGTCGATCGACGAACAACTCCTCAGCCTGCCGAATGTCATGGTGGCGTGATCGTCCGCCCCACGCAACAACGAAGCAGTGTGCTCAATGTGCTCTTGCCGACACCCGTTTATCAATATCCAAACCGATATGCACTCCACGTTTTAGTGACGCTGTTGGGTGGCGGGATGAGCTCCAGGCTCTACCGTGAACTTCGAGAGCGATCGGGATTAGCTTACTCGGCAACCGCCGGTTGGCATGCTTATGGGCGTGGTGGAGTCATTTCTATCGAGGCATCGACGACCCCCGAATCGACGATGATCTGTCTGCAGAAGATCTTTGATCAACTGGTCCAGCTGGCTTACGACGGAAACTCAGTCAGTGAAGAAGAGCTTTGGAAGGCTAAGATGCAAGTTCATGGTCAAGCCTTCTTGGCGAGTGATTCCATTGCAACCCGAGTCAGCCGGCTGACCACGCAACAGCATTACTTTGGAACCCCGCTTAACGACGCTTCGATGCTCGAGCAGATCGAAGCGGTGCAGATCGCGGATGTTGCCGCGGTCGCCAATGAGGTGCTTGGAAGGGGACTCACGCAAACCGCCATCGGTGTCGGCGGCGGCATGACAGATTCACCCGAACAGTTGAGATCGGAAATTGAGGCTTTGCGCGATTGTTTCGACCCTGCGGCCGCAGAAATTGCCTGAGTCTCCAAATTTGTCGCTCCGATGTCGGATTAGCGTCGCAAGTTTCAGTGTCACTTTTACACCCCCCGGAGAGTCCGACATGGCTGTTCCAGAGCATATCAAGAAGAACTGGATCGAAATCCAGAAACGCTATGAGTACCCGGTCAATGCGATCGGAGTGAAAATCATGGACAAGGATGCGAAAACCCTCAAAGTCTGGAAGGATGAGGGTATCGATCAGCATCAAAAGAAGTAGACATCGCAGGATGTCAGATGCGAGTCGCGGGGGGCCACGAGTCGCACAAACGGGACGACGAACGCTAAGCGAACGTCGCTTCCGAATCGGTCAACTAAATCGCACGTCAGGGCTGCTCTTCAAGGTCATGTGACTTAAGGGAAGAGGTGTGTCTACACACGTGCAACACGTAAGTCGCTCACCCATCTCTTTCGAAGTCTCACCAACATGTCCCACCAAAGCCTTCGCGTACGACTACGCCGAATCATTGAAGCAGCGATGGCCGGCAATCGTGCCATGGCCAAGATCGATCTTGAGTCTCTGATGCCAGAACTCCCGCAGGACGCAAACGCGTGGATTTGGCAGGCTTGGCTCGCAGAGTCTCCCGAAGCGACGACACGCGCACTCAATCAGGCGCTCGAGATCGACCCCGACAATGAAATTGCGTTGGCTGGACTGATCTGGGCTGAACACCTGCTCGACTGGGAGTTCGAAGCGGAAGAGTGTGAGTACCAAGAGCCCGCCGCTGAAGAATCGACTTGCGGTACGGATGAGGCGGATTACCGCGAAGATTCGTCCAGTGAAATCGAGCAAGAAGATGAATCCGCAGCGACGGTCAACACCGCACTCGACTTCGGTGAGCTGCGACAGTTTGATGAGCCGCTATGTGCAGAAATGGAGCTGAGCTCAGGCAGCGACTGCGATGCTTGTGATGCTGACGAAGCGGATTGCGATGACACAGTCAATCTGGTCAGTACGGCCAGCGGGCAAGACGCACACGATTCGTCAACCGAAGGCAACCGATCTGAGGATGATGTGATCGAGGATGACGAAGTCTTCGAACCGTGTACTGCTGAGCTTGAGGACGAATCCGAGGAGTACCTATCCGATGCATCTTCCACCTGCGGTACGGAGCCGTCAGCCACGGAAGAGGAGTTGGGCGTCTCTTTTGATTCCGATCAATGCGGCAACGATACTTTCGAAGAAGCGTATGCAGATGAGCTGAGCGAAGAAGCGGAATGCCGAGCAGACGAGACCGTTTCGGATTCGGATGAGATTTGCGAAGAGCAACTCTCTGGCGAGGAGAGTGATTGCGTCGAAGAGTCGGTTTGCGAAGTTGAATCGGCAGTCGATCAAGACGTGGAACCGGTGGAAACGACTCAGCAACTCGACAGCTTTGAGTTTGTGACCACCCCAGGTTTCGCCTCCGGTCAGGTTGAAGCATCGGACTTGGTGAGCGAAGCCACTGAAGAGGAACCGGTCGCAGAGTCAACGGAATGTGAAGCGGAACAAGAGGTTGAAGTTGAATCGCTTGCAACCGAAACGGAAAGTACGACAGAGCCAACGGGACTTGAGGCAGCGATTCTCGGCGAGATGAAGGATCTCATCGGCGAAACCTCTTCCGAAGTCGAGGCGTCCCAAGATCAAGACGAACCCGCAACCACAGTGGAGGAGGCCACGGCTGAAATCGAAGCCGAGCCTGCTCTCGAGGAAACACGTGCTGAGTCCGACGAACCGCAAGCAGCAACCGGGGACGATACCGAGTTCCTGGCGGGACAGTCTGATTCGGAACAGGAACGACCGCTGATTCTCGCGGTTGATGATAGTCCTACCGTACGCAAACTCGTGTCCATGACGCTTGAGCGTGTCGGTTACGAGGTAGTCACGGCCGCCGACGGTGTAGCCGCGTTGAACTTGCTTGCGGAACGACTTCCCGTTCTGATTCTATCAGACATCAACATGCCTCGAATCACCGGCTACAAGCTCTGCAAACTCGTCAAGAAGCACCAGCGTACCCGCCACATCCCCGTCGTGATGCTGTCGGGCAAGAACGGCGTCTTTGACAAAGTCCGTGGACAAATGGTGGGTGCTGCCGACTACATCACAAAACCGTTCGAGTCACATGACCTGATCGATAAAGTACGTCAGTACGCACTCGATGCGGCAACGACTTCGTAAGCAGAAGCTACTTTTTAGATGAGGGGTCGCCGACAGACGCGGCCCGCGCAAACCAACGCAGATTATTTGGCCATACAGGTCATACAACTTCAGGCACAGGGCGATGGCAACTCACGACCAATCCAACTTGGCAACGGTTTTCGCAAGAGGCAATGCAAGTGCAATCTCACAAGGCGAATTGACGTCGAATGAGCGTATCTTGCTTGAGTCAGCTTGCGTTGAGTTGATCGGGTCCATCGAACAGATGCTCGAACAATCGGCCAAAGAGCGTGAAGCCGGCTATCTGGGCGAGTCTGCCGTCATTGGCAACAAGATATTGCTGTCGCTCGTCGATTTCTCCGAAGGCTATGTGAGTGGCGAGTCCCTCGGCGACGTCTACAAAGTGATCGCGGAATGCTACAAGGGAACCCAGCAAGTCATCGACCTTGCTACCAGCCAAACATGGGGACCGTTTCGCAAGATGCTTGGGAAGTCAACGGCCAGCAACGACGAAGTGGCCGTCGCTCACAAGGATTGCGGAAGCCTGATTGCTGACGCGTTAGAGACCTCCGTTGGGAGTGGCCTCAGCCGGCTCAATGACACAACATCGGTGGCTGCCCAGTTAACCGAAAGTCTGGAGCCCATCCTGACTGAACTGCGCACCGAGTGGTGAAAGATGAATATCCCTCCATGCGTATTGGTTGTCGATGACAGCCCGACCGCACGGCGAGTCACCGAAGGCATGCTTGCAGAAGCCGGCTACGAGGTGGTTACCGCGCATGATGGCGACGATGCCTTGAAGCTATTTGAATGCCACCAGCCCGACGCCGTCGTGCTGGATGTCATTCTGCCAAAAAAGAATGGCTTCCAGGTTTGCCGGCATCTGAAGGCCAACAATGGTGGATCCGCAAAGGTCCTCATGGTGACAAGTAAATCCAACCCCAGCGACCAGGAATGGGGTCGCCGTCAAGGTGCGGACGTGTACCTGACGAAGCCATTCCATGCCGAAGAATTGCTCGACTCGCTTGAGCGTTTATTGACCGAATGAATTGAAGGTTCGCCTTGCGAATCAAACAGTGCGGCGCCCCAAGAGGCCGCTCTGCCCGCCGGAAAGCCCGACGAGGTTTTCCACCCCCCCCACCCACCACAGACAGTTTTGAAATCGGCATCCAGCCCGCAGCCACCGGCGGCAGGGACGGAAACAATCCGGCAAGAATGCAAC
>JBCBOO010000129.1:0-17096 GCA_039821235.1 Planctomycetota bacterium
CCCGATGTTTATGCCGATGTTTCCGATGTTTCGGTACCCGATCCGAACCGAAAGTAAATCCCGTCACGGAGTGCCGGGGCGACAATGGGTGCCTCCAACTTGGTCTCACTCGATTTCTACTTCAACTACCTCTCTCACTCGGGTCTTGGATGAGGAGAAAAGTTGACGTTCGAGTTCAAGTCTATGTCTGAGTGATGCGAGGGAACGTGGGATCGGCTTGGGCTATGTCCCCGGTGTGATCCCATGTCCCCGGTGTGACCCCGGCTCGAGGGAACGTGGGATCGGCTTGGACTATGTCCCCGGTGTGACCCGGTGTGAGGATGCGACTTGAAAACTTGTCATTCGGATCGCTTGAATTTATCCTCTGGGACCTCCCTCACCCCCCCTTGGATCATTTCATGTTTTGTAAAGCAAGTCTTCTGTCTGCCGTCTTTGTTTTTTCTGCCGCCGTTTCGGTGCATGCGGAAATCCGTACCGTCTTCGATTTCGAATCGGTTTCGATTCCGTCCGGGGAGTCGCGTGTCGACTTCTCCGCGCCGCTCGTCCTGGACCAGGATGGGATCGAGATGACCATTTCGCACGAAAATGGAATCGTCTTTTCGGTCAATGAACGCACCGGTGATTTGTTTCGGGCGCAGTTCGATCGCCAGGCTCTCAGTGCATTCAACGGAGTTAACGGAGTCGCCGACCCGGGCGCGTTTCTGCTTGATTTTGATCGAGTCCTGGACAGCATCACCGTGGAAATGGGGGATATCGGGGGCGATGAGGACGCACTGGTTTTGGAGGCCTATGACGCGGCCGGCGGAACAGGAAACCTGATCGGGCGCACAACGGGGATACTCCCGGCCGGAGGCAGCTCGTTTGGGTTTGACACACTTTCAGTCGGTGGTGGTGAAATCCGTTCCGTTCGAATGATCGGCGGAAGTGCGGCTTTCCCAAACAGTGTCTTTTACGACAACATTGCCGTCACTGCGATTCCCGAGCCGAGTTTCGCAATCGTGCTTGCCTGCGGAGGCGTTTTGGCGGGATTGCGACGCAAACGTGAGGCAATCCGCTGATCAGGTGTCGACGAGGGCGGAGTAGCGGTCAGAGATTTCCCTGCTGATATTGCGAATCAGTCTCAATAAGGATTGTTGCGAAAGTGGTTTCTCGCCAGAATGGAGTTGAGACACTTTCGCAATGAGCCCACTGATTCATGAATTCCCGCCTACATCAATCGTCCGAGCAGGGCTCGCCCGACGAGGCCAATTCGCCCGAGGGCCCCGCCGTCGTCGAACCATCGGCGGCACGCTTCGCTCCAAAGATCGTGCGATTCGAAGACCTCGCTCGCTGCGGTGACGAGATCTGGATCGAGCACAACAACAACCTTTATCGGTTGCGTCGAACGCGTCAGGGAAAACTGATTCTGACGAAGTGAATCACGGTTGACCGTCGGGCATCACTTTGAGCGAAAAGGACTCTGGCCTGGGAAGCAATCCGTGGCGGGTCTGGCGGTCCAGTTCTCGGTAACGGATCCGCACGTACTCGGTGATTCCCTCCAGTGATTCGTTGAGCTTTTTCTGCACGACCGCATCGACACATTCTCGCGAGACACGCCCCCGGCCGTCTGCCACGTCGCGGAGCGAAACTTCAAAGCGTTGCAAGGATCGAGCTTCCTTCTTGAAAAGGTTTGCAACGGCAGGATGCGAGGAAACGCGTACGTGATCGAACTCGTGCTGAACGAGTGGATCTTGCCAGAAGTCTTCGGAGGCGGGCGGGCGGCGGAGCCAAATCTGGTGCCGGCTCGTGACTTTCAAGCTTGAAAGGCGGAATTTCACCTCGATGCGGTTGCCGCCAGAGCTCGGGATCGGCCGCCACTGAACCCGCCCGTTGTACCGATAGAAAAGTTTGAAACGGGTCTCACCCGATAGACGATCGCCCGCGGACAACGTGCTGGGGTTGGATTGTGGCCGGCCTCCGGTGACAAACGTGACTTCGGCATCACGAATCAGCTTGGCGAGATCCGCGGGTGGTTCACCAAACTCTTTGACCGGCAGGGAACGTTCATGCCCAGGATCCTGCCCGTGCGAAGGGTGCGCGAGTCCGATCGGGAAGCCGCATGCGAAGCAGACGAGAACGAATCGTTGAATCATCTGCAGGGAACCTGTGCTAAGCCGACCAGTTTAAAAACCGCGTCAATAATTCTACGCCGGGTTCGGTCAAAAAACTTTCTGGATGGAATTGCCACCCCTCAATGGGGAGCGAAGCATGCCTCACTCCCATGATCTGCCGGGTTCCACCGGTGTCGGTCCATGCCGCAACCTCGAGTTCATCGGGCAGGCTTTCCGGCTTGATCACCAGGGAGTGATACCGAGTGGCGACGAAGGGTTGTGGCAATCCTGCGAACAAACCTTTGGAATCATGAAAAATCTCATCGGTTTTTCCGTGCATGAGTTCGGGGGCGCGGATGATCTCGCCGCCAAATGCCTGGCCGATGGATTGGTGTCCCAGGCAAACGCCGAGCATGGGCACCTTACCCGCAAACTCGCGAATGCATTCGACGCTGATACCGGCTTCGGTCGGCGTGCAAGGGCCCGGAGAAACAAGAATCCGCTCGGGAGAAAGCGACGCGATTGCGTCCAGAGTGGTCTCGTCGTTCCGAAAAACTCGCACATCGACGTTCGGGTTGATTTCGCCGAGACGCTGCACGAGGTTGTAAGTAAACGAGTCATAGTTATCGATGACGATGACCATTGTTGTACCGCTGTCAATGGGAATCCGTGGCGCCGGGACCAAAATCAATTTCTTTAGCGATGTCCGGTTAAACGCTCTTCTGCCCGCTTCGGGCGAGCATCTATAATGAGCCCCATCAGGCGATTTGCCGAGAGCCTGTCGCGTCCCTTCAGATCGGAAAACGGACAAAACACTCGGCGCGTGTGGCGTTTGTCACGCAAGATTGTTCACCGGCAACACTCGGATGGGTTTGCTCGTGTGTTTCATCCCTATCGCCCTTTGGAATCGTTGTTGTGCTGTCGGTTCGCCCAAAAGTTGCAGAGCTTTCGTTTCACGTCTTCAGTCGTACGCTCCACCCGGAGCTGTACACGGTTTACGGCACACGGAGGATCGAACGAACGGCGTACAACGCCACGATCAAT
The DNA here is from genome assembly GCA_039821235.1 of Planctomycetota bacterium. Classification (GTDB taxonomy): domain Bacteria; phylum Planctomycetota; class Planctomycetia; order Pirellulales; family Pirellulaceae; genus Stieleria. Next base: position 3,135 of record JBCBOO010000129.1, read on the forward strand.
ATCACCAACTGCGGTCACGTGATCACTTGGAATACAACCGGACAGGCTCCGGTGACCGTCTGTGAGGTTGCCACGGGCGCACACCAGCCGTTGCCAACGCGGCGATGCTTGGTGTCACAGTCGCTGAAAGGTAGCCGAACCGAGTCCGTGCAATGCCGTCACGGTATCAACTACCGAACGCATTTTCAGCTGGAACCCGTTTCACCGGACATGTTCTTCATGGTCCAGCAGCAGCTTTCCAAGCAGCCCACCGAAGGCCTGTTGCACACGTTTGAAGCGAGCGGTCGCCTTTCACTTGGCGGCCTGAGTTACGTGAACATTGAGACGCGTCAGCGTTCCATGCTGGTACAAGCGATTCACACGTTTCCCGATGACCATGCGATCGTGAAGGTGGAGTCGTTGTTCTCGCTGCCCGAGTGAGCCCGGGTCCTTGATGGAACAGGCCCCGCCGTTGATCGGTGTCATCGATTTGGCATCGGGTCGATCTGTTCGTGCCGAAGGTGGTGCCCGCAAAACGTATCGCCCGACGAAGCGTTTTCGTTTCGAAGACGGAAGCATGTCGGTCATCGACGGCGATGCCTGCAAGCTGATGAGTTGCTACCGAGTTGCGGGGCTCGGGAGCATTTATCTTGCCGACTTAGATGCATTGACGAACGGCAGGCTTCAGAAGGCAACGATCGAACGTATGCTGGAGCACCACGACGCATCACACGACTTTCTTTTGGATGCAGGCATCGACTTGATTGCCGACAAAGAGCTTCAGTGGCTCATTGAACTGACTACCGAATACGATCAAGTGAAGCTGATTATCGCCACGGAGTGTGCAACTGGCGTGGACACGTACGTACGACTTGTCGATCAAGTCGGGCGTCACCGCTTGTGGATCAGTTTCGACTACCGGAATCAGCGTTGGCTTTCAACGCAGACCACGGAACAGGACTGGATCGAACTGTGCCGAACACTTCCGCCGTCTGCCGCCATCGCGCTTGATCTGGGCGACGTGGGAAAACGGGCGGTTGACGACCAGGCCGTGAACCCAACTGGCTTATCAACCACTTGCGAATGGACCCTGCAGAAGCGTGACTTGATACCGCGCGACGTCTCGCTTGTTTCCGGTGGGGGTGTCCGTTCGTGGGCGGACGCTCAACGACGGATGGCGGCGGGAGCAGAGCGTCTTTTGGTTGCCAGCTGGTTTACCGCCGGCGAGTAACCTTGCGGCTCATGGGGTTGAGGCGTCGCTTGGTCGGTTGCGGCTTGGCTGTTTCGACAACGGCGACTTCTTTTGGGGCTTCGAAGCCTTCCATGGAGTCTCGAATCAGAAGCTTGTTGATGCGTTGTTCGATGCTGGTCAGGAAGTCACCCTGTCCGGGAACGATGAATGTGTAGGCGACTCCATCGCGCCCCATTCGGCCGGTTCGACCGACGCGGTGCACGTAGTCATCGCTGTCTTCGGGAACGTCGTAGTTGACGATGTGTGAGATGGTACTGATATCGATGCCGCGACCGACCACATCGGTTGCCACAAGGATATCCAAATCGCCATCGCGGAGCCTCTGCAATACTCGATCGCGATCACGCTGTGCCATGTCACCGTGCATCGCGGCGCACGACGGATGATCTTTGCTGATCGCACGCCAGAGCCGATCCGTGCCGCGTTTGGTTCGGCAGAAGATGATCGCTTGCTTGGGTTTCTCACGCTCAAGCAGCGCGCGGACGAGTTCTTGTTTCTGGTCCTGTGCGATGGTGAAGTAACGCTGCTCGATCGTCTCCACCGACATTTCGTTCTTGCAGCAGTCGATGACCAGGGGGTCGACCATGTAAGATTCGGCGAGGCGACGAACCGTCGGTGGCAGCGTCGCGGACAGCAACAACGTCTGTCGGTCGCGGGGGCAACGCCGCAGGATCCGTTCGATCTGGGGGCGGAAACCGATGTCCAGCATTCGATCGGCTTCGTCCAGCACCACGCACCAAACATCTTTGGTTCGCAGCGAACGACGTTGCAAGTGATCGTGTAGACGCCCGGGAGTTCCGACAACGACTTGGACGCCATTTTCGAGCTGACGCAACTGCGTTCGAATATTTTTGCCACCGGCGAGCACGGCGATTTCGGTTGGAAGGCCGTGGGACAAACGCACCATCTCGCGCCCAACTTGGTCGGCCAATTCACGCGTCGGAACGACAACGATCGCTTGGGGATCCCGACAGTCTTCTAAAGAATCGAGCTGCTCAAGAATTGGGATCGAGAAAGCCGCTGTTTTGCCGGTTCCCGTTCGAGCTTGCCCGATCACATCCAGCCCTTCGAGCGCCGGAGGAATTAACTCGGATTGAATGGGGGAGGGGGTCTCAAAACCTGCCTTCGTCAGCGCGCGACGCATGACGGGCGAGAGGTCGATGTCTTCAAATCCCGCAGGCTCGGATGGTGTTTCTTTCGTGGGTTTTCGTTTCATGGGCGTAGCATAGCGGCAATGCCCATGAATCACTACGACCTGTGTTCCGCCAGAATCCAAACTTTGCGAGGGTGGTTCCGGTCGTATTAACCAAGTTTTTCTTCCGTCATCTTTTTGAATTCATCGCGGTAGGCTTGGTCGTCATCTGGAAAGAGCCTTGCAAAGGTCTCCGAGTCCGCGGCGCCATGTTGGAAGCGTCGTTTCTCAAAGACAGGCATCTCGTTTCCGGTCAGGTGTTGAATGCCGGCGGCGACGATCTGGCCTTTCAGCGAATACAGTTTTTGGTGGTCCCAATCGGTCAGCGCGACAAACGGCACCGCTTCGGCGATCTCAATGACGTCGGGGATCGCGTAAGGACTCAATCCTTTGAAACCGAACTGCGCCGCGGGAGCACTCGTTCGGCTATGGCCACGACTTTGACCGCCGCTGTAGACCAGAGAGTGCTTGACGGCGTCGACGCCCCAGCCTTCCTGGTAGAGCATGCGGTTTCCGAGGACACTCCGTATTGTGAGTTCTGGGTTGTCTTCGATCGGATAGTCCTTCAAATTCTCATCCCCGCCATCGCCATCGAGCAGGTATTTCCAATCCGGGTAACGCTCGCGCAGTTCTCGCAGCAAGGCGTAGCCCATCGTGGCGGACTGCACATCGAGTGGCTTGTAGTCCTCGATCGATGCCACGGCGTCTTGCCAACGCACCTTTTCCGCCGGAACCTCGATCGGCTCGAGCAGCATCTCCATTTGGACGGCTTTCAAGAATTCACGTGACTGCTCAAGGTCTCCCGGGCGTCCCTCCACTGCCAAGGTGAACGCTTTCATGCGGGACGGCGACTGACCTCTTCGCCGAAGCAAATGCTCCACGATCATGAGAATTGATCCGCTATCGATTCCACCGCTAAACATGACGCCGATCGGTTCGTCATCGGGGATGGTGACCAGAAATTGATCGATAACTTCTGCCAAACGTTCGATGTAGAGGGCGCCGATCGCGTCGATGTCGGCAGGAAGTCGGTTGCGTTCGGGCGCGAAGTAGCGTGTGAGTTGCGGATTCGGATCGGGACATCCGACCAACTGCAATTCGAGTAGGTAATGCGCCGGAACCATGCGTGTGTAGGACGGGTGGAACTGGTCTTCGAGTCCCTCTTCGCGAAGCTGGTTCAGAATCTGATCCATGCGTTCAGCGATGATCAGTGCAGGCCCCTCAGCACGTTTGGCCAAGAAGTACCGCATTGGTCGCCCGATGGAGCGCGCCATTCGGATCGTTTTTCCTTCCTGCCGACAGATCGCGAATTGGCCTCGGATTTTCCGGACGGCTTCGGCATCCCCACTTTGGACCGCCGCGCAAGCTTGATCGTGAGACAGGTTCAAAATGACATCGCCACTCGGGTCCATCAGATTGACAACGCGTTCAATCAACGCGGGCGCTTGACCGGAGAATTCGCCGGTCGGGCGGTGAGGTTGTTCCGCGGAGGGAGAATTCATGTTTGTTTCGTCGGCTGAAAGACGGAATGAAACGACTCATGTTTAAGCTTACCGGCTGATCCGCGGTTGGCGTAGCGCTGCGGTCGAGTTGATTTTGCAAATCAGCGACTTCATTTTCACAAGTTGCGGCTTTCGGGGTGTGTTAAACGGGCGCGGACAAGAAAAGGGCAGACTTTTCTGCGGCCCGTTGTCGCGTTGAGGGATGGTCGATTAAGGCGACCCACCTACAATTGAATGCGGAGGCGAGTCACGACCTCGAATTCCAGAAAGCTGGCTACCCGAAAATGATCATGTCCGACGAAACTGCTCCCGTTTACGATGCGACGACCGTTGACGCGGAGAGCATCCTGTTGGTGGATGACACGCTCATCCTCCGTGATCGCCTGGCGATGGCCATGCGGCAACGTGGATTCCGGGTGCAGACGGCAGCGAACTACGATGAAGCCGTCGAGGTGTTTCGGCACCAGCCGACGGACCTTGCGGTGCTGGACCTGCGGATGCCAGGACGTTCGGGGCTCGATTTACTGCGGCGTCTTCTGCAGCTCCACCCCTCGGCGCGTATCATCATCTTGAGCGGTTTCGGTAGCATCCCCGCTTCGATCGATGCCGTCAGAGCCGGGGCGGTTAACTTCCTCGCCAAGCCCGCCGACGCCGATGACATTCTGGCGGCGTTCGTCCGAGGCGATGAACCTTCCGTGCCAAGCGGTGAAGTGAGCTTTCCCGCGCCTTCGCTTGCCCGCAACGAGTGGGAGCACATTCATCGCGTCCTGTCGGATTGCGGTGGCAACATCAGCGAAGCTGCGAGGCGATTAGGTATCCATCGGCGATCGCTGCAACGCAAGTTGAGAAAACGAGCCCCCGAGGATCCTGCCACGCCCGAAGTCATCGAAGACGAACAAGGCTGAGCAACGAATTCCACTCCATGTCTTGGGTGGCAAAATTCAAATCACGCGCGGACAACGGAAGAATTTAGGTTCGCGTTGAAGGCTCAAGTGAAAGTATTTTCTTGTAGACCGTCACTTGGATTCCCACGTGACCTCAAACGGCTTCGCTTCCCGTCATTCCATCGACGGTAATTGGTCGGAGTGAAGGCTTCGAATGCGTTCATGCAACGACACCGGTGATCGCCCCCAGAGAGAACCTTCCCCAGCCCCAGCCACTGCCGCGTGCGACCCTCCCGCACGCGAGAGGGTGAGTTTAATCAGCAAAAGTCTGGAAATGAACGCTTGCGGGTCTCGATCAACAGGCCGCTATGCGAACCCGTTGTCGCCGAGCCAGTGCTTGAAGAGCGGCAACCACAGATCGTTTTCTTCGCCGCTGTCGCGACCTCCGAATCCGTGCCCGCCGGCGGAGAACACGTGCAGTGAAGAAGGAACGTCGTTGCGTTTCAACTCCGAAAAGAGCTGAACCGCTCCTTGACAGGTGTACGGATCGTCGAACGCGTGTGCGAAGAAGAACGGCGGAGTGAGTTTGGAAACCGTCAGGTCCTTGATCAGCACTTCCGAGTCTCTACTTTCGGTCAGGTAAGCCGGATAAATCAATGCCGCGAAATCGACTTCGCAGGACGACTCATCAAAGCGATCGACAGGCTCGTAGTGACGAACCAATCCGAAAGCGGTACGGGCGACCGTGTGGCCGCCGGCGGAAAACCCCAGCACACCAACATTTTTGGTCGGCATCGCGGCGTTCGCACCGCCACGAATCAACGAAACGCTGCGCTGCAAATCTTGAACGGGAGGCAACCACTTGGGCTCATGGTTGCGACTGGGAACCCGGTACTTCAACACCGCGGCACTGATGCCTTGTTTCTGCAACCACTGCGCGATCTCGGTGCCTTCGAGGTCCCAGGCGAGGATCGAGAACCCGCCCCCCGGGCAGACGATGACCGTCGTGTCCGAGTTTTCGGCGGGATAGAAATGCAATTCCGGTTGCGAAACATTTCCGAGCCGGATCACCGGCTTGCCGACCACGTTCCGCGAGTCGGGACCGCTAACGTCACGCTCCGCTTCGGTGGGCGCCACCCACTGTGGCGTCCCATCGGGCCAAATGATCAATAACTCGTTCATCGTCTTCGTCCGCGTGGTCTGCCCTTCGGCGCCTTCTTGTGATTCTCAATGTTGTTATCGACGAGGATCGTGACGACTTCGTTCCATGTTGGAACGGGCTTGCGTCGCGGAGCTGCGTCTTCGTCATCGCGTGAGACCGGTTCGCGTCTCCTGCGGGGACGATCGTCTTCGGGTTCGTCGCGTTCGTCGTCGCCCGGCCGCTTCTCTTCCGCGTCTCGGCCACCACGACTTCGCCCGCCGCGACGTCCACGTCGTCTTCTCCCACGGCGGATGACTTCGACTTCGTCGTCATCTTCGTGATCGTCATCGAAGGCGGACTCGCGGCTGACCGGTTCGTCCTCCGATTCGACTTCGTCGGTCGTTTCACGTTGACGGGCGGGTCCACGTCGACCGCGACGGCCACGACGCCGGCGACTTGGAGACTGCGACTCTTCCTCGTCGTCGTCATCACTGTCGTCGACAAACCTCGCCCCCACTTCGTCTTCATCCAGATCGACGACGACATCTTCGTCGAGATCCGTAAATCGATCTTCGGTTTCGCTGCTCTCCTGCCTCGGTCGGCGACCACCTCGACGGCGGCGGCGAGGACGTCCACGGGGCGCGTCCTCTTGCTCTTCGTCGCTGCTTTCCTCATCAGGCTTGACTTCTTCACGAACCTCTTCCAACGTCTCTTCAGAAAGGCGTTGGCGTTGACCGCGACGACGCCGGCGACGGCGAGGCTCACGGTCCTCATCGTCGCCTTCTTTGTCCGCACGCTCGCGAGTTGACTTCCATTCATCTTCGCTTGATTCGTCGCTCTCCTCGCGGCCACGCCGAGCCGACGGTTTCCGAGCGGATCGTCCACGACCGGACTCTCTCGGAGAACGATCCTTGACGGATGAAACCACGCTGACGGGCTCCGCACGATCTTCGGTTTCCTCGGGCTCGTCTTCGTCATCAAACTCCGCAAACGAGGTAAAAGAGAGCGGATCGGGAGCTTCGGCTGGCTTCTCGTCGCGGACTTGTTTCTTTCGCCTCGGACTTCGTTCGCGTTTCGGCTTCTCGCGTTCGGGCCTCTCCCGTTCTGCGGCGACTTCGACCGAGTCGACTTCTTCGGCGACCTCCTGGCCCTCGTCTTCGGCGTCGAGTTCAGCTTCCAAAGGCTCATCGCCCCCTAGATCCATCCCGAGGCCGGTTCCAAATCCGCCAGAACGCTTTTTGCTCTTGGCGGGCTTTGCCTTCCGCGCAGCCGACTTGGATTTCGCGGGCGGGATTTCCTTGGCGTTTGACGCGCGATGCGGTGGCGGGTCCTCGGGGGCCTCGATACCGAGCTCGTTGGCGAGTTCACCCCAAGCCTGCGTCGAGGAGTCGTCGACAACGGGTTCCTCTATCGCCACGTCTCCCGCAAAGACTTCGTCGGAAGGCGTGATGACCGTTTCTTTTTCGAGCATCGACTCAACGACCGGCTCGGCGACGGCCGGCGGACCACCCGAAGCTAAGTCCTCAATCGCGGGATCCGGTTCGCTGACGCCAAAACCAGGCAGCGTCGTCGTATCGACGCTGGAACTGAGTGCCGCGATCACATCGTCTGCGTCCACTTGGTCAGCCGCGGATGCGACGGGCGTCTCCAGATCGGCATCGGGCGACGATTGCGCGGTGTCTTCGTCTGACGGAGTGTCATCGATTTGTTCAGCTGCTTCGGGCTCAGGAGGCTTGGGTTCCGGCTCTGGTTCCGGCGGTGGTTCGGGGGGGCCAGGGGTGCCGAGGAATTTGGCGAGTAGATTCCAATTATCGGACATCAGGAGTCTGGTTCCAGTGAAAGGTGATTCGGGTGAAACCAGGTCGCAATTCTCCGACGAAAGGCACGTGAGACTCTCTCAAGAAGCGCTATTTCGACAGTAAATTGAATCGCCGGAACTGCAGGTGCAAGGGATTTGAAGCGGCAGTTGGCGAAGAGAATGAATGTGGCGTGCCACCAAGAAGGCATCCTTCCTTGGCGCGCTCCGGCGGCACGATTGAGGCATCGCGGCGGAGCAGCGGCAGAGACGGCATCACATCCGTTCAAAGGCGTGTCGGTGAAAGACGACGGTTTCGGGCTGGACGCGGTTTTTGGGCACTTCATCGCCCATTCCGGCCGACTATATGTATAGCCTCGTGCGGCTTATTCCCCAAGGGGATTTGCCGACCGCACCCCTCGGAAACTCATTCCGACCCTTAAAACACGTCTTTTTCCGACACACCGCCCCGAATGCCCCAACCCATCCTGTCTCGAAAAGGCCCCGGTCTTCGTCCACTCATCGTCCTCGGCACACGTCCCGAGGCCATCAAGCTCGCACCTGTCATTCTTGAATGCCAATCTCGACCGGAAGTCCAGCCGATTGTGTGCAGCACCGGACAACACCGAGAAATGCTGGCCCAAGTGCTCGGGTATTTCTCGATCGAGCCCGATGTCGACCTCGGACTGATGAAACCGGGACAGACCCTGACCGGTTTGACGGCACGCTGCCTGACGTCGGTCGACGAGGTCATTGTCCGTGAAAGTCCCGACTGCGTCGTCGTCCAGGGCGACACGACCACGGTCATGGCGTCCGCGATGGCGGCGTTTTATCACCAAGTTCCAATTGTTCACGTCGAAGCAGGTCTGCGAACGGGTGACTTGCTCGCGCCGTGGCCGGAGGAATTCAATCGACGCGTCGCTGGGGTCGTCACCCAATTGCACTGCGCCCCCACCGAACAGAGCCGGCAAGCGCTGTTGCGTGAACATGTACCTGAACACCAAGTACGTGTGACTGGAAACACGGTGATCGACGCGCTGATGACCGCGGTGGAAAAAGAGCGTGCCAGTGACGAACGTTGGCGTGAGAAGTATCCGATGGCGCTCGCCGATCGCGTGGTCCTGATCACCGGACACCGGCGCGAGAACTTCGGTGACGGGCTGCAGCAAACTTGCCAAGCCATCGTGCAAATCGCCGACGAATTCCCGGATGTTCAACTGATTTATCCGGTCCACCTCAATCCAAACGTCAGCGGACCGGTTCATGAGTTACTCGGGGGCAAACCCAATATCCACCTCGTCCCGCCGGCCGACTATCCCGAATTCGTTTGGCTGATGGACCGAGCCACCGTCGTGCTCACGGATTCCGGCGGCGTGCAAGAAGAGGCGCCGTCGCTTGGCAGTGCCGTGCTGGTGACCCGGACGAAAACAGAGCGACCCGAAGCCGTCGATGCCGGGCTGGCAGAATTGGTTGGCACCGACCGGCAGAAGATTATCGACCGCGTCAGCCATCACCTCCAAGTCAGCCGATCCGGTAGTGGTGCAGCCGTCGCGGCGAACCCCTACGGAGACGGACAGGCGGCAAAACGCATCGTTGATTGGATGCTGGAATAGGCGAGCCGCAGGTGGCCGGGCATAAGCACTCAGTCCGGAATCACTTCGCCTCGGATCAAATCATCGAAGGTCTCGCGCGCCCGAATCAGTTTCGGTGTGCCGTCTTCGATAAGGACTTCCGGTGCGCGGAGTTTGCCGTTGTAGTTACTAGACATGACAAACCCGTAGGCGCCGGCGTTTTCCAAAATCACGTAGTCGCCGACGCGGCACATGGGCAATCGTCTTGAATCGACAAAGCCGCCTTCACGCTGCGTGAAGATGTCGCCGGACTCGCACAGTGGGCCGCCGACGATGGCGTCGACTTGCTCGCGATCCTCGACGCCATGTCCGTCCGAGCCACAGACGGAAATCGGATGGTGGGCGCCGTACATGACGGGTCGTGCAAGGTCATTGAAACCGGCGTCCAACAAGAAAAACAAGTTGTCGCCCATCTTTTTCACCGAGCGGACTTCGGCGATCAAGCTGCCAGACTCGGCGGACAAGAAACGCCCGGGTTCGATTTCCAACTTAATGGCATGGCCAAACTTCTCAGCGAGCCGATGTCGCGACGCATCCCAGAGCTCAAAGTACTTGGCGATGTCGACGTAGGTTTCCTGTTCGGTGTACGGCACCGGCAAACCACCGCCGGCACTGATGGTGGTCACCGTTCGACCGACGGCGTCCGCCGCCTGCTCCATCGCACTGCAGACTTCACTCAGATGTTCCAGATCGGTCCCCGAACCGATGTGCATGTGCAGCCCCGTGACCGTGACACCAAACTGATCCGCGCGACGCAAGCATTCGTCGATCTGGCTGTGCCAAATCCCGTGCTTGCTCTGCTCGCCGCCGGTGTTGGTTTTTTGACTGTGCCCGTGACCGAAGCCTGGATTGATCCGCAAGGTGACATTGGAGCCCGGACGGCGCTCGCCCAACTGAGAAATCATGTCGGGCGAGCCGCAGTTGACATGCAGGTTGTGCTCGAGCACCAGTTCCAGCGCGGCCGGTTCGAAGATGTCGGCGGTATAGACGATTTCGTGGTCACCGGACGAAAAACCCGCCGCCATTGCGCGCCGGATTTCACCCGAGCTGACCGCATCAACGACCACGCCCTTGCGTTGCAATCGGTTCAAGATCGCGATATTGCTGCACGCCTTTTGAGCGAACCGGATCACGTCAAACTTTTCCAAGTCCTCGACACGCTGCGCGATGGTCTCCCACTCGTAGACGTAAACGGGCGTCCCAAACTCTTTCACCAAATCGACGACCTTGGTTCCAGCGATTTCGGTGCGGCTCAGTGGAAAGATTGGTGTCGCGAACGTTACCATGTGAATGTCCTTTGGCGGTGAAAGTCTAGTATTGTGGGCCGTCAATCGCGTTTTTGTCCAGTCACCCGTTCGCATCCCCGCCGCACCGCTAACGGGCTACTGAATCAACGGCTAACTTACATCCACACTCAAGTCGCAATCCGAAGCGTCAGAGAGCGGATCGTTGCTATCCCTTGCCGACGCTGCGGTTTACTAAATCAACAGCCCGTGCACACTGCGGGTTACTAAATTACCGCCCGCGAAGGCCTGCCATTTGTCCATGCAACTCATTCATCACGGCGGTCACGAAGGCGTCACCGGATCGTGTCACCAGCTTCGGTTCGACGATGGTCGCTCGCTGCTCGTCGACTGCGGGCTGTTCCAGGGGGATGACGCGAGGCGGCATGCGGATCTGGAGATCGAATTCGACCTTGCCGGGATAGAGGCGTTATTGCTGACCCACGTTCACATCGATCATGTCGGGCGTCTACCGTATTTACTCGCAGCCGGGTTTGATGGCCCCATTTACTGCAGCAAGCCCACGGCTTTGATGCTGCCGCTGACGATGGAAGACGCGATCAAGATCGGGTTTACCCGCCGTCAACGCATGATTGACGCGTTTCTGGATACGCTCGGGGATCGATTGCGACCGATCGGCTATGACAGCTGGGAAGAAATCTTGGACGGCGTGCGAATTCGTCTTTCGCCGGCGGGTCACATTCTGGGATCGGCATACATCGAAGTCGAACAGGCGGATCAGCGTTACGTGTTTTCGGGAGACCTCGGCGCTCCGCATGCACCGCTGCTGAAGGATCCGGTTTCGCCGGAACGAGCCGATGTGTTGGTCCTCGAATCCACGTACGGAGACAAGAATCACTCCGGCCGCGAAGACCGTCAGGCGACGCTGGAACGGCTGTTGCGGAAGACACTCGATGACAAGGGCGTGACCATCATTCCCGCGTTCAGCCTCGGCCGGACACAAGAGTTACTTTATGAGATGAACGCGATCTTCGAGCGATTGCATCGTGAAGAGTCCCGCGAGATCCTTCGCTCGGTGGACGTCATCGTCGACTCACCTTTGGCAGCGAGGTTCACGGAAGTCTACGGGCAGCTGCAACCGTTCTGGGACGAGGAGGCGCAGCAGGTGCTGCGTTACGATGACCAGCCACTCGTCTTTGAGAACTTGACCACGATCTTGGACCACGACGAACACGTTTCGACGCTCGATTATCTGGAGCGAACCGAATTGCCCGCCATCGTGCTCGCCGGCAGCGGCATGTGCACCGGTGGTCGAGTCGTGAACTACCTCAAGCGATTCATCGAACGCGAGTCGACGGACGTGTTGTTTGTCGGCTACCAGGGTGCCGGAACACCGGGGCGCGAAATTCAAGCCGGCCGTGAAACCGTGACGTTAGACGGAAAGCAATACCGATTGCGAGCCGACGTTCACACGATCAGCGGCTACTCCGCGCATGCCGACCAGTCCGATCTCATTCGATTCGTCTCCGGCATGCAAAACGCCCCGGGAGAAATCGTCCTCGTCCACGGAGAAGACGCTCCCAAACGAGAACTCGCCAAGCGACTCGAGCGAGACGGTTTCAACGTCCGATAGCTTTGCCCAGACGCCGCGAATTAAGTGCGCTTTCATGTGAAATCTCGTGGCCCCTCGCGAGCTGGGAGATTCCTGTGTTAAGCTGTTTCGCATGAGTGATTCAGACCTGAACGACCGGATGCGGCAGCTGCGGAACCTTGTCGTCATGGCGATGGCCGATGGCTCGATCGGTGAACGCGAAGTCGACTTGATGGCGGAGCGTTGTCATGAGCTCGGCTTGGACGAAGGTGCACTGCAGCACGCGATTCGATACGGACTCGGCGACGAAGCCGCACTTGAATTGCCCAGCGACCCGGAAGAGCGCGACGCCCTGATGATTGATCTGGTGCGGATGATGGCGGCCGACGGAAAACTGGAAGAAAACGAAAAGCGACTCTTTGCATTGGCGGCGGCCCGAATGGGAATCTCGGGTGAGCAGTTAAGTGGTCTTCTGGATCGTGCCCTCCAGCAATGACGTTAGCCACTTGCCGGACGAGTCCCCACCGCATTCCCGAGCCGTTTGAGACCTGCAACATCGGAGCGGTGAGTTGGCTCGAATTCTGATCACCTCCGGTCCGACACGACAGTACCTGGACCCCGTTCGCTATCTCTCCAATGCATCGAGTGGACGCATGGGCGCGGCGCTTGCTCAATCCACGCTTGCACTCGGACACGAGGTCGTGATCGTTTCCGGTCCCGTCACGGTCGACTATCCACCGGCGGCGACGGTGCTGCCGGTCACGACCACAGACGAAATGCTACAGGTCGCTAGCGAACAGTTCCTGCAGTGTGATGGGATGATCGGAGCGGCGGCGCCATGCGACTACAAACCCCAACACATTGCCGAGGACAAACTTTCCAAGACCGGTCATCCCATTTCGATCCAACTGATCGAGACGCCTGACATCGTCGCAACGCTTGGAGAGTCGAAGCGTGATGACCAATGGGTGGTGGGTTTTGCCTTGGAAACCGACGACCATCGTTTTCGGGCGATCGTCAAGCTCGAAAAGAAACACTGCGACATGATCATCAGCAACGGCCCCAGTGCGATCGACTCGGCAGACAACCAAGTTGAAATCCTGGCCGCCGACGGCAGCTTGGTGGCCGAAGTCCACGGTACAAAACAAGTCGTCGCCGACACCATCCTGGCCGAGATCCATCGACAGTTCATTCAAGAGCGTGCTTCCTCATGAACGCATCCGAAACCGCCACCGCGATCGATCTTTCCACCCGGCTTGGACGAGTCACGTTACCCAACCCGATTCTCGTCGCCTCCGGAACATTCGGGTACGCCCGTGAGATGGAGCAGATCGTGGACCTGAAACGGCTCGGCGGGATTCTTCCGAAAACGATCACCGCCGAACCGCGTGTCGGCAACGCACCCTGGAGAACGGTCGAAACCTCTTCCGGGTTACTCAATGCGATCGGCCTGGACAACGATGGTGTCGATGCGTTTATCGAGCATCACTTGCCCTACCTGCAATCACTGGGAACCCCCATCGTCGTTAGCGTCGCGGGACGCACTCAAGACGACTTCGTTCATCTCGCGCAGCGGATCGGAGGTTATGGCGTCGCCGCCGTGGAACTGAACCTTTCCTGCCCCAACGTCAGTGGCGGTGTCGACTTTGGAACAGATGCCACCTCCTGTCACAATGTGGTGGCGGCTGCACGGGCGGCTTGCGAGGTGCCGTTGTTCGCCAAACTGACTCCCAACGTGACTCGCATCGCAG
>JBCBOO010000012.1:0-48658 GCA_039821235.1 Planctomycetota bacterium
AGGTCGGCGCGATTGGCTTGGTCGGGCTGTGTGTTTTCGGCGGTGGGCTTGAAGGGCGACTCATCGGGCACCTCCACCGTTTGCAATGCGGCAAGCCAACCACCCGCGAAGTCGTCGCCTCCCGGGGCGGAGGCCACCGGATCGATGTAGGTCACGTCACCCCCATCAACCAGCGCGTCCATCTGCGCCGGTTTCAGCTGGAATACTTGGCCGACGTTGCCGCTGCCGGCTTCGTGTTGTTGCTCGAGATAGGGGTGCTGCAGAACCGTTCCTCGAGTGGGGCCTTCGCGAGAATCCAACAAGACGGCAATCTTGTCACTGCTGGCCTCTTCGCGGAGCAATTCAAAATCACCGAGATTGATCGTGACGACAAACACGGCATCGGTGCTTTTTGGCTCGGCTTCCTCGCTCGAGTCGAACTGAATGAGCGGGACGCTGATCGCGACCTTCCAAAGACCCGTCGCCGTCGACTGAAACGCGGCCGACAAATGCGTGCGTTTGAGTGGCTCGATCGAGTCGATCGGGGTCTCGCGGCTGAGGTCCTTGCGGCCCCCGTGAAAATACGTTCGATAGGAGTAATTGCGACCGGCACTGCTTTGATCACGGCTGACGGGTTCATCGTACGCGATCGAGAAAATCGTTCCCTTGGAATCCGTGACGAACATCGACGCCAATTGTGGAACCCGTCGCCCGTCGTTGGAGAGGTATTGCGCGAGACGCGACTCCAAGTATTGATCGAAGCGGACGCGTGGTGGCAGATCCAGTAACGTTTCGCGCGCGGTCGCTTTGCCCGGATCCGATCGCGGAAGGTCGGATTGCGCGATCGACTCCAGGGCCGACTGCACCGCGCCGTCATCCAATGCCGCTGCAAGAGCCTCGCGAAACTCCGGTCGCTCGGTTTCTTCTCGGCAGAGCCGAAAGTACCGTTCCAATTCATACTCGAGATTCTGTGCCGCGGAACTCGCTGCGATAGAGTTACTTTCGACGCCTTCTTTGCGAAGCGCTTCCTCGGTGCTTGCCACCGCACGATCAATCGTTCGCGATGCGAAAAAAGCGGTCGCCAGCAATAGCAGCACGGGACCGAGAATCCCCAGCAACAGCAAAGGCCGTCGCGCACGCGACTCGCTTCGCCGATCCAACTGATCGAGGATCTCTTGAACATTTGTAAAGCGATCTTCCGGATCGACGGCAAGACAGCGGCTGATGATCCGCGCCAGGTCTCGATCCACACCATGCTTCTTGATGTGATGAATCGGTGGCGCTGCTTGTTGAATCGATTCGCGATAACGCTTAAGTCGCTTCGGGAGCGAGCCTGCCGTATCGAGTTGTTCGATGATCGTTTCATCACGATACGGCGGATCGCCGGTGAGCATTCGGTAGACGATCGCGCCCGCGGCATAGACATCCCAAGCACTGCTCGGCGTCGACTCCAGGTCCGCCTGTTCGGGCGCCATGTAAAACAGCGTGCCCAACGCGGGTGTCTGGTCGTGCGTCATACGACTTTGGCCGAAGTCCGCCAAACGCGGCTCATGGTCTTCGCCCAGCAAAATGTTCGCCGGTTTCAAGTCGCAGTGCAGCACACCCTTGCTGTGACTGTGATTGAGCCCCACACAGATTTTTCGAAAAAGGCTGACCGCCTCGCTGACCGGCAGGGCACCGCGTGACGAGAGTTCGTCTTCCAAAGACCCGCCCGTGACCAACTCCATCACGTAGAATGGCGGATCGCTATCCCATCCGACTTCCAAGACCTGCACGATGTGCCGATCGGCGGACAGCTGCACAAGGTTTTTGACTTCATGGCTGAGCAGGGACCAATTGACGCCGCCACGGTGAAGGAAAAACTTGACGGCCACCGGTCGCCCGGTATTCAAATCTCGGCCGACCCAGACTTGCCCGAACGCGCCGCTGCCCAAGAATCGCTCCAAGCGGTACCCTGGGACTTCTGCCGGCGGAGCGGTGGCCTGCATCGATAGCTTTTTGCTTGCCGAGCGGCCTTCTTCGGATTGGTGTTGCGTTTGCTCTTCGTTACTCACTCGTGTTCTTCCGTTGCCTTCCCAGGCTTGGTGTGAACCCAATATGACTCACAACGATTTCACCGACTCTGGCCAGCCTAGCGTACCACCGGTTCGAATTGTATCCGGCCGTCACTGGCAACATTCGCTTGGCCAATTTTACCCCCGTGAAGTGGCTCGAATCGCGGTCTCGATGACAGTCATCATTGTCGCGCTTTTCGCCGCTCCGACAACGAGTGCCCAAGAGGAACTGGACGGACGAGACGGACGCGAATTGCTGCTACGTAATTTTCGTCCCCAGTCCAAACTGATCGTCGCCAGCGATCCCAAATCGGCGGCCGCGTTCCCGGTCGTGGATGTTCACACACATTTCCACAATCGATTGCGAGGCAGCCGCGAGGCACTGGACGACTTCTTGACCGTCATGGATCGAAACAACATCGCCGTGTGCGTTTCGTTGGACGGGAAACTCGGCAGCCAATTGCAAGAGCACATGGCTTTCTTGTGGCCACATTACCGTGACCGATTCGCGATCTACGCCAATGTGGATTGGATGGGTAACGCGCCGCGGGACAACCCGTCACTTTGGCCCTGTCATCAACCCGATTTCGCCGAGCGCACGGCGACGGAGCTTGAAGCGGCGGTCGAGAAAGGTGTCTGTGGCCTGAAAGTCTTCAAGCGATTTGGACTGCAATACAAGAACCCCGACGGCAGCTTGATCGAGATCGATGACACACGTTGGGATCCGATCTGGAAGAAGTGCGGCGAGCTTGGCATTCCGGTGATCATCCACACGGCCGACCCCGCGGCCTTTTTTGATCCCGTCGATGAAACGAATGAACGCTGGGAAGAGCTCAGTCGCCATCCGGATTGGAGCTTTCACGGCGACGAGTTTCCCAGTCGCGAGGCATTGTTGGCCGCACGCAATCGTGTGATCGCGCGTCATCCCAAAACTCAGTTCATCGGTGCACACATCGCCAACAATGCCGAAGACCTTGCGACCGTGGGGCGATGGCTGGACACCTATCCCAATCTTTGGATCGAGCCCGCATCGCGGATCGGGGAACTGGGCCGCCAGCCCTTCACCGCTCGCGATTTTCTCATCCGATATCAAGACCGATTGCTGTTCGGTACCGACGGTCCTCAGGCGGAACTGCGTTTGCGTCTGTACTGGAGGTTCTTTGAGACCCGTGACGAGTCCTTTCCGTACAGCGAAAAAATCCCGCCACCGCAAGGTCTGTGGAATATCTACGGCGTGGATCTTCCCGACTCGGTGCTGCGAAAGCTCTACTACGAAAACGCCGTCAAGCTAATTCCCGGGATCGGTCAGCGAATCGATGCCTACCAAAAACGAATGAAGTCCAAACAACCGTGAACGCGCCTTCTTTTGCAATGATGACCTGTGCCGTCGGAGCGGAGATCCCTTTGAAGTCGGAAGTCGCGGCGTCCGGATGGCGGTTGGCTTTTTCACGACCCGGTTTTGTCACGGCGAAAAACGACCAGCCGAATTGTCCGCTACCCACGGGAACATTCGTTCGTACCGCGAGTCACTCGATCGGCCACGTCAAAGGCCAAGACGGAGTGCAGCTTGCCGCTCAGTTGAAAAACCTGCTCGCGGAAAAACACCCCGACCGCGTCTTTGACCAGTTGCATCTCTGGCCACGCGACCGTCTCCCGATCGGTAAGTTTGGATTCGAGCCTGAGATCGATGAAGTCAGCAAACTGGTTGCCGATCAAGTCCTCGAAACACTCTCGGGGAATGCACTCCAGTGTCAGTCCGCCAATCAGGTCGCCGATCCAGGGACGGCGGTGCTGGACATTGTCTTGGTTGATCCCAATGACTGGTTTATCGGCTGGCACGTTGCCGGACGTTCGGCCTCCCAAGAGGAAACCATGCACTGGCCGTCACGTTGGCCGGGAGGCATTCAGCCGGTTGATCCGCACTACGAACCAATCTCGCGAGCCTACTTCAAGGCCGCCGAAGCGATGGCATGGAGTGGGTTTCCATTTCAACGCGACGACTTGGCAGTCGAAGTCGGCAGTGCACCGGGAGGCGCTTGCGGACGGCTGCTCGAAGAAGGTTTGCGAGTCATCGGAATCGATCCGGCCGAAATGGATCCCAGGATTGCCGGCCATCCCAAGTTCACCCACCACCGAGCACGCGCGGGTGACTTGCCCCGGCGGACGTTCCGCGACGTCAAATGGTTGCTCGCCGATTCCAATGTCAAACCCGAAAAAACGCTCACGACGATTCACCATATCGTGACGCACCGCGACTGCTCCATCGAAGGCATGCTGTTGACGCTCAAGCTGGGCAACTACAACACCGCTGAGCATCTACCGAAGTGGCTCCAGACGATCCAGCAATGGAAACCCAAACAAGTCCGAGTGCGTCAGCTAGCCCGCAACCGTTGTGAAGTCTGTTGCGCGATCCGGCTCTAACAGGCCGGTCATTCAGTCACCCGAAGCGCGACGGGTTACGAAATCAACAACCTGGTCAGCGAGCCGGGTCACCCTCACTCAGCGACAGGCCACAGCTGTTGCTTGACGTCGCCGTTGAGCATGCAAGTCGACAGCCCGAAGGAAAGGTCCGGAAAGACGGTGTTGTCAATCTCCTTCGCCATTCTCTGAAGGTCCTCCAGAAACTGCTGGAGATTTTCATCGGGTTCGGTTGGGTCGATCAACGCGAGAGACATGTTGATGTCGTCTCCCGCTTTCACCAGCCAAGCGATATGGCCGCTGTCCGCTGAAAACAACTCCCATTCTTCCAATGCGGCAACGCAGTCATCGATCTGCTGCTGCGAGAGATCCCCCGATGTGAAAAGGGAGTTGGTTTCGATGCGATGATGATCGCCGTTGCCTGATTCGACGAACGCTGAGCAGAGATCGTTGAAATAACCGTCGCTAACGAAGACGGTGACGTTGTACTGGGGAAGTACGGTTTTGAGTTCGCGAGCGTAGAAAGTGAAGTACTCCAATGCCTGATCCGCGGCGACGTGGTTCGCTTTGACCACGCGAAACTCGAGTTCGTTTTCTTTTGCCGTGATCCGAGATGAACCGCCTGACATTCCCGCACGTTGCAAACGTTCTGCAACACGTTCGATATCCTCGCTGGTCAATGGAGCACCGTACTCAATTGAGTATTCTCCGTGCTCGGCTTTTTGGTCACCCCGGCCAATCGTCGGCAGTGTACGCGTCATGTTTTCCCAAATCGAGTCGGGCCCCAAACCGTATTGAATCTCGACAGCCTGCCCCTCAAAGACGGTACGACGAAAGACCGATGCGTTCGCGTCCGTGTCTTGGTCCGTAAACGTGCTCAGTGATTCTGTATTCGAATAGAATTGTGCGAGAAGCTGATCGTCGTTTTTGACCACGCGGCAAATACCATTGCTTGGCAGCAAGCCGGTTTCACGTATTCTGCTCAAGTATTTCCTGGCCTCTTCTTCCCCGATTCCGCTGTAGAAGAGAAAGTTATCCTCCTCCTTCACGTGTTGACCATAGCCCGGCGTTGGGTTGATCGTGCGCAACGGCTTGCGGTTCGAATTGCACAAGACAAATTCAAACGAACCGGGGTCGTAACACTCGTTCGCGACGACATTTGTGATCAAACCGGCTTCGCCTAGCAATTCGTGATCGCTTTCCGCACCTGACTTGACGCAAAACCAAAGGCGATTTCTTCCATCTTCCTCATCGAGGATGACGTGAAGTTCATCCACGCTGCCCAGCAGCGCCGGTGATGCGATGACTTCGGCCACCTGTCGAGCCTTGACCAGGTTAATGCTTGACTCATATTCGACTTCTACGCCGCTGTGCGTGATCGATTCGTAGCTGGTTCCTAGAAGACTCGAAATAGCTGCACCGATGACGATGCATAAAATGACAAGATTGACAACAGATCGCACGTGACTGCTCGGAGACTTGTGAGTTGTGATTAAGAAAAACCGACTCCCCCTTGTTCGAGCGTAGGTTGCGGTTTGAACAGACCATGAATTGCCGGTGAAAACAGTTCATCGCACCGAAGAAGGGTTACGATTGCAACCAATGCAACGATCACTTCAAACCGATTGCGCCGTCGAACCCGATAACGCAGCAACCCGGACCTCGATCCAGTTCTGCAGTGCTTCATCGAAAACAATTTGAACGCTTGGCTCTTTCGCCATCACGTACTGAACCGACTCGCAATTGAGGTACCACTTTCGCGGCGTAACCTCAACATCGCCAAAGGGCAGCAGCAAAGCGGGATAACCGATCGAAAACGGCAGCATCAGTTCGAGGACGATTCCTTGCGGGACCACGCCAACAGTTGTGATTCCGAGATAAGAATTCCATCCGGGTAAACCGCCGCCAAGAAGGATCGCATTTTGCAGGCGACGCCTCTCGACGTTGGTGATCGGCGGGGCATCGTCGCGATTGTCAACCGCGTACTGCCGGGCAAGCAGTCTCCAGCGATACGAATTCCGTCGCCATATCATGGAGAAAAATCCAATGGCAATCGCATGGCCGAAGATCAAGGCAAAGAACTGTGCGATCATGTCTGAGCTCGTTCACGCCGCGATCGCTGGCATTGAAAGATACGTTGCAATTGAAACGAACCGATCAGGCGTCCGCCGGACGGAGACAGTTCCTACCTGTTGGATCAAGCCTAGCTTGGATTTAAAGCTGATGCGGTCAGCAACTTGCCTGGCATGCGCACCAATGAACCTTTCCGCTGAACCCTGCCGTTACTCCGTTGAATTTGTTTCGGCCGAGAATTGGAAACCACGAAGGACACGAAGAGCACGAAGGATGGAATTCGATGACCTTTCGCTCCGCGAGATTGGATGTGTCGTCCGATCACTCCGTGGTCGGAACGAAAACAAAGCGGTAGAGCTAGGTTGCGCAGCAGCACCCCGTCGTCCGCCACCCGCGACGGCCTTGCCAAGCGGCCAAACCACCTCGTCGAGCTCTGTTGCCTTGGCGAGCCTCTTGTGCAGCAAAGGGTTCGGGATCTGTCCCCGACGGAACCCGGGCTCTCCGGCTCGAGTTCGTCGTCCGAACACTCCGTGGTCGGAACGAAAACATGGCGGTGGAGCTAGGTTGCGCATCAGCACCCCGTCGTCCGCCACCCGCGACGGCCTTTCCAAGCGGCCAAACCACCTCGTCGAGCTCTGTTGCCTTGGCGAGCCTCTTGTGCAGCGAAGGGTTCGGGCTCTGTCCCCGACGGAACCCGGGCTCTGTCCCCGACGGAACGTCCCCTTTGGGGCGAACCGAAACAGAAACAGCGCTTGACCCGTGGCTTCCTTACGCCTATCGTCCATCGTCGATCAACGATATGAGGGCGTTATGGCAAAGAAGTCAAGAACCAAATCCTGCGATTCGACACCAGTCAAGCTGAAAGCCGACCCGACGGCCGAGGAGTTTGCTCGGCTGGCTTGGGCGATTGCTCATCCCGCTCGTGTTCAAATTGTTCGTCTGCTCATCGGTCGCGAGGCGTGCGTGTGCGGTGAGATCGTCGATTGTTTGCCGTTGGCCCAGTCCACCGTTTCACAACACTTGAAGATCCTGAAGGAGTCAGGGTTGATTCAAGGTGAAGTCGATGGACCCAAGGTTTGTTATTGCATCAACCCAAAGCAACTTGAAAGACTCAAATCACTCGTTGCCAAATTGTGACCGGAGTTTTTTTGCGTTCTTTTATCGTAGATCGCCGATATTCGATTTAGCCTTGATTCGACAGGAGATTTCCAATGCCGAAAGTCCAGATCTTTGACAAAGCCATGTGCTGCTCGACGGGCGTTTGTGGCCCACAAGTCGATCCGGTCCTCCCCAAATTTGCGGCCGACCTGGAGTGGTTGCAAGCTCAGGGACACGCTGTTGAACGCTTCAATCTCGCACAGGACCCCGCCGAGTTTGCCAAGAACGCAACCGTGCAGCAATTGCTGACCGACGAGGGTGTCGAGTGTCTACCTCTGGTGATTGTGGACCAGCGAGTAGTCAGCCGCAGCGAATACCCGACTCGCGAAAACCTCGCTTTGTGGACGGGGACTTCAACGAAAGCCAAGCCAACACTGCCAATGGCTTCCGACTCGGGATGCTGCGGCGGTGATTCCGGTTGCTGCTAGTGCTTAGGCAACTTTGGGGTTTGTTGAACGTCGCCTGTTGGCTCCGTCCAACGGAATTTTCGATCGAGCGGAGTCGATCGGCGACAGTCCAAGATTAAAGGCGGTTGAGGCACTAGAGACTTCCAACCTTCGAGGAGGAGATTCGTCATGAACTTTCTAGAGACACCCACGCGAAACTTGTTCTTCACCGGCAAGGGTGGAGTTGGAAAGACGTCGATGGCGTGCGCGGCAGCAGTGCAATTGGCTGATCGTGGGCGACGAGTCTTGCTGGTGTCTACGGACCCGGCCTCCAATCTAGATGAAGTTCTGGGGACATCACTGGGAACTCGGCCGACGCCCGTCAACTCGGTTCCTGGTCTATTCGCGTTGAACCTCGACCCGGAAGCGGCCGCGGCTAAGTATCGAGAACGCATGGTCGGCCCCTACCGCGGCGTCCTCCCTGACGCTGCCGTGCGTAGCATGGAAGAGCAATTCTCAGGATCCTGTACGATTGAAATCGCAGCCTTTGACGAGTTTGCGAAACTGCTGGGTGACCGGGATGCTACCGCTGACTTCGATCACGTCATTTTTGATACGGCTCCGACCGGACATACGCTTCGGCTGCTGACTTTGCCATCGGCCTGGTCGGGATACATCGAAGAAAACACCACCGGCACATCATGCTTGGGACCACTTGCCGGCTTGCAATCCCAAGCAGCGGTGTATCAAAAAACGGTCGAAGCACTTGCTGATGCTGAAGCAACGACGTTGGTGCTAGTCACGCGCGCCGAGCCCTCAGCCTTTCGGGAAGCGGATCGCACAAGCGCGGAACTGCGGCACCTCGGAGTCAACAATCAGCACTTGATCATCAATGGTGTCTTCACCGCTGAGTCGACATCGGATCCGATTGCGACGGCAATGCAGCAGCGAGCAGCGCAGGCGATCGATGGCCTACCTGAATCGCTGCGGGGACTCAAGCAATCGGTTGTTCCGCTGACTGGAAATGGACTCATGGGCGTCGCATCACTGCGAGCGATCCGTTCCGACCAGCATCCGGTACTTCCGAACTTGGATCAGACGACGTCGATTGAGTCATATCCGGCGGGACTTGGCGATTTGATCGATGATTTGTCGAGCCAACGTCACGGCGTGATCTTGACGATGGGCAAAGGTGGAGTCGGCAAGACGACCATTGCGGCCGCCGTGGCGGTCGCACTCGCGGATCGCGGTTTAGAGGTGCACCTGTCTACAACGGATCCTGCGGCCCATGTTGCCGCGACTATGGCGGCCGATCAAATTGCGGGTCTGACGGTGGGTCGCATCGATCCGGCGCAGGAAACCGCTGACTATCGCGATGAAGTGATGCGGACGGCAGGTGCTGATTTGGACGAAGATGGCCGTGCCCTTCTGAAAGAGGACTTGCGATCTCCTTGCACCGAAGAGATTGCAGTGTTTCGAGCATTCGCAAAGGCGGTGAGCGAAGGCACGGATCGGTTTGTGGTTCTTGATACCGCTCCGACCGGACATACGATCTTGCTGCTTGATTCCGCATTGGCCTATCACCGTGAGGTGACGAGGCAGGCGAGTCAGATGCCCGAAGCTGTTCAGAATCTTCTACCACGATTTCGCGATCCTGATTTCACGCGAGTCCTGGTGGTCACACTTCCCGAGGCAACTCCCGTTCATGAGGCCGCCAAGCTTCAGCAGGATCTGCGTCGCGCGGAGATCGAACCGTATGCATGGGTAATCAATCAAAGTCTTGTACCGATTCAGGTTTCCGATCGAACGCTTCGCCATCGACAAAACAACGAATTGCCTTTCCTCGACGAAGTCACCAAAACCTTGGCAAGTCGCGTTGCTTTGGTCCCCTGGCAGACCGAGCCCCCGACGGGGCTGTCCGGCCTTCGGAAGATTACCACAAACAACTCTTCCGTAACGTCCTCTTGAGAGACGAAGGGGATAGCCCGACGAGCACCGAGTCAATTCGGCACTGACGGAGGACGAACTCGCAGCCTGCCGCCTTTCAGCTCAGCGGGGCAAGCCGATGGGTGATGAAGGCTGCGTCGAATCGATTGCGTGTCGGCTGAATCTCGAATCAACGATGCGGCCCCGAGGCCGCAAACGGGTCCGCTTCCCCAAACCAACCATCGCTGTCGCCCCCATACCGAAAGCAGATGGCATTGGAAACATCCCCACTGAACCCCACCGTTCCACAGCTGAATTTGTTTCGGCCGATATGCGTCCGCGGTTCAGTGTGCTTTGACTGTGGCCACCGCATTGATCTGTTTGCCGAGGAGATCATGACGCACCCAAGGTTTCCGGCTCCAGTTCGTCGTCCGAACACTCCGTGGTCGGAACGAAAACAAAGCGGTACAGCTGGGTCGCGTCTCAGCGACTCAATCGTCCGCCCCAAGCGACCTCCTTGCCAAGCGGCAACACCAGGCAGGATGCCTGTCCTACGTTGAGCTCTCGTGAAAGCAGTATCGCGGCGTTTAGCGTGGTGTGGTGTAGGGCATTGATTCGTAGACCACGGGTTTGATGAGCCTTGGATCACCGGTTCGTCTTAGCTCATTCATCAGGCGCGTTTCGAGCTCTTTTCGGGTCGTCGCAAACTCGGGATCTTGCGCGAGGTTCTTCATGCAATTCGAATCGGCCAGGATGTCGTAGAGCTCTTCGCGTGGGCGTTTGTCGAACGCGATTTCAAATGCCATCGGGTACTCTTCCGGATGCTTGGCGATGAACGCTTTCGTTGGACTGCCATCTAAATCCGCGAAGGCGGCAAACGTTCGTTCGGTCAATTCCTCGGTCGATGGCATCGGACCGGCGGGTTGACCAAACCCCGGTCCGTCACCCATCGGATAACGATCGGGTTCAAAGTTGATGATGTAGAGGAATCGGTCGGTTCGAATGGCACGTTGAGGGTACGGCAGGTTGCCCGCACGCGCGAGCGCAACATGCCTTTCTCGCCCGGTGAAAACGGCGTCACGTTTCGGATCGATTTGACCCGATCGATCGCTCTCCAGCTGCGGCATGAGCGTCCGCGCCGTCATCGCCTCGGGGACGCTAATGTCGGCGGCTTCCAAAAACGTCGGCGCGAGATCCGGCAAGGAAACAAAGTCGTCGACGACTCGGCCTGGATGTTTGATTCCTTCGGGCCAGTGAATCGCAAGCGGTACCGCTGTGCCAAGGTCGTAGAGATTGCATTTCCCGCGTGGCACTCCGGGCACCCCGTGATCGCCACTGATGACAAGCAATGTGTTTTCCCACTGCCCGATGCGACGGAGCTCTTCTTCGATGACACCCAAAGAAGCGTCGAACGCTTGAGCTTCACCCAGATAATCGGCAAAGTCTTGGCGAATACTGGGTACGTCCGGAAGGTACGGTGGCAGTTTGCCTTTCAAGTCGTCTGGGTTGATTCCCCAAAGTGCCTTGCCGCTACCGGCGATCCACTTGCGGTGGCAATTGGTCGGGCCGAACCAGTAGCAGAACGGTTTTTCGCCATCGAGTGATGCATTTTGATCGGCATCCAAAAAAGATCGCACGTTCCCGCGGACTTCCTGGAGTAGGTCTTCTTTCGTGGCACGCTTTTCATCAGTACGGGAAGCGTTTTGTGAGAAACCGTTGAAGCGACGCCCTTTCGAGTTAAACGCCGTTCGTTTGCCACCGTGCGGTGCATTCGCCGGCTTTCCCGGACTCCAAACTTTGTAGGTATGCCCGATCCGATAGCCTGCCTCCTCCATCAACAGCGGATAGGCGGGGTTTGAAAAATCCCAGACGGCTCCTTGGAGAATCGAAGCACGACCACATTGCCAAAAATGTTGTCCGGAGACCAATGAGCTGCGGCAGGGGGTGCAAGACGGCGCGCTCACAAAAGCCCGAGTGAACAACACGCCACGTTTCGCAATGGAATCAAAATGCGGCGTCGAAACCACATCGCTCGGTCCGCCCGGTTCCAGTTGGCCGTAGACGCTCGCGAACTTGCCCCAGTCATCCGCAAACGCAAAGACGATGTTCGGCCGTGCAGGAGAAGACGTCGCATCGACCTGTTCGCCAAACACCGAACTTGGCGTGAAAGCGAACGCGGACAGGAGAACTAGCATCACGGGGAGGCGTCTGGAAACGCTACACCGCGAGATTTGAGAGTGGTAAAACATCAGCTGTTCGATGACCCGAGACTTCGCGAGTGGTTGCAGAGGGGAGTACCTGTTCCATGCCATTCTGGACAACCAAGTTTAATCGACGCTGGCCCCCGATATCGGACGATGAGTTCGTGGCGCGTTGTCCTCCCGGCACGGGGCGTGACGTCGCACTGCGAGTTCGCAGGGTGATTTCCGAGCAACTGGGAATACCTTACGACCAGATTTATCCCGAGCAGCGATTCGTGGATGACTTGGGATGCGACTGATTGACCCGTTGGAGGAATCTTGCGTGAGCGTGGTCACGGATTCGGAGGGACGAAATCAGAGGTGAACCGGCAGGAAGAGTTTTCGCTCGTCCGAACGTTTTTCGGCAGGCGGATCCAACAATCCAGCTGGCTCGTCTTGGGCGAGCCTTTCCGAAACGGTGCGTTTGAATTGCTGGACGATTTTTCCGAGGACTGACCGATCATCGGCTCCCACGACTTCGATCCCGTCCAAATTCGCGACCCGCCCGTGGACTTTCCCGTCGGAGTTCCTGAGGTAGACGACACATCCGAACGAGGGAACGTCGCTCGGTTGCGAGCCGATTGGCATCGAGGGAGGTTGTTGAGGAGGCACGTTTTACGGAATAAATCGAAGAAGCAGGGTGAGAATTTTCAGCCCAGGGATCACAATTCTGGGTTGTTTTTCTTACAATACAGTCCGTTAAAGCGCACGCCCACCCTCATCCCTCCCCCAGAGTGTTCCCCATGGATAATCAACCGAGTCGACGATCGTTCCTAAAAGCTTCCACCGCCACGGCGGCAACGGGAGCATTGTTGTCCAGCACGGTCGCCCGCACCGCGCACGCTCAAGGAAGCGATGAGATCAAGTTTGGTCTGATCGGTTGCGGCGGTCGCGGAAAAGGTGCTTCGCAGAACATCTTCAACACCAAGGGGAACACCAAGCTAGTTGCCGTTGCGGATGCTTTTGACGGCAAGGCGTCCGAAGCTCTCAACCTGCTCTCGCGGCGGAACAAGGGCAAGGTCGACGTGCCGAACGAACGAAAGTTTGTCGGCCTGGATGCCTACAAGCGTCTGTTGGAGACCGACTGTGACTTGGTGATCATCGCGACGCCGCCGGGATTCAAGCCTCAGCAGTTCGAGGCAGCGGTGAACGCCGGCAAGCACATCTTCATGGAAAAGCCCGTCGCATCGGATGCACCCGGTGTGAGACGTGTTTTGGCGAGCGTCGAAGAGTCCAAGAAGAAGAACTTGATGGTCGGCATCGGACTTCAGCGACGTCACGAAGCCCAATACCTCGAAACCGTCGGTCGCATTCAAGACGGTGCGATCGGTGACTTAGTCACTCTGCGGGTTTATTGGAACGGCGGCGGCATCTGGTACCGCAACCGAACCCCCGAGCAAACCGAAATGGCGTTCCAGACCAACAACTGGTACCACTTCAACTGGCTCTCCGGTGACCAAATCTGTGAGCAGCACATTCACAACCTGGACGTCGGTTGCTGGCTGAAAGGCGAGTATCCGGTTGAGTGCAATGGGATGGGTGGACGAGGCTTGCGAATGGATGGCGATGCCACCAAGAGTCAGATCTTTGACCACACGTTCTGCGAGTACACGTTCGCCGACGGATCAAAGATGTACAGCCAAGGTCGTCACCTGAAGGGATCTTGGACACAAGTCGCCGAGTTCGCACACGGCACCAAAGGTACGGCAAACGTCTCGGGCTCGAGCATCTCAGGCGTCAATGGCGATTGGTCGTTCAACGAGGAGTTTGGCAAGAAGGCTCGCCAGCAGGGACACCAGCAAGAGCAGCATGATTTGATCGAAGCGCTGATGAAGGGCGAGATCTACAACGAAGGCGAATATGGCGCGATGTCCACCTTCACCGCCATCCTTGGCCGCGAAGCGTGTTACAGCGGACAGGTCATCAAGTGGGATGATTTGCTGGCCAAGGGTCGCGACCTGTGTCCAGGAATCGATGACTACACGATTGACACACCACCGCCCGCGCTGCCCGGCGCCGACGGGAAGTATCCCGTTCCTGTCCCTGGGAAGTACTCGCCCTACGCGTAACCCAAAACGCAAATCGTGAACAACGCCAACCCCGATTCGGCAACCGCCGAGTCGGGGTTTCTTGTTTGATCTGGCGCTCTGATGAAGCGCTACTCGGAGAGCTTGGCGAGTAGAGCTTCGGCACGTTTCCGTTTGCCGAGCGGTAATGCAGGTCGCGTGACGTCCAGGGCCCGCTGAAACAATTGTTTTGCCCGCTGATGATCGCCTGCTCGCTGCATGACAATCGCGCGGTTGTAGTACGCCCAGGCGTTGTCCGGGCAGAGCTGAATCGACTCTTCATAACTCCGCGTCGACTCATCCATTTGTCCAAGTCCGGCGAGTGCAAGCGACTGGCCGTTTAGCGCGAATGCAAGAACCTGGGTTTCACCCGACGTGCGACTCCGCTCGATCGCTGCATCCAAGTCATCGAGTGCCGAACGATACTCTCCCATCTCAGCCAACACTTGCCCGCGGGCATTGAGATAGGCTGCGTCATCGGGTTTGATCTCAAGAAGTCGGTTGTAGTCCTCCAGGGCCTCCACGTGCTGCTCCGAATACCAGTAGATCCAACCACGCAAGTGATAACCGAGTGGCCGATCCTCAGCGATCTCGATGATTTGCCCCGCCACATCAATCGCATCTTCATAGCGTTTCTGTCGTTCCAGATAGTTGACCTTGGTCTGAAGCGTCTGGATCAGGGTTTCCTGAGAGTGTTCCGGTGCGATTCGTCTCAATTCATCCCAGTCCGCTTCGGCCCCGAGTTCATCACCGAGCATTTGACGTGTGAACGCGCGCCCCGCGTAAGCTTGGGGATGATCCGGGTATCTCGCAACCAGCTGATCGTAATCTGCGAGAGCATCCTCGAACCGATCCAACTGCAAATGGACCGCAGCGCGGTGCAATTTTGCTTCATCATGATCGTCGGCAAGGTGAAGGGCCTGATCGAAATCGGCCAAGGCCTTTTCCGGTTCTTGGCGATCCACGAAGAAACAACCTCTTAGAAAGTAGATGACTTCGTTCTCTGGATCCAGTTTGCACGCCTGCGTGTAGTCATCCATCGCTTTGTCGAATGACCCCAACTGGGCATGGGCGAACGCTCGGTTGACGTAGTGTCCCGCACATTTCGGCTCCTGCTCCACGAGGATCGTTTGCTCTTTTACCGCCTCTTCG
Source organism: Planctomycetota bacterium (assembly GCA_039821235.1). Lineage (GTDB taxonomy): Bacteria > Planctomycetota > Planctomycetia > Pirellulales > Pirellulaceae > Stieleria. The sequence continues at coordinate 15,453 of JBCBOO010000012.1, forward strand.
GGCTCTTGATTGAGCCGATGCAAGAACGCGATTTGTTGGCGAGGGTTTGACCACTGAGGTGCCAATTCACTCGCGCGAGCAAAAGCCTGCATCGCCGACTCAAGTTCACCTCGCTCGAGGCTCAGTAGCCCCCGAAGCTGGCATACAAGTGGGTTATCCGGGTCCAAAGCTTCGGCCGCATTGCAGTCTAAAACCGCAAGTTCGGTCTGGTCGGTTTCGGCGAAAGCGATACCGCGCGAGAGAAGTACGAAAGGGTTTTCCGACCCTAATTCCAAGGCCCGGTTGCATGCATCGATCGACTCGGGGTACTCCCCTTGCATTTGCAGGACCCGCCCAAGCATGCCATGACATGCGTCATTGTCTGGCTGCATAGCGATCGCGGCTTCGCAGTCCTCTCTCGCCAGTTCGAATTTGTTTTCCAAGGCGTAAGCTAGAGCACGATGGACTCGGGGTTCGACTTCCGTCGGGCTCAATTCGATCGCCTTGGCCAAGTGATTCATGGCAAGGTTGAGGTCCTGGCGGTCTCCCTGAAGGTAGATCGATCCCAATAGTCCATGCGCGGCGGCATTGTTGGGATCTAGATCGATCACCTTATTGAGATCCGAAACGGCGCCGTCTCGATCGTCCAGTTCTTGACGAACACTGGCTCGCATTTGAAGGAATACGGTTTCCACTGGAGCCAATTCGCATGCGGCTTTCAGGTCGGAATCGACCTGAGCCCAAGCTTCTAGATCTGCGAAAATTCGCGAGCGTTGAAAGAGTAACCACGGGTCGTGCGGGTCTCTCTCGACGGCAACATTCCAATCTGCGAGAGACGCTTCACGATTGCCTGCAGCGAGGTGACACGAAGCCCGTCGCGCGTAAAGAGGAGAGCATGTTGGATCAATTTTTAGGGCCATGGAGTACAAATCCACGGCTTCGGCCCAGTCCTCGTTTTCCGTGTACTTGTGAGCAAGCGCCACGTGACTTGCCAGGTTATCTGGATGATGCACCACTGTTTTGCGAAGAGTTGCAAAGGAAGTCCCCGCATAACTCTCATCGACGTGTTGCAGCCACTGAATCCATTGCTCAGCGAGGTCTTTCGAGGTGGAATCCGAGCTCTCTTTCTGACGGGTCGTTCCTCCAAATAGAAACTGGCGTAAACGATGGAACGGTTTGCGCGGGGCCCGCTTCGACTCTGCGACGTTCTCTCGAGTGAGGCCCGCCGCCTCGATCAACGCATCCTCGATACCAATTTCCCCAATCCTAGATTGATATTCCCGAAAGGGAACCACGTTGGCCTCCGTCACCGGCTCCAGATTGACGCGATGATAGAGCGCAAATGCGACCGGCCCGTCGACCACCTTCGGTGCCGCAGCATCCTCCAGCTTCGATCTCACCTGATCGATCGCATGTGATTTGATGACTGGGGGCGCAACATCGATTGAAACCAAACGCTTACCGTTTGGGAGAAGAGCGTACGAAACGAGGAATTCAAATCCATTTGAAGTTTCCGTTTCACGAACAAATTCTTCGATTGTGTTGGCGACGACACCCACAAAATTGTTCACTGCGGAGACGGAGATGCGTCCGCGTGAGTCAACGTATCCGCAACAGTGATGGAAAAGCTTGTCAGGTAGGTTGAGCTGGGCGGCGTCCGAATTCTGCTTTGATGCGGGTACCGGCTCGCCACGATCCGAATGACTTCGTAGGACACTCAAAGAGGGCACGGAGAGCAACGCGCCACAGACGGAACAGTGAATCGAGGCGCCCGCGTTTGCCGCACGCACCGGACTAATTCCACCACACGAGCATTCTAAAGAAAACATTCGCTTCTACTCCGAACCACTTCCATCCATCGAAATTGTAAGCCTCGCCCGGTCAGCATCCCTTCCAAGAAGTTTATCCGATTGCTCTTCACCCCAAAGAGCTTTTGGCGTTGTTGCGGATCAAATGTTGCGGCGACAACTAATCAATGGGGCGGATTTCGAACCAGACGGGGTCTTGTGGCGTTGCTGGCAGTTTGACTTTGGTGGCGTGGATCCACTTGTCGTCGGTGTCCTCGGGCAATGTTGCTTGGGGACCATCCAGTGAGGGATTGGGTGGCGGTTGGTCGATGGCTGTGGGTTCATCCAGGGGACGTCTTCGATAAAAGACGCTCGCCGAAGCGTCATTCGGGACGATCCATCGCTGCTGGATAGGGGCACCGCTGTACAACTGACCGGAGCGCGGACGATTTAAAATTTTTCGATAGTCTTTGATGGACGTCTTGAATGTCACACCAGACTGATAGGAATTTGGTTCGCTTGATTCGGGGTTCGCGAATGGAATCTTCTTCCAGGCTTCCGGCGGACCGCCTTTTGAATCGAGTGCATCAAGTTCATAGATTTCAGTGCCCGTTTCCAATTGGTGTAGGTGAAACTGGCGATCCATAAGAGTCAGTATTTCCCAGCCGTCTACGGCGGGGGAGCCATCGAGTGCCCGAGGCAAAAGTCCGACTTGATTGGGACGGTTGGCATCAAACAGCAAGTCGACTTCGAAATGAACGCCATTGTCGAACGGAGCGTAGCGTGCCGTGACCTTCACTTGATCCTTTGTCCTTGCAAACGTTTCCTTGGCCTCGTTTTCGTCCAAGACTTCAATGCTGGGGGTTTCCTGGTTCCACGGCAAAGTCTCCGGCAACAGAGCTTTTCCCTGGTAGACAGGACGTACCGAGAGAGACTGCAGCGAGCCTCTCGTTGCGTAGGCGCCTTGTAACTGCGTGGACTGGATACCCAGTCGCCCGCTCCGCTGCTGATTCTGCGAAACGAGGACGCGCACGCCATTGCGGTTTCCCCATGCGGAGAGCCTGTCGCCTGGCGACATAAAGTTGGGTGCCTCGGTTTGCTCGATGTTGGTGGGTGACATCCATATTCGACATCCCACCGCGTCGCATTCTTCGGGCGGTTGCAACGAGCGTCCGTTGATCATTGGAATGATTCGTGACGTCTTTAGCACCAGTGATTCGTCGAGAGGATAGGCAGAGGATTGGTTTGTGACCCCTGACGTACTGGACGTGCTATAGGAATCAAATTCCACCCCGCCGTTTTGGGAAATGACCACCTCTCGGTCGAGATAAAGGACATGATTTCTCTCGCCATTCTTCGTCGTTGATTTGAGATCGAGGCGGTGGATACCGGCGGGAAGACGCATCGACTGAAATTCTCGAGGTGCACCCAAAGAGTTGATTCCTTCGGACGCAAGATGAATCTCCATCCCGGTGTCTTCGGGGAGGTAGTACCTCCAACTCGTGATGTTCGACCAAACCGATGGCAGCACGCGAATGCAGATCTTGTCTTCGTCAATGATCGCTAAGTCGGGCGAGAGTTGACGCAGTATTCGAAGATCACTTTCAATGGATTGTTTTTCTTTCCAGAAAAAGAAACCCGGTAACCAAACCGCGATGGCCAAGGTGAACAGTAGCAAACTTCGGAGTTGAAATCGCAGCATCAGGGAGACTCCGGATCGACCGGGGGCATTTCATCAATTCGCCCATTGGTCAGTTTCTCGAAGTCTTCAAAACGGTCTTTGTGCATGAAATAGGTGCTCATGCCTGGATAGAGTTTCAGACCATCCGCAGTTTCGTTGGAGGGTTCAGGCAGTCGCATGCGGCCAAAGCAGATCACATCATTTACTGAAAAAGAAACCTGTTCCCCAATGTCGAACGGCTCCTCAAAAACGAATTCCTCCAGCGAATCAACTTGCAATGGTTTCGGGAGGCGACCGGTTGAGCCGCCGCCGTTGGATTTGCGACAATGAATCCATTCACCGTCGACCTTTAGGATTGCGATGCTGAGCAAAAACTCCTCGGCGTCTTGATTTTGCATTCCCCAGCTGCCATGGCCACCGCCGCGACTGCGGATTGAATTGCTGGCGATTTCACCCTGACGTGTTGAGAAACAAGCGCTGAAGTTCGGTGGGAGATAAACGCGGTAAAGTCGCACATAACCGTCCTCCACCCCGGGGGGCAGCTCCAACGAATCGTTGGGCACACGGATGACGTGAATTTGATCTGGATCGGTAATCTCGAGCTGCCCGAATTCCTTCTTCAGACGCTGGTGCTCGGCCTTCAGCGATCGAAGACCGAGCGATTGATGTATCGAACTTCCAAGTCCGGTCGCGATGACGATCCCAAGGATCCACGGCAGCTTCCGTCGCTTTTTGGTCACCGCGTTTCCTCTCAGTCGTCGTCGTGAATGAAACCCCATTGGGTCTGACTACCACCAATGATAGACGCGCCAACCGCCGAGTGGATCGTCAGGTGCATGATCTCGGTGGATTCGGCGATCGAGTCATCAATCAAGTCAATCAAGATCGTCTTCTGCGTTTCGCCGGGCGCGAAGGTAAGCGTACCCGTTGCCCCAACAAAGTCTTGGCCGGCGACTGCCGTCCCGGAGCTGATCAGATTGGAGTATTCCAGGGTGACGGATTCGAAGCTTGGTGCGGAGAGTGTCACGACGAATGCCAGCTGTGCCCCCACGCCTTCATCGCCAGATCCGACGCCGACGAAAACCTCTGGGATGTCATCGTTGACGATTTCGCCGACACCGATGCCGTCGGCGATGTCCGCGAAGAAGGGACTACTGAGCTCGACTTCAAAGGTTTCATTTGCTTCGCTGATTGTGTCGCCCAGGATGGGTACCGAGATCGTCTTGGTCAGTTCACCGGGCAAGAACTCCGCGCGTCCGCTGATGCCCAAGAAGTCGACGCCTTCGGTCGCCGTTTGAGCGACCGTCGCATAATCCACTCGAACCGTCGAATCACTCGGGTTCGAGAGGCTGATGACGAAGTCAGCGGTCGATTGACCCGAGTCACCTTCGCTGACGGAGACGTCGGAGATCGAGAAGCTCGCGTCATCGTCGTCGCTGATCTGCACGAATCCTTCGCCGTCGTCAATCGTCGCGTTCACAGGATTGGACAAGTCGACATAGAAGAGCTCAGGAAACTCATCGACAATGTCATCGATCAGGGTGATCGGAAGTAGCTTCTCTGTTTCACCGGGCGCAAACGTCAGCGTTCCCGATGTTGCCAGGTAGTCTTCACCCGCTTCGGCAAAGAAGTCTCTTGTGGAGTAGTCGACAGAAACGGGTGAGGCGCTTGCCGCCGACAGGGTAACCTCCAGCACCGCGACACCGTCTTCTTCGCCGACAAAGTCGTGGCCGACGCTGACCGACGGGGCGGGCGTGGACGAGGACTCGCCAAAGGCGACGAAGACCGACGACGAACCGGTATCGAACATCGATACATTGGTGAACGTGTCGCTCATCCGAACGACCCATCCCCACGAGGTGCCGAGTGCCAGCTCGCCGTCACTCGACAAGTCGATATCCGTGAACGAGCCGAAGAATGGTTCGGGCTCGGGAACCGTGATGCTCTGCTGCACGTTCCCATTTGCGTCGAACTGGTGGACCTGTTCCTTCCATGAAGCCGCGAAAATGTCTCCCGAGTCGTTCACGGCGATGCCACGATAAACTTGGCTTTGTCCGTTGATCGAGAATGGCAATTGAACGGTGCGTTGCAGCGCAAGCGTGTCCGGGTCGTAGACACGAATCGTCCGATGGGATTGGGCGTAGAGCAGCCCATCTTGGCCGACGGTCAAATCGGTGTAGGAGTACCAGTTATCGAATCGCACGGACGAACCGGTATCCAAATCGAAACGCACGATGCCTTTGGGTGCCGCCGAGCCGCCGCCCCACATGTCCGTCACGAAGACGAACGACTCATGCCGTCCGATTCCCCCGTAGGAAGAATGGCTGAACGTGGACCATCCGGGCATGGTCAGATGGGACCACGATCCGGAGACCGGATCAAGACTGCTGAGCGATGGTTGGTTGGTTCCGTTGAAAATGTGAACCTGCCCGTCGTCAGCTAACAGCAGGTCACGGGCTTTTTCTGCCGTCGCGCCGCCGGCCGGAATCGGAGTTTGTTGGACCAATCCACCACTGGAATCGTATTCAACCATTTGCTTTTGCCCGGAGATCTCGGTCGACACCAAGATATTCGCGGCTAGCATGCGCCGGTCTTCAAGCGACTGTGCGAAGAGACGTCGCCGTCTGGATGGCCGATTGGAACGAGGGGACTTTTTGAGTTTTCGGTTTGCAAACATGAGTGGGGTTTCCTCTTGCCTGGATGATTGACGATCGATCGCCACGAGTGGTGCGAACGTACCACCGTGTCCCGATGCAGTCTTCGTTTTATTCGGCACAGATGTCGCCTTCGTACGTGTGGCAATCCCGTCGCATCACCTGGCGAATCGTTGACAATCAGTTCAAGTCATCGCTTGGCGCAATCCCTTTCGATTGTGCGGAGGAAACGGGGTCATCGCGTGGCCTCGTGGCAGCCGTGAAACTGATCTTCAAAGTTTCCCGCCCTTTCCGTATTGTTTCACGGTGGTCGGGTGGCAGACTGGCATCCGAACGTCCGCTTGGATTGCCATCATTCCCAGGGAAGGGAAGACCGATGAGACATCGTGAATATCGTCCCGCGGGCCCAACAGTTGGGTCTCACGCCGAAAGCTCGGGTAGCGGTCACATGGGCCATGTCTACTCACCGCCCCCCGTGCCGCCCCACTGGAACATGGGGGCATTGGGCTCAGGCACCGTTGCCTCGGGGACCGTTGTCTCGGGACCATTAGCTTCTGGATTGTCGGGAGCGGTTCATCCGGCCCACCGTCTGAACGCACAATCGATGGCAGAGCTCCAACGGCTACGCCAAGTGATCGCGCAGACTCAGGCCAAACACCAGCGGGAACTCACATCGCTTCGCCAAAGTGAGATGCAAAAGTCGGCTGCGTTTCGCAAGCGAGCCGAGGCGATCATTGCCGGTCTCGAAAAAGAGCTTTCGGACAAGGCATCTGCTGCCGATGAAAAGCTGCAATCCGTCTCTCAGGAGAAACAACGGCTGGAAGCCGAGCTGAAGGCGATCAAACAGGAGTTGCAGAACGTTGCGGTGACCGCCGCATCCGAGCAGCACACGTTGAAAGAGCAGCTCGCGCGGGAGACGGCTTCCCGCACGCGAGAGATCGAACAGTTGGAATCCAAGCACTCCAGCTTGACGGCCGAGCATGCGATGTTGGCCTCCAAGCACTCTGCCATCGAGTTCGAGCTCGCGGCGCTCGTGAGTCGTTGCGAGGATCAACAGCAGATGATCACATCGTGGCACCGCTCCAGCGAATCGGCACTCCAGCTTTGCGAATGGCTCGAGTGCGTCGCCATCGAAGCTCGCGAGGAAGCGGATGGCGTTGCATTTCAATATGAGGCATTGCTTCATGAAGCGACTGCCCTGCAGATGGCGTCCGACGCCGAGATTGCTCGCCTGGGAGACTCTGTCTCGCTTTTGGAATCGGACCATCTCGACAGTGAACTGGTGATCGAGTCGCTCGACTTACGACTCGACGAAAGCCAGCGTGAGCTCACGGAACTGCAGACGCAGATCATTGAATTGGAGCAGCAGGCGGAGGAACGAAGAGCCCAGACCATTGTGTCGATGGACGAGTTGCACGAGCAGCTTCGGCAGGGCGAACGGCTGCTTGCGATTGCCGCGACGGAAAAGTCCTCGTTGGTCGAATCGGTCACAAGACTTCAAGCCTCCGCGGACGAATTTGACGCCTCCCTGTTCGCCAAAGATCAAGAAGTCGAAGCGACCGAGCGGCTGTATCAAGAAGCTCAATCACAGTTAGATCGCTTGCGGCGAGAAAACGCGGCGTATGAAAAGCAGGTGGCTGCTTTACAAGACACGAACCACGGAAACCTTGATGAACTTCGCCTTGCCGAAACGCAGCGTGATGAAGCAATCTCGCGTGGTGATCGATTGGATCAGGAGTTAAGCGAACTTCGCGAGAGAGAAAACGAACTGCAAACTCAAATGCGGCAAATGGAAACGGCTGCCAAAGCCTCCCAGGCGAATACGCTGCTAGAATTCAGCGAGGCGGAACAGCAGTTTCAGGAACGACTTCAGACGGTCGAAACCCAACTGGAAGAACAGCAACATGAGTCCGAATCGCAACGGATTCACGCCGCCGACCGAGAACGACAGCAATCCGAACAACTGGAGACGAAGACTCGGCAACTGGCCCAAGTGATCGAAGAACGAGAGGGTCAAACAGCAGACGTCATCCAGCTTCGCGATGCGCTCCAGTATTCGCAGGAGCGGCTCGCAGAAGTCGATCTTTCCGTTGCGACCCAAGCACAGCTGACCGTCGAACGGAATGAAGCTCAAGCGAAGGTGAACGCGCAAGACGAAATCATCGAGCAGCTGCAAACGCGGGTTCGAGTTCTGGAGGAAAACGTCGTGTCGGCAAAAAGTGATTTTGCCGCGGCCCAACAGCAGATCGAGCAGTGGAAGGAGACCGCCGAAAAAGCCCAGGCGCAGTCTAACGCCGGCGGTCCAACGCAAGACGACGGCGATGCAACAGAGCCGCCGGGTGCAGAGCCGGATCCACGCCTTGAAGAAACGCTGCGGCGCGAGATCAGCGTCGACCTGGAAGGGTTATGGACACGGAAGATCGGTGAGATTCAGCAGGAGATGTTGATGCAACGCGAGCGTCACCACCAGGCGCTGCTGGAGTCGGAAATGCGGTTGACCAAGCAATCCGATCAACTGGCTTCGGCACAGGCAGATTCGGCCCACTTGGTCGAACACCTTCGAGAAGTCGAAGAGACGTTGGATTTGGTTCAGGCGGAACTTGCCCAGACGCGAATCGATCAGCATGCCGCCCAGGAAGTAAATCGGCTCAGCCGTGAGCTTGGCGACTACCACGCCCAGTGGGCCCGGGAACGCGAAAGGCTTTATGGCCGGATTTCTGAGCTGCAGGAGATCCGCCAACGGCGTGCGGCGTAACACGATCAGGGTGGACGGTTTGATCGGGCGTGGTGATGATCGCTGGCGGATTACCCTCCGACGTGTAAGATGCTTGGTTGCGAGCCCCGTCTTCTCCACGGTGTAACTTCTTGTGCTGGAAACGCTCCACAAAATCTCCGTCACGTGTTTTTTTACCAGTTACAGCCTCGCGTTGTTGCTGGAGCTGACTCGTTTTGTCGTCTCCAGTCGATTCCGCGTGCCCGCGGTATTGACGATGATGGGGTTGGGGCTCTTCACGCACGTCAGTTTTCTATTCCTTCGTGCACTCGACACCTCGCCCGAGGCGGGTAGCGGGCTTCTCAGCAGCTGGGCGGAATGGTCGCTCCTGCTGGCCCTCACTGTCGCGGTGTTCTTTGTGATTGAATACGTCCGCCGAAGCGACACGATAATCAGTTTCTTTTTTCTGCCACTGATCCTCTTGGTGATCGGGCTGGGAATCACGGTGGGCGGTTGGGAGCCGTTTTCGCGCAAAGAAGCGGTGAGTGTTTGGCGATCGATCCATGGACTGGGAATGATGGCGGGGACCTGTGCGGTTCTGGTGGGTTTCCTTGCGGGCGTGATGTACTTGGTTCAGTCCTGGCGTCTGAAGAAGAAGCGAGCCGGATCGAAGACGTTTCGGTTGCCGACCCTGGAGACACTCGATCGCGCGAATCGACGCGCTTTGTTGGTCAGTACCGTCGCAGTGGCTGTGGGAGTCATTGCCGGATTGATCATGAACTTGAATCAATTCAACCGGATCGCGTGGACCGATGGCGGCATCCTGCTCAGTTTGGTTCTGTTTCTGTGGTTGTTAGCCGCCACCACGACGGAATTGTTTTACAAACCCGCCAGTCGGGGCCGAAAAGCGTTTTACATGACGCTGGCGAGTCTCGGTTTCCTCGTGTTGGCGCTCTTGGGGGTGATGTTTAGTTCGCACGGGGTGAGCGGATGAAGCTGCAAATGATCGGATGCAGCCATCACGACACCGCCGTGGAATTTCGTGAGCAAGTTGCATTCTCGGAACAGAAAATCCCCGACACCCTTCGCGCTTTTCGCGAGCGTTTCCCGGACGGCGAGCTGGTTTTGCTCAGCACGTGCAACCGAACGGAACTGTACACGACCGATGCCGAAGGCAAGGTCAATCGCGATGACGTCCTGCAGTTCCTGGCCGAGCAGCATGGCATGCCAACAGACATGCTGGACGAGAAGATGATCTACCGCAGCGGCCAGGATGCCGTCGAGCACCTGTACACGGTGGCGGCCAGTCTGGACAGCATGGTCATTGGTGAGTCACAGATTCTCGCACAGGTGAAGCAGGCCTATAGCTTGGCGTGCGAAAGCGAATCCGCGGGGCCTTTGACGCACGCGGTTTTTCAGGGTGCCAACCACGCCGCCAAACGAGTCCAAACGGAGACTCAAATTCACCGGCGACGCGTCAGCGTTCCCAGCGTCGCCGTTGGAGAAGTGGTCCCCGAAGTCTTCGATTCGTTGATCGGCAAACGTGTGCTGCTGTGCGGGGCGGGCGAGATGGGCGAAGAGACGCTTCGCTATTTGATCCAAGCCGGTGCCAACAACGTTGTCATTCTCAACCGCAGCTCGGAGCGGGCCGAATCACTGGCCGGTGAGTTCGGCGTGCAGCACGCGCCTTGGGACACGTTGCTCGAACAAGTCGTGGAAGCCGACTTGATGATCGGAACCACGTCCTCACCCGTGCCGATCTTGACGCGTGCGCAATTCGATACGCTCGCATCCTCGCGCCGAGACCGTGTGCTGTTGATACTGGACTTGGCGGTTCCCCGTGACTTTGATCCGGCGCTCGATGAGTTGCCATCGCTGTACCTCTATCAAATCGATGACCTCCAGGCGGCGTGCCAGCGAAATCGACACGAACGAGAGAAGGAGTGGCCCAAGGCGCAGCGGATCATTGAAACTGAAACACAGCGTTTACTGGCGGATTTAAATCACCAAGCGACCGGTCCGGTGATCAAACGGTTGCGCGAGCAGGCCATGCAAATCAAACAAGATGAATTGCAGCGACTGCTACCCAAACTGCATTCGCTGGGTGGCCAGCCGGCGATCGAAAAGGAAGTGGAGAAGTCGCTCGATCGATTGATCAACAAGCTGCTTCATCCGCCGCTTTCGTCGCTCAAAGAAGACGCCGCCGGTGGTCACCAAAAGGGCTTGGTCAAGGCGCTGCGAGAGCTCTTTCGCCTGGAGTAGATCGCGGATGATCGGGCGCGCCTCACGCGTTCATTCCGCTCCCGGACTTGGTACATGGCTGGGCACGACCAACACGGGATGCGGGCTTCGGCGGATCTTGTCTTGCGCGAAACCTTGACCGAAACGGTCATCGACTTCCAACGGTAACACCAGCAGCACCTTGTCTTGACTGTGGAGCGGATTGGGCGGGGCGATCTCTCCGGCTTGTGGACGCAGGTGATACGACTTGCCCAACTCCGTCGCCGTCTTCGCCATCGCGCCGTGCAACGACTGGTGCGTTTTTGTCAGGGCTTCGGTGAAGGCATCGGCGTCGAGAGAGCCGGGACCGGAGACGGCTTCGACGATCGAACGAATGTTCTCGTACTGCTCTTTTTCGACGACCAAGTTGAGCGTGACGGTTCCGTGGTCGGCGGAAAGTCCGAACGCCCAGGCAGCGGCCTTGTTTTCGGCATCGCATTCCGCACCGAGGACCACCGACACGGTTTGACAACAGTCTTGGATCGATTGGTCGGGACGCCGAATCACCAACAGTGGTACCGGACAGCGCGAGAGCAAGACATCGATGACCGTTCCTGCGCTGTCCGTTCCGACGTTGTCGAAATCACGTTGGAAGGGACAGGGAACGATTAGCAGGTCGACTTGGTGCTTTTGAAGTGCCGACAAAATCATCTCGTACGAGTCACCGGATTCACGCTCGATCGGCCGTGCCCCGGAAACCTCGTTCACAATCGGTGTTGTTAAATCGTCGCCGGACTCGGCCGCTTCACCCTGCCGGGCATCTAACAAGAGTGACTCCACGTTGAAACGCTCACGCAGCGACTTGGCAGCCGCGATGGAGGTCGCGTCTTGCGTCGATCCATCGAGTGCGACCAACACACGGGCGGGACGGATGGGACGCAAAGCCGGTGCATCGCCGGTCTGGGACTTTTGAAACATCCGCATCGAAGCATCGACTTCGCGGCCGAGATCATCGGATTCGGAACCGACCATGACAGGCTCTGTGGCGTGGGAGTTGGGGCGACGTGAATCAGAAAGCGAGATTCTGCCGGAAGTTTATTCCCGAGAATCATCGTTGAACAAGGTCATCGCCATTGCGATGGTGACCCAAGAATTGTTACCGCATCGGTTGGAGTGTCGTTCGTTTTCAAAGTTGCGGTGAAATCAGATGTTCAGTTTCGCGAATTCATTGTTTTCCCAGCCAGAGTTTCCTCAGCCAGCGTTTTCCCAGCCGGCTTCCCGGTCGATCGTGCTTGGTGCCGCCAAGTCGCGTTTCGTTTGGCTGATGGCGATCCTCTGCATTGGAAGTCAGGTCTGCAATGAAGCTCCTGCCCAAATCACAGCCAACTCCAGTGGGCAATCGGCGACGATGTTGACGCCGACGACCAGTCTGTACGACTTTTTGGTGAACCGATTGCGAGCGACGTCGACGGATCAGCGTGACTACGTCCGCGAGATCGTGCGGCTGGTCGACCAAAAACGTCTCGAAAAGCGTTTGGTGCTGGCATTGGAACGATACGCCCGTCGCAAAAGCCCCTATTTTCCGCTGCCGGTCTATGAGCGTGCACTGCGGGTTGAAGCGGCCAAACGAGGCGTGACCGTACCTTTGATTCGAGAAATCGTGGCGCGAAATGGTGCTTCGGCGACAGAAGCCGTTCGTGACAGTCGGATTCGCTAGTTCAACCGAGCCGGCTAACAAATCAACACGCTGCTGAGCCTTGGTCGGGATTTCAAGGCGATGCAAACGGGTTACGATTCGGACCATTATCCGTCATCCGAATCCTCGCACGTTTGCTCGTCGTATGACCACGCCACCGGAACCTACCGAAGAGTCCATCCGATCGGTCCGCGACGCCAGCGACCGAACGATCTTGCATTACCGCGAGTGGATGACGACGAATGCGTCGTCACACTTATTCCGGTTCGCGCGCGATTCTGGGATCACCGACCGGCTGCGCGAGCGACAGCACACGACCGAAGAGCTGTGCGAACAACTCTCGTTGGATGCCCGGACGACCGAGTTGGTGTTGGACTGTTTGGCGTCACTCGGTTTCGTCGAGCGTTACGGGGATGACGTCGCGCTGGCCCGTGCCGGACACCTGCTTTGTCAGTACGACCACGATCTGGGTGACGCCATTTGGGCGACACTTTCCGAGCGGAGTCGCGGAACCGCCGATTCGGCTGCCTCGGTGCTCGAGGATGAAGCCTACCGTTGCCGGATCGCTGCAACGCAGTGGATTCACACTTCGGCGGCGATGCAGGCTGCGGAGATGTTGGAACCCGAGCGCGGCACCACATCGCTGCTGGATTTGGGCTGCGGCGCGGCGGTTTGGAGTTGCGCGATGGCTCATCGGGCACCGGAGTTGTCGGTGACCGCCGTCGATCACACGAAGGTTCTGGCGGCGGCGCGGGGCACGGTGGATTCGATCGAGCTGGGCTCGCGATTCGAGTTCGTCGCTTCGAATCCGCTTGACGCGGAGCTGCCGGAGGCGGGGTTTGACCTCGTTTTGCTGCCACAGGTCTTGTCCGGCTACGGCGAAACCGACGCCCAGAGGCTGCTGCAGCTGGCTGCTCGTTCGTTGAAAAAAGGGGGGCGAATAGCGATTCCCGACCTTTATGTTGGCCCATCAAAAGCCGGAATCGACGAAGTGACGCAGCGATTATCGGTTCGATTGCTGACGCGGGACGGCGAGGTGCGTGACCTGAGGACCTGCCAAAGCTTGATGCTGGAAGCCGGTTTTGAATCGATCCAATTCACTTATCTGGCTGCCAGTTCGGGTGGTTTGGCGATGCTGGTCGCCTCGCGGTGAGGTCTCGTTTCGTTTTTGGGGCCGACAAAATTTGAAACGAGGATTGACGGATGAGGCGGGTCGTTTCTACGATGCCGGGCCAATTTTTCATAATTCCCTTCTGCGCCAGCAACTGAATCAGCATGGCTGTTCCAAAGCGAAAACACAGCAACAGTCGAACCGGAAAACGCCGCAGCCACGATCGCGTGAAGAAACGCCAGATCGGATACTGCAGTGAGTGCGGCAAACCGGTTCCGACACACACCGTCTGCCCGAGTTGCGGCTTCTATATGGGCCGAGTTGTCGTTCAGCCACGCGAAGAGTAGGCCGAGGCCGACACGGTTTCTGACGAGTGGTCCCTCGCGTCAAATGGCCGATGCGTCAAATGGCGGGCGGGCCGGCGATGCTCGATCTCGCAAATTTTCTCTCGGGGATTTGAGTCCCCTCTCGGTTGCCGGCCCGAAATGTCGTGCAGGTTCGCTCGTCGAGCTTGTATCCGATATTGATTCGGGCTTGCGTGTTCTCGGCGAGTGCTTCGTCCAAGGTCTTGGGTGCCAAGCGTCTCTTCAAAAGCCGAATCGAACATCAGAGACTGAGGTTGAATTCGTTTTCACTTTCGCGCCCTCACGGTTTGCATTGAGGTTTGATTCGTCCGATGGAAGTTTCGTCTGCTGCCATTCTTTTCCCAGGCCAAGGTGCGCAAGCGGTCGGCATGGGGAAATGGCTCGTCGACCAATTCGAGATCGCTCGCGATTTGTTTTCGCGTGCCGGTGATGTCCTTGGGTACGACCTCGCCGCACTCTGCCAAGACGGTCCGGCCGACCAGCTCAATGCAACCGAGTTCAGCCAACCTGCCCTGTTTACGGTCGGGATTGCCGCGGCCCGCGTTTTGGCGAAAGAGTCACCCGACAAAATCGCGCCCGTCACGGCAGCGGCGGGGCTGAGTCTCGGCGAGTACACGGCGGTTTGCTTCGCCGGTGGCCTCGAATTTGAGGACGCATTGCGACTCGTTCAACGCCGGGGACAGGCCATGCAAGCCGCCGCCGATGCCGTGGAAAGCGGAATGGCCAGCGTGATCGGCGTTGACTTGGAACAACTAACGAAACTCTGTGAGGACGTCCGAGAAGCGGGCGAAGTCCTCCGCCCGGCAAACTTGCTCTGCCCCGGCAACATTGCCGTCAGTGGGCACAAGAGCGCGCTGCAACGACTTGAGCCTGTCGCGCTCGAGGAGGGAGCCATGAAGGTTGTTCCACTGACCGTTGCCGGCGCGTTTCACACATCGCTGATGGAACCGGCGGTCGCGGCGCTCACCGAGGCGCTCGCGGAGATGCCGATCCAAGACACTCGCATTCCCGTCTACAGCAATGTGGATGCGGCACCCCATCAATCAGCGAGCGAGATTCGTGACTTGCTCAGCCGGCAGGTGACACAGCCCGTTCAGTGGGAAGCTTCAGTGCGACGCATGATGGACGACGGAGTCGAAGGCTTTCTCGAAGCCGGGACGGGCCGCATCCTGCGAGGCACCTTGAAGCGAATCTCTCGCAAGGTGCCGACCGATGGTTTCGGCGACGGCTGATCCGACACACCGCAACTGAACCCTATTTTCGATCCATTCTTAGAGATAGACCCACAATGGACCTCAAACTCAGCTCCGATCTCTCCGGCCATGTCGCCATCGTCACCGGCGCCTCACAGGGGCTGGGCAAAGCCGTCGCGCACGGACTCGCCATCAACGGTGCGACGGTCGCTTTGATCGCCCGAAATGCGGAAAAACTAGCTGCGGTGGTCGACGAAATCGAAGCCGCCGGTGGGAAAGCGGTCGCCGTTCCCTGTGACGTGACCGATCGGGAAGCCACCGCTGCGGCAATCAAGCAGGTCGCCGACGACCACGGACGACTGGATATTCTCGTCAATAACGCCGGCATCACTCGCGACAAGACCATGCGTGGGATGAGCGACGAGGAATGGGATAGTGTGATTGCAACGAACCTCACCAGTTGCTTCGTTTGCTGCCGGGCTGCCGCCGGAATCATGCGGCGTAAGAAGTACGGCCGCATCATCAACATGGCCAGCGTTTCGGGACTGATCGGAAACCAGGGCCAAGCCAATTACTCTGCTAGCAAGGCGGGAATGATCGGGATGACGCGAACCATGAGCAAGGAACTCGTCAATCGTGGCGTGACCTGCAATGCCGTCGCACCGGGATTCATCGCCAGCGAAATGACCGAGTCGATGCCGGCGGGCATTTTGGATGAAGTCGTCAAGGCGATTCCTGCCAAGCGAGTCGGCCAACCGGAGGAAGTCGCCGCCACGGTGCTTTTCCTGGCCTCCCCCGCAGCCGGATACATTTCCGGACAGACGCTGGTCGTCGACGGCGGCATGACCGGCTGATGCAAAACCGGACCTTGTTTTCCTGCGGCGGCGCACGCTGAGGGGCCCCGCCGCCATATTGACGCCTTTTGCTTGTTTCCCCTATCTTTTCCACGAATCAACGCGGTCGCCCGGGGCTCCTGACCGGGTCGCCCCGCCCGATCAAGTTTGGTCGGGTCGACGAACGAAGGCACTTCGTACTCTCAAATACTGATCCTACTCGCCATAACCCCTTGGAGATTGCTCATGGCTACCGTCGAAGAACGCGTGGTCGATATCGTTGCTGAACAACTTGGCGTCGAAAAAGACAAAATCAGTCGCGAAACTTCTTTCGTGAATGATCTGGGTGCCGATTCGCTCGATACCGTCGAACTTGTGATGGAACTCGAAGAAGAGTTCAACATCAGCATTCCGGATGAGGCCGCCGAGAAGATCCAAAAGGTAGGCGAAGCCGTCGAATTCATCGAGAACGCCAAAGGCGAGGAAGCGTAACGTTCGTCGTTACGGAATTCGACTACTCATTGACGATGCCGCTTGAAAAAGGATGGTCACCGGGTCGGCCGACCCGGATGGAAATCCGTTTCCGGCGGCATTTTTTTCGTTAGTAACGTTTTGCATTTGGTTCCAGGCAGCCATGACCGCAACTTCCATCTCTGATTCCGCTCCACCGAAGATCCTCAAGGGTGATCGGCGAGTCGTGATTACCGGCGTCGGAACCGTGACGCCGTTAGCGACCGATGTCGATACGTTTTGGCAAAAGCTGCTCGCAGGGGAGAGTGGTGTCGGCCCGATCACGATCGTTGATACGACGCATTACAAGGTCCACTTCGCGGGCGAGGTGCGAGACTTTGATTTGGGTGAAGTCGCAGATCCACGCGAAGCCAAACGCCTCGATCGCTTCACCCAGTTCGCCGTGCACGCCGGCTACCAAGCGATTCGCGATTCCAAGCTTGATTTCGAAGTCACCGATTGCACGCGATGCGGCGTGATTTTGGGCAGCGGTATCGGCGGGCTCATTGAAATCGAAAATCAGATCGAGCGAATGCTCACAAAAGGCCCTTCGCGCGTCAGCCCATTCACCGTTCCTAAAATGATGCTCAACGCCGCCGGCGGAACGCTCTCCATCACCTATGGATTGAAGGGCCCGAACTACGCGGTCGCGACCGCTTGTGCGAGTGCCACCAACGCGATGGGCGAGGCACTGCGCAGCATTCGTCTGAATGAAACAGATGTCGTCATCACCGGCGGCAGCGAAGCGGCACTGACCCGAATGGGTTTGGCCGCCTTCCAAAACATGAAAGCGCTGTCGACTCGTAACGAAGACCCCACCAAGGCCAGCCGACCCTTTGACTCCGGTCGTGACGGATTCGTGCTCGGCGAAGGTGCCGGCGTGTTGGTCTTTGAAGAACTCGAGCATGCAAAGAATCGCGGTGCTCGCATTTATGGCGAAGTGCTCGGCTATGGGACCACCAGCGATGCCGGACACATCACTGCACCCGATCCACATGGAACCGGTGCCGCGGCCGCAATGTCGGCCGCCCTTGCCGACGCCGAAGTCTCACCGGACCAGATCGATTACATCAACGCCCACGGCACCAGCACCCCGCTGGGTGACAAAGCGGAAACCACCGCGATCAAAAAGGTCTTTGGTGATGCGGCCTATCAAACCAGCGTGAGTAGCACCAAGAGTGCTCTCGGTCACTCCCTGGGAGCCAGTGGCGGTATCGAAGCGGTCATTCTGTGCAAGACCATCGAGACCGAAACAATCGCCCCGACGATTAATCTCGATGATCCCGATCCGGAGTGTGACTTGAACTACACCCCGAACGAAGCCAAGAAGCGAGTCGTTAAACTGGCGATGAGCAATAGCTTTGGATTCGGCGGCCACAACGCGTGCATCGTGATCGGAAAATTCGAAGGGTAGCCCCCGCTCGGCCGTGGGCCATTCCGAGTGGAACGCCAAAAAACGAAGTTGCGCTTTTCTGGTCACCCACCACGAGGGATTCTCTGCACGATGCCTTCACGCTCACCCAAATCGGCGTTCGTCCGAGGCCCATTGCTCGAGCGGGAGGAGTACGTCGAACAAGCTCATCTGTTCGGCCTGCTGCACGAACGAGCCGGCGGTGATTTCCCGATTCAAGAGTTGCTCGAGCAACTCTCGCACGAGATCTTGGCGACCACTCGGTTGCCGATGGCCATGGACTACATGCTCACCGAAGTCCGCCATTCCGGTTTGATCGGACCGGCCATGCATCAGCTGTCGCATTACTTTACGCCCTTCCAGACGTTTCTGATTGATCAGAGCGAGTTGGACACGGGGCGTTTCATGATGAACACCGCCTTCAAGATCATGGAGGCGGAGGCGAAGTACCGGATGGCAGGGGCGACGGCGGCCGGAATGTTCTTCTACCAATTCGAAGTGCTCTGCCGAAATCGACTCAGCTACGATCGAGGCCTGGCGGCAATCAGCGGTGATCCGACCTATGAGAACGCATGGAGTCGCTGGATCCTGGACTTGCGAGCCCAGATCGGATTGGTTGATTTCGCGGATTTGATCTTTCTGTCCAGCGAGTACTATCGCGAAAAGCTTCATCAATCAAAACGGTCCGATGATGGAAAGGGACCGTTCTTGTTTGAAACCAAGGAAGGCCGAATCGCGTTCGCCAATCGACGCAAAGATCCGCTCTATCTTTTCAGTGCCCTGCAAAGACACCTGGGATATCCGACCGTTCCAAAACCCACACCGATCGATGAAACGCAGGAGATCATTCCCCAGCTTGCCCGTCGAATGGAACGACTGGAAGCACGCATCCAGCTGATGGAAGAGGAACGCCGTGCTTCGTTGGATATCACCAAGTTTTACGAACAAAATAAACACCGACTCAAGTTGCCCGGAGAAAGCGAGTGAGCGATTTCGATGTGTTCAATGGGGATGCGGATGGCATCTGTGCTCTGCATCAACTGCGTCTTGCCGAACCGCGTCAAAGCACCCTCGTCACGGGAGTGAAACGAGACATCCAACTGCTGCGCCGAGTTCAAGCCTCCGCGGGTGATCGCGTCACTGTGCTGGACATCTCGCTGGACAAGAACCGTGACGGACTCATTCGTTTGATCGGCGAAGGGGCTGAGGTTCAGTACTTTGATCATCACTACGCCGGCAACATCCCCGAGTCCGATCAGCTTGCCGCCCACATCAACACCGACGGCAATGTGTGCACGGGTTGGCTGGTAAACGAATTCTTGAACGGTGCACACTTGCCGTGGGCCGTTACTGCGCTCTTCGGCGACAATCTTCATGACGCGGCCCACTCGGCGGCACAGCCGCTTGGTCTCTCGGAAGCCAAGCTCGAACAACTCAAAGAACTCGGCACCCTATTGAACTACAACGGCTACGGCAGCACGCTTGAAGACTTGTTCTTTGCCCCGGAGGCGCTGTATCGCAAGGTGCAGCCCTACGCGGATCCGTTCGAATTCATACGTATCGATCAAGCGTTTGAAACGCTGTCGGCGGGATACCAGAGCGACATGCGGCGGGCAGCGGAGATTGAGCCGCGCCTGGTGACATCAACCTGTGCCGCATTCGTTTTTCCAGAGGACGCCTTCGCGCGTCGTGTCAGCGGGGTCTACAGCAATCAGCTGGCTCGGGACAATCCATCGCGAGCCCACGCACTGCTGAGCCTGCTGCCAAGCGGAGACTACCTTGTCAGCGTCCGCGCACCGCTGGAAACCAAGACGGGCGCCGATGAACTCTGCCGCCAGTTCCCGACCGGCGGTGGACGCAAGGCAGCCGCCGGTATCAACCAACTGCCTGCCGCCTCGCTCCAAAATTTTCTTGACACCATGCAAGCTCAGTTCGAAAGATCAAACTGAACTCGAGTGGGTCTGGTTTTTCAAATAAAGATCGACGATTACTCGTCCGAGTCACCGCCAACCGCGTCAGCCGCTGTGTCGATGCCGTCTTTGGTCGCGTCGGCTCCCTTGTCGACAGCGTCGCCAACGGTGTCCTTCATGGCGTCGGGTGCCATTTCACCGGCAGCGTCCTTTGCCTTCTCGGCTCCGGTATCGACAGCATCTTTTGCGGTGTCAGCGACCGAGTCGGCAGACTCTTGCGCTTTGTCGCAGCCGGTCGTAGCGAAGACCATGAATCCGGCGAGCACGAGTGCACTGAGTGTACGTAACATTGAATTTCCTATTGGTTTGTGAGAGGAAGACGTGTAGGGCAATTCGCCGAGACTGCTAGGATCTTGGCAACAGAATCCTCACCCACACACCCCATTAGGGTGTCGTAGGCTCGCCAGTTCTGCAAGGTCCCCTCGCAAAGGACCGCCCAATTAATCCGCTCTCTCGTCTTGATGGAAAAATTGACCGCCATGGCGCATCCATCCGATTCCCGCGATCCGCAGTCCGCGCAAGCATCGCCTCCTGAAACGTCACTGGCTGAAACGTCACTGGCTGAAACAGCACTGGCTGAAACTTCACAGCGACTCGGCATCACGTCCGCCAAGCGGCATCTGTTTCTCTGTGCCGATCAAACCAAGCCGAAATGTTGTGACAAGGAATCGGGATTGGCCTCTTGGAACTTTCTCAAGACACGACTCAAAGAACTTGGACTGGTGGGACCACAAGCGACTGTCATCCGAACGAAAGCCAACTGTCTACAGGTTTGCGGCCAAGGCCCCATCGCCGTCGTGTATCCCGACGGAGTTTGGTATCACAGTTGCACTCCCGAAGTTCTCGAGCGGATCATTCAAGAACACTTGATCAACGGCAAAGTCGTCGCCGAATTTACGTTTCTCCAGACCCTTCCATCGCCGACCTGAACTCGAACGGTCGTGCTCGTCACGACGAAGCTCAAGCCACGATCTACTTGTTGAGGTATCCGATTCGTCGTTCCAGCTGGCTCTTCTTTCCCACCGGGATAATCAACTGGAACTGTTTGGGTTTGATTTCGTAGTCGTGGAAGTCTCGCAAATAGACCATCGTCTGCAGGATCCGTAGTGCCTCGGGTTCAATCGTTGCGCGATTGATTGATCGCAGCAGGAACGGCCACGTTTCTACTTCCGTGTGGACGGCGAGATACTCGACGGCGCGAGTGACCACCAGCGGCTCGACGTCCAGCCTCAGTCTTTCGATCAGAGGGACCAGTGGTTCGGCGGACTTGCCCATGGTGCTGCAAGCCACCAAGGCCCAGTATCGCACCCAGGGATCACTCTCTTTTTCAGGATCCAGAGCAACCTCCAACCCCGAAAGGGCCTGTTCAGTGGGCAGCAAGGCAAGGTTGACGGTGTCGATGTAACGCGCGATGTTGCCGCTATTGGACTGGCCGAAACCGACCGGGTTGTCGAGGGCGGCGTCGACCATGACACCTTCGGTGACAAAGCTGAGGTCGGGCATGGACTTGAGCCGATCATCCAGTTGCTCGCGCATCTGCCGCAACCGAGCCTGATGTTCGCTGCGATCGGCGAGGTTGTTGACTTCATGCGGGTCGGCCTCCAAGTCATAAAGTGCTTCCGGCGCCTTGGGTTCAAAGAACTGTTTCGCTGCTCCCTCGAGTTCGCCCTTTTCATTCAGCTCGCGCCATTCCTGATAGGCGAGCGCAATGTAGCGGTAGTTGTTTTGCAGCCCATCGGGATAGAACGGCTCAAAGTTGCGCATGTATTTCCACTTCCCGATCCTCAGCGTTCGCACCAAGTCATACTTTTCGTCAAAGCGATCGGCATAACCAAACGTCTCATCGCGGTCGTCGACGCGGTCGGGATCCGCTTCGTAGCCCAAGAACGGACGACCATCGATTCCCTCCGGCTGGTCGACTCCGGCGAGACTGAGTGCGGTAGGACCAAAGTCGACGAACTCGACAAAGCCGTTCGTGCGTGAGCCCAATTCTCGGCCCGCGAGATCACGAAAACGTTCCGGTATGCGAACCACCAGTGGCACGTTCAGCCCAGACTCATACGCATAGCCTTTCGAGCGTGGCAATACACCTCCATGATCGCCAAAGTAGAAGACGAAGGTGTTTTCAAGCTGCCCGTCTTCGCGAAGTTCCTCGACCAGCTCTCCGACCTTTTGGTCGATGATGCCGATCTGGTCGTGGTAGCGGGCACGCGTGTATCGAAAGGTGGGTGTGTCTGGAAAATACGGTTGGAGTTGTACATCATCGGAGTCAGTCTTGTTCGGTTGCTCCATCGCCTTGGGTTTGAAATGCAGACGACTTTCGTGCGAGTCCTTGAACGTGCGGACGTGAAAGAAAGGCATCTTTGGATCGGGACGATTTCTCCAGTGGGCGTCGCGTCCCGACTCGCTCCACACGTCAGATCCTTTCACCGCGTTGTAGTCTTCTTTGTCATTGTTGGTCGTGTGGTATCCCGCCTCACGCAGGTACGCCGGGAACATCCTCAGTCCCTTCGGCATCGGAACGGCAACGTGTTTTCGGTGGAATTGAGTCCCGATGCGAGGCGCATAACAGCCCGTGATCAGTGTCGTCCGTGCGACAGAACACACGGGTGCGTTGGAGAACGCTCGGTCAAACGTCACGCCGTTCTTCGCGAGTGCCTCGATGTTGGGAGCCGGTGCACCCGCGGGATCAAAGTGTCGCAAGTAGTCCGCCGAGTTGTCTTCGGACATGATCCAGACGATGTTCGGCCGAGCCGGAGCATCGGTCGCGTCTTGCGCACACAGCGATCCAGAAGCGACGGCTGCGATCGCGAGTGAGCAGACAAGGAGCTGGATGAAGAAGCGATCGAGACGAATCATCGAGGCGTCCTAGGAGCGAGAAAGAGAGAACGGTTGACCGGACTCCAGTGTAGTCTCTTCGTCGTAGCGGGGCAGGACGCTTGCTTGAAGCCCCAGAGGTGGATTTCGAGTCTGCTATTCGCTCGACATCAACTCTTCGAGCTGTTTGACCGCTGCGAGGGTGTATTCGTGGTCGGTGCCGCGGTTTTCCTTGAAACGCGAAACCGTTTCTTCCAGCGATCGCTTTGCTTCATCAACTCGGTTCAACGCCGCGAGATTTTCGGCTTGCAAAAGCCGAGCTTCTAGTACCGTTCCGGACGCAAACCACCAGTCCGCTTTGATATGCAGACGTTCGCTCTCGAGAGCCGCTTCGAGGGCTTGCTCGTGAAGTTTCGCTTTCGTCAGGGAACGCGTTCGCTTTCGCCAGGCGGACAGTGTCAGAAAACTCTCTTTCCCCAGATACTCTGAACGGCTCTCAAAGGCCTTGCGGTAATATTCGGCGGCCTCGGCGTACTGATCAAGCTCGTCGCACATCATTCCGAATTGCAAGAGCGCGTTGCTCAACGTGTCGATGTCCGCGTCAGGACTCGAAAGGACTTCCTTGTAAAGTGACTCTGCCTTGTCCCAACTCTCTCGTTTTGATTCGAGGTCACCGAGGTTAAGTACCATGCCGATGCGGTCCGTCTCATCGAACGCCGCGCACTGCTTCCCGCGAGAGATCGCATCGAGAAGAATCGCTTCGCCTTCATCCAGTTGACCCCCCTCGACCATCGTGAGTGCAAGGTTGTTCATGGAGCGAATCGTCTCGATATTATTCGGCCCCAGTATCGCTTCCGTTTCTCTCAGGACATGCTTACGAATGGTGATCGCTTCCCGGATGTCGTTCCCCTCGTCACGGGACCGAAGCGTTCCCGCCAAGCGGTCTTGTGTCAGCAGGGCACTCATCGTTTTTCCCATCCCGGCTCGCTCATAGGCATCCAGTGCCAAACGGAGTTGCTTTTCAGAGGCATCTAAGTCATCGAGCCAACGATAGGACGCTCCCGCGGTGTGACGGATTCGGGCTTCCACTTGCGGACGATCGCGGAGCTTGCCGTCGAGTTGAGGGATCAAGTCATCGAGTACTTCGATGAGTTTGACGTCCGGGCCTTGATGTTCGGGCAAACCGGACGCGAGCACCGTCTCGAGGAACGTGTTGATTTCACCCGTCGTTTCGGCTTCGATTTCCGCGCGAGTTCTCGCCTCCCGTTCCGATTGGGCGAGTGCACGGGTCTTTACGAGTTGGTTGGCGATAAAAATCAGCGTCAGTACACCGATGATCGCAACCAACGACCCCAGGCCCAGTGTCCATGTTTGACGCTTACGAATCTCCTGGCTCCGGACGACCGCACTCGCACGATCGACTTCGGCTTGACGCAATCGACGTTCGAAACCGGAAAGAAACTCTGAGACCGCCATCGCGACGACGCCGGCGTCGGCGAGTCTTTCCTTTGGATCGGGGTTCAAGCACTCGCGACAGAGCTTGATCAGGTCGGGTGACGCATCCGAGGTCTCCAGGCACTCCATCGCACGCGAAACATCACCGTCGCACGTTTGCTGGAGCAAGATGTTACGTTTGCGAGAATCAAACACCGGCCGATCGCAGATGATCTGAAACAAGATCACACCCAAGCTAAACACGTCGGCGCGAGGCCCCACCGCATCGATGTCCCCGCGAGCTTGCTCGGGTGACATGTAGCCCAGGGTTCCGACCACATCCCCACTGGTTGTCAGGTGGCTGTTGAACGGAGTCGAATCCGAAACGTAACGCGAGCCATTCGGCTTCGCGATGGGTGCAACGGAAGTGCCGTGGTCGGTGTCCGCATCCGGATCGGTCGGCTGCTTTGATTCCGTTTCAACGAGATCGCGATCTCCGAGACGTTTTGCCAAGCCCCAATCCATCACTTGTACTTCACCAAAAGCACCCACCATGATGTTGTGTGGTTTGAGGTCGCGGTGAATTACCTTCCGGTTATGCGCGTAGGCGACCGTTTGCGCGATGCTTTGAAAGACCTGAATGAGATTCGACCGGGCGGCGGCCGGGGTTTGTCGATGACGCAAGATTTCGGCGAGCGTTTGCCCCTCGACCAACTTCATCGAAAAGAACGGCGTCTCGTCCTCGAGATTGCCTCGATCATAGATCGGCGGAATTCCGGGATGCTGAAGCGTTCCGGTCAGAATGGCTTCGCGACGAAATCGTTCGTGCGCCAGAGGCTCTTCGTTCAGGTGCGTGTGCAACGTTTTGATCGCAAGGGGACGAAGCGCCTCGTGATCAAAGACACGCCAAACCTGACCAATGCCGCCGCTGCCGATCCGCTGCAAGAACTCAAATCGTTTCGACGTGGGCAGTTCGACTTCCGTTTCCGACGCGGGTCGAGCGGAGTTCGAACCGGGAAGATCGCGTGACGAGTCGTGCCCGTAAGCTTGGTAACGTGATTCGTCTTCCGGTAAACCCTCTCGTTGCCGGAGTTCACGGTCGACGGCGATCAGTTCCTGCGTCAAACGTTCTTTGGCGGCGCCCGAAAAGCCCTCGAGGTGAGTGTCGATTCGCCGTTGGGAAGCCGGCAGGTTTTCGAATTTTGAACAAACGTCCTCAATCCTTCGCAGCCACTCGATCGAAAGCTCGTCGTCCAGATGGCTCTCTGTCGCTGGCTTGGGTCGTGGTGGCGTCGGAGCGTTCATTCGAGATCTTTTGGTGAGTCTTCCAGTTGTGCGGCATCGTCGGAAACGTTGTTCGCCGCGTTTTCCCAGATGGCACGGATTAAATTTAGCCGCCGCTCAATGGACCGTTTTGCACAGTCCATTCGCTCGGCGATTTCGTTAACGCTGTAGCCTTCGAGTCGCAACATGGCCACGGTACGCAGAACGTCGTCGTCGAGCTGTTCGAGCAGGTTTTCACAGGTGTTTTGGAATTCGGCCAGCATTGCCGGTGACGCGGCACTGTCGGCGACCCCCTCAATCCCTGCGAAGGCTTCCGATCCATCTCCCGGAAGGAACGTTGACTCTCCGCCCACTAATCCGCCACCTCTTTTTTGGCGAGTCTGGTGACGCAGGTATCCGCTGGCTTTTCGGCTGGTGATACACAGCAACAATTTCCAGAGCTGATCCTTGTCGTGGATCTCTCCCAGACTGCCGTCCGCGGCTCGAATGCAGAAACTCTTGAAGGCACTCAGCGCGACGTCTTCCTCATCAAGAACGCGCCGAAGGTGTGGCGGGAGCTTGTTTTTCGAATACCTCAGCAGCCTTGGCAAGCAGAATTCCCAGAGCTTTTCTGTGGCTTCGGCGTCGCCCTCCTGGAGGGCATCGACCCAAGCGGCGACCTCATCTCGCGGTTGCGAATCGGACGACGACTGATCGGGCATTTCAGGCATGACATATTCGAATGGGAAAAACTCATCCTACGTTTCAACGGCGCATTGCTGCCGGCCGCACCTGAGTTTACCGAAGCCATTCGGCAACCACGGGGTCTCACCCCCCATTCCAAGGGAAAAAAGGCCATGGCCCGACGTGTTGTTCCGATGGCGGCACGCTGACGTAGCCGTCGCTGTTGCTGAGTGCGACGAGGTCGCCGGAGCCCTTGGATGCGACCAGTTCGGCTTTTCCGCCGTCAAACCTGCGAACGAGTAGCATCGCGTGCAGCGGGATCGACTTGCGCGGCGGTTGCGTCAGTTCGATCATCGCCGGTCGATCTGCCCACTCGGACTGCCCGCTTTGGTACCGCAGCAGGGGCAGCAAGAATCGATGGCAGTTGATCGTGGCGCTCACCGGATTGCCGGGTAATCCCAGAATCAGCTTTCCTGTCTCGGTCGTCGCCCCCAAAATCGGCTTGCCGGGCCGAATCGGCAGCCCGTGGAAAACGCGTGTGCCGCCGACCGTTTCGATCACCTCGGGGACGTAATCATAGTCGCCCTTGGAGACGCCGCCGGTCATCACCACGGTGTCGTTTTCGGCCACTGCCGCTGCCATGGTTTCCTCCAGAGCCGCACGGTCATCCTCCCGGTGACGCACCGTCGTCACCGTGACGGATGGCTCTTGCGAAAGCATAGCGGCGAGAGCGACTTGGTTACTGTTTCGCAATTGCCATGGCTCAAGCTGGCTCGTTTCCGGGGGCACGACTTCATCACCGGTGGTAAAAATCGCAATCCGAACCTGCCGATAGACGGTTGCATCGGTGACCCCGAAATTCGCGAGGCCGGCCATCGCCGCGGCATGAATCTTGAGACCGCCAGCGAGCACTTCGCTGCCCGCCGGTGCGTTTTCACCCGCCAGCCGGATGTTGTCGCCGCGCGAAAGCGTCTGCAGCGTCTTCGCTGGGAACTGCACCTGACCCTCCGTTTCTATCGTGTCCTCGCGTTTGATCACGGTATCAAAGTCATCAGGAACCACAGCTCCGGTAAAGATCTGAACGACCGGCATCGTACCCAGCGGCGGCGTCTCGGATCCGGGCGTGCACTGTGCGGTGACTGGAAACACTTGGCCGGCAACCAGGTCCGCGAGACGAACGGCGTAACCGTCCATCGCAGACACATTCGCGGCAGGGGAATCACGATCGGCGACAATGGGTTTTGCCAGTACGCGTCCGAGGGGATTTCCGCAGGCTTCGGTGTCTGACGGACGTTTCAACCGTTTCGCCAGCGCCTCGATTGCATCGTCGGGGTTTTCAAATCGCATCGCTGAGTCAGTGGCCGGCATGGGGTTTCATCCAAGGTGCGAGTTGTTCAGGGGTGTTGATGTTCTTGCATGCCGCCGCTGGCAAAGTGACACAGGTGAGTTGCGTGACACTGCGAAACACACTTTGCAGCCGATAGCACTTGTCGGCGATTGCTTCTTCAAAGTGATGCAGGCAAGTCGTCGGAACCAAGCTAATCAACGTTTCGAGTCGGTCTGCGTCTGAATCATTGACCGCACAGACAAGGTGGCCGGGGGCACGATCATGGCTTTCGATGAGTTGCCGGAGTTCGTTGACACTCAGGTCGGGGGTGTCGACGGGATTGAAACAACACGCCGCGTAACCGTTGGCTTTCGCGTATCGCAAGGCTTGCGCGATCCCGGTGATGGGGCCGAACGACTCGCGTGGGTCCGTAAGCAGTTTGTAGCGACTGACAATGGTCTGTTCGTGGGCGACCGACAAGACCACCTGTTCGCAGAGTTGCGCCAGTCGATCGGCGGCAAGCTGGTGAAAACACTGGCCACCGGCGGCCTTCAACATCGACTTGTCTTGGCCCATGCGCCGTGATTGACCGCCGCAAAGCACGACCCCTAAGACGCGGCGCTTACCCTGTGGCATCCGCACGGTTCTTCTCGTTGACGTTCTTGTCGATGACATCTTCGACCCAGGACTTGGCACGCATCATGGTCGGAAATCCGATCGTCGGGGCGCTGAGCATCGCGACATGACGCAGGTCTTCTTCGCTGCAACCCGCTTCGAGGGCCTTTCGCGAGTGCGAGTGGGCGGCCCCTTCCAATCCGGCACCCAAGGAGATCGCCAATTTGACGAGGGCGACTTCCCGGTCCGACAGCGGGCCCGACTTTCGTGCCGCTTCGCCGAGAGATTCATAAGCCTGCATGAACGCCGGGTGATCGTCATGCATTTGACGGTAACGCTTGGGGATCATGGTTTTTCCGCAATTTGTTGGAGCATCGAAGTGATCGTGTAGGGTTCGGCCACGACATCGACCGCCAGACCGTGGTCTTGCAGTACCTGTGCGGTGATCGGCGAGATGGCCGCAAGCCGAGCCTGTGAGAGCGCGTCGCCGTACAGTCGATGCAAGTTTGCCGCCGTCGCACTGCTCGTCACCGTGATCCAGTCGATGCTTCCAGAACTCAGTGCGCGACCGACCGCTTCCGACGGTTCGACCACATCGCGGTTCTGATATGCCACGACCTCGCGTGTTTTTGCGCCCGCCGCGCTCAGACGCCGATGCAGTTCATCGCTTCCGCGGTTCGCGCGGACGATCAGGATCGACCGGGTCTCGATCGGGACGTCGTCTTCCAGGAACGCATCGGCCAACGAACGCGATCGAAAATCACCGGGACAGAGATCCGCGAGAATTCCATGTTGCTCGAGGGTGGAGGCAGTCCTTTCACCGATCACGGCGACACGAACTCCGGCCAACGCACGACCGTCCCGTCCCAGCTGTTTCAGTCTCGCAAAGAAATGCCTCACGCCGTTCGCGCTGCAAAACACCAGGTCCGTCTGATTCGCGAGGGATGCGATGGCAGCGTCAAGGGACTCGAAAGAATCGGGGGGCGAGACTTCGATGGCGGGCGAAACGATGGGTTGCCCGCCGAGCTGGCGAATTTGGTCGGCCATCTCCGTCGCTTGCTCGGCGGGACGCGTGACCAAGACACTTCGTCCGGCCAATGGCAGTGCCTGACCGGCGGGCGAATCACGGTCCAAACCTTGGGCCGCCGCCGCACCGACATTGACATCAGACAGTCGGCACACCGGTCCGACCAGCGCGATGACGGGAGGCCGAAAACGGCTCGCGGGCGTCAGTCGATCCGCGACCTCATCCAGGCGGCATCGAATGATCTGCTGGTCGGGCAAACTGCAACGCCGGACCAGAGCCGCCGGTGTCGATGGATCCATGCCGCCCTCGCGAAGGGCCTCCGTCCACCGTCTCGCAGTGGTCACACCCATGTAGATGACCAGCGTTCCGGGAAATTTCGCGAGTGCTTGCCAGTCGAGTGCAGATTCGCTTTTTCCCGGTTCCTCGTGTCCGGTGACCAATGCGACCGCGGAGGCGATTCCGCGATGCGTGATCGGAATGCCGGCGTAGGAGCCCGCGGCCAACGCCGCCGTGATTCCCGGGATGACTTCATAGCCGATGCCGGCCTGTTTGAGCGCATCAACTTCCTCGGCTGTCCGCGCGAAGACGGCTGGATCGCCGCCTTTGAGCCGCGCGACGGTCTTCCCTTGACGGGCATGCCGAAGCATCTCGTCAATGATCTCGTCTTGCCTCCAAATGCGAGATTGACCGTGTTTTCCCACACAAATGGGTTCTGCTTGGGGGGCCAGGCCGAGCAACTCGGCGTTACTGAGGCCGTCGTAAAGCACCACGTCGGCGCTTCGCAGGCACCGCGCCCCGCGCAGGGTCAAAAGTTCGGGATCGCCCGGTCCTGCGCCGATCAAGTACACCATGGGTTTCATGCAATTAAGCGTACCCCAACGTCCTCGGCCGAAGTAGCCAGGACGGGCCGCGGAATTACGTCTGGACAGTCAAACTAGGCCTCGCCATACTACGCGGCCCGAAAACGGACCATTTTACAGACAGTCACCGAACTCGAACGTTCACTCGAAATGCCAAACACAGCCAGTGCGAAGAAACGGCTGCGTCAGAACGCAAAGCGACGCCAGCACAACCGAACCCTCCGCAGCCGAATGCGCACCCAGATCCGTCGCGTCCGCGAAGCGGTTGAGGCGGGTGACAGCGGCACCGCACAAAGCGAATTTCGCATTGCGACAAAGCGACTCGATCAGGCCGTTGCGAAGAACCTGATCCACAAGAACACCGCCGCACGCTCCAAGAGCCGACTCAGTAAGCTCGTGAAATCAGCGGGCTGAATCACGCATCCGGTTTTGCTGCTTCACCTGGCTCCGTGAGCAGCTCTCTTGCAGCGGCGTGGATTTCGTCGCGCTGCGCATCTCGCCGCCGATTTTCCAGGTAGAACTCCCGAATCAACCGGATTCGATCCGCTCGTTCTTTCTCGGCCATTTTAAGAATATCTTCCGCCGGAATTCCGAGCCGGCTCATCCATGATTTCTCGTCGTCTGTGAATTCAAGACGCGGAGATTCCGTGGGTTCGTCGGCTTGTTTCGTGGCCGGAATAATCAATTCGCCATAGCTGACTCCCACCACTTCATCGGCGGCGTCGACCGCAAACCCGATTTCGGTCATCGGCACCTCGTTTAGCTTCGCGATGGCGGCCGCGGCGACATCACCGACCTGCAGCTGACCGCCCCGGTTGCTGACGTAACGAGGTCGGAAGATCTCGTCACGTGAGTCGAGAAACGGGCCCAGGAGCTGCGCATCTTCGCGCGAACCCAGCTTGGCGATCGCTTGGATGCAACGGCAAAGCAAGTTGGGAGGCGGTCGCATTGAAAGGGTTGCCTTGGCCAATTCCAGGGCATTGTCCAAGTCCCATTCGAGCGCCAAATCCAAAACCCCCTCACGAATACTGAGGCTGCTCTGATTCATCCACGAGCCCACCATCTTGCGCAGTGGCTGGCCGAACGCCGGGTCCTCGTCTAGCTCGTCGCCTCGGATACCCCTGAGACTGGTCAGCACCAGAATGTCGAACCGTGTCTCCGGTTTGTAGTCCGGCTGCATCATCGGCAGCAGCATCGCGACGAGGTCTCGCCGGGGAGAGATCCTTGCAACGGTGATCCCGCGATTGCTGATTTGCTGGCTGACACTTTGCAATCCTTGGGAGAGATCTCGAGTGTTTCCGTCCAGCGATCGAATCAGGACCGGATGGTCACGATACAAATCGACAAACAGCTCGCGGATGCGCGGCGAGTCTCCGAACCACTTTTCCATTCGATCCCAGTTTTCGAGCTGACGGAGGTCGCCCTCGAGAAACTGCTGAATCCTCAAATCAAGACTCTGTTCCGCCAGCACCGTCGTGATCTTTTCCAGCCGCTCTCGCTGCTCGGCATCAGTGCTCTGCCGCAGTGCCACGTGCAAGTCGGGTAGGACCGAGTGGCCGAGTGCAAACAACTGCTCGCTGGCATTTTCGCGTACCGCAAAACTGGCACTGCTGAGGTCGTCAATCCACTGCAGGACGCGTTCTTGTTCAACCGCCTTTTCGTCAGCGGTCAGTCCACGGGGGGAGATCAGCAAGAGGGCCAATAGTCCACCCATCGCGAGCAGTGAGCGGTATCGCGGTAAGCTGAATCGCCATCTACCGCTTGGCGTTGCAGCTTGCGTAGCCGGTAGGCACACACGGGGGGCATGCGAACGAACTTGGGTAGATGAAGAGGTCATGCGGCTCATTGGGGCCGGTGGTGGCAACGGCTCGACGCCTGGGTTGGTTTTCGCTTGTGAATTCTAACGCGGCGGGCTAACCTAGCGTTAGTGACAAAACGAGTGAAACACTCGCTCGAATTGTGTTTACGGGATTTAAGGCCACTTGCAGCCATTCTGCTAAAGAGCCATGCGAACCAAGCAAACTCTTGGGGAAGCGAACGCTTCGCCCTCTCACGACGTGCCAACCTCAAGCGAACCCTCGCCACGTCCCGCCGATCTTTCGACCCAGTGCGTCCACGCGGGCGAGAAGCGACAGAAAGATTCGGGCAGCATCACGACGCCGATCTACACCGCGGCCACGTTCACGTTCGAGTCGACTGATGAGTTGATGCGGTTCGTCCGTGGTGAAGAACAGCGGGAAGAGTATGGCCGGTACGGCAATCCGAATGAGCGGAGCGTCGAGGCAAAGATTGCCGCGCTCGAACGATGCGAAGACGCTATCGTCTACGGCACCGGAATGGCTGCGATCGTCGGCCTGTTGATGACGAAACTCTCCTCCGGTGACGAGATCGTTTTCTTCGATCAGTGTTACCATCGCAGCCGTGAATTCTGCGCGAAACACTTGTCCCGCTTTGGAGTCGTTACCCGGCAAGTCAAAACCGGCGACTACGCCGCCATGGAAGCCGCCATCAACGACCGAACGAAGATGCTGGTCAGTGAATCACCGACCAATCCGCACCTCTCCGTGATCGATTTGGAAAAGTTCGCGGCCGTCGGCAAGGCAAACGAAGTCGAAACGCTGATCGACGCGACACTCGCGACGCCTTTGAACATGAACCCCGTCGAGTATGGCATCGACTACGTCCTTCACTCGGGGACGAAGTACCTTGGCGGTCACAACGATCTGCTGGCAGGCGTTCTTTGCGGCCGTCGAGAACAACTCGAGCCCGTTCGCAAGCTCCGTGGCATCCTCGGTAACATCAACTCGCCACACAATCTCTATTTACTCGAGCGCGGCTTGAAGACATTTGAGCTGCGAATGCAGCGTCAGAACGACAACGGTTTGAAACTGGCACGCTTTCTCGAGTCACATCCGCGCGTCGAACGCGTCTATTACCCCGGGCTGGAAAGCCATCCGACCCACGCCATCGCTGCGGCACAGATGAGAGGCTTTGGCGGGCTGATCACGTTCACCGTGAAAGATGCGGATTGGAAAGAGACGTCGCGCATCGTGGAC
>JBCBOO010000130.1:0-17068 GCA_039821235.1 Planctomycetota bacterium
TGCGGGAATGGCGTTGCGGATCCGATAGGGTTCCAACAACGCGGTGCGAATTTCCGCAGGTACATTCACGACCGCGTCGAAGACAATTCCCGGAACCTACTCGGCCGAAGAGCTGTCGATCGTCGAAGCCTCTTCATTCGACGGCCGGATCGACTCGAAGTAGTCACGTACAGTTTGACGGTGACTCTGCGGAAGCGGTTCGTTTTCCAAAACCTCTTCGGCGGCCTTTCGGAAATCGTTGTACTTCGCCGTGTAACCGCGAGACGCCGTTGCCTCGGTTTCTGGGCTGGTCATCGTTTCCGTATCGCTGTCACCCTCGCTGCCCATCTGACCGGTGACTTCTTGCCGGTCATAGCCGACGTCGGCACGTTCGGTATTTTCTCCGGTGGCTTCGCCGGATGCAGCCGAACCGGCCTTTTGACTTGGCGAATTCGACTTCTTGGCGAACGGTGAATCACATTGCCCACGGCACTGCCCTTTGCACTGAGACAACAGACTCAGCTGCTTTGCCATGCACTGGCCGCACTTCTTGCAAGCGGATTGGTTCTTGCACTGACCGGCCAACTTGCCAAGGCACTTCTTGCACTCCGACGCATCTTTCTTTTCCATTGCCTCCGCAAGCTCGCCGGCAATCTTCGACAGTTTGCTCATCGGCTTGTTTGACGATGACATCGAAGCAACCATTTTCTTCAGTCGGTTGGCCACGGCGCGTCGCTCCGAATCCTTCATCGACTTTGGATCAATGCTATCCAACTCGGAAGCGGCATCGTCGTACTTCTGCGATTCCATTGCATTGGCAGCTTCTCGCATCATCTCACTGGGGCTGAGTGCCTCGGCGATTGATTTCATCTCAGCGTCGGTCTGTGCGATATTCATCGCTTCGCGAGCTTCCGCGATGGCTTGTTCCATCTCGGACAGCTTTGCCATCACGTCGGCGGAGTCCTCTGCTTCTTCATCCAGTGACTCGATCTGCTCACGAAGCTCTTGCAACAACTCTTCGATCTCAGGGATCTCGGTCTCTTCGGCCATCTTTTCCAGCTCGGGCAGCATGGATTCGGCGAGACCCGCCGCTTGCATGTTGGCAATCGACGGAGTTGATGACGCGCTGACTCGCGGAGTTCGCATGAATCCCAGAGTCCACGTTGCTGCAATCGCCAGCATCAGGCCAGCGGCGAGACGAAGAGGCGTCTTACCAGGTGAGATCTGGACACATTCGGTGGGCTCGACCGATGCGATGTGCGGAGCTGACTCCTTTTCCTGCAGGCGGCCCAATGAGGACGTCGCGTCGTTCTGCTTGTTCGAACTGAGGTGCAGCATCGTTGCGGCGCGATCTTTCAACGATCCGTGATCATCGATCAACGCAGCGACTTGCTGATCGGAAACTTGAATCGCTCCTCCGGTGAGGCAACCTACGATTCCAAGGATCATCGGAATCACACACAGGATCGCACTTTGCGCGAACGAGAGCGTTTGTCCGTTGAAAAGAACGACAATCAATGCGAGCAGGACCATACCCAGCCCGATCAATCCGCCAGCCATCGCCCAACGAGTTGCGGCGGCAGTGCGAAGACGAAATCGAACGTCAGCGATCTTTTGTTCCAGCATATTTGACTCCCCGAGGTTTAGGTCACGACATGTTATCAAATGGGGGGCACGATTCGCCTTAAAAAAAGACCCGTCGCCCCGAAAAATGGCTACGAATTGCGTGCCGGTAAACTTTCCCGATCGACATCAACATCAGCCCCGTTAGTGGATACTTAACGCGCCCCCAGCCCCCTTTAATCTGAATGCTAACGGAGGAGTTTTCGTGTACTCGCGAGCGGTCACGCAAGATCGTGGCCCAGCTCAAACGAAGATCCGTCTCGCGGCCACATCCGCGACAAACAAACCCGCCGCCGCCGCCAGGAACCACGCCCATAGTGCCTGAGGCCGCCTTGCGAAGGCGGTTTCGGCCGCCAAGTAAGCTTCGGCATCGAACCGGTAGCCCTCGCCGGAGACCGAATCGCCATTGGACGGGTCTTCTTGAACGTCGTCGGTTTCCGACTCGGCATCGGGATTCGCCCTCAAGATGGCCTGCGAAACACCTTTTCCAGCCTCCGTGATCGATGTCAGTTTCTCCGCATCGACGGGCAGCAAACGCAATTCATCCGGATAACCCACCGTGATGCCACGTTGCGTGCGGCGCACGGTGCCATCGGGCGATGCCGCAGCTAAATCAAGGTGATACGTGCCACGCGAATCGATCGGGATTTCCCACTGGTATCTCCCCGGGGCGACCACCGGCATCTCGAAGGACTGAGGTTTCAAATCAGGGCCGATCAGCGTGAGACGCGACTGCAGGTCGGACTGAAAATTGCCCGTGTCATCGATCGCGTCCATTTGAACGGTCGCCGTTCCATGTTCTTGAGTGATCGAAACCGCCAGCCCGCCGGCATCCTGTTTTCGCATCGCATGCCGCAACACCTGAGCCCAGAAACGTCCAAAGTCGGGCCAAGACAACCACTCACCGGCCCAACGGTTCTTCGCGTCGCTTGTGAACGCCACCGAGACCCCCAATCCGTATCGCCACCAAACCAATAACGGGTCGCCCGTTTCCGACGCCAAAATGAACTCGGCCGTCGGTTTCGGGCGGGTCATGACATAACCGAGCAGAAAAGGCGAGGTCTCCAAATCAATCCCGGCCAGGACTTCGGTCGGCCGGATCGACTGAGGAACAAACGGCAACTCATTGATCGCCGATCCACCGGCCTCGACAGTTTCCTTGGCGAAAATTTGCGGCACCGCGGCAGGATCTTCGCAAAAGTAATATCGTCCGCCGCCAATTTCGGCGAGCTCTTCCAAGAGAGCTTCGCTGGCACCTTGTCCTAACGCGACGGTGGAAAGCGTGATCCGAGACGCCGCCATCTCATCGGCCGCGCCTTGAAAATCTCCCGGACTCGAGATCCCATCGGTCATCAGCAACACGTGTTTCAGCTTTGCCGGTGTCCCCGCAAGTTGCTCGATCGCCATCTCCATGGCGGGATACATGTTGGTGCCACCGGAAGCTTCGATCGATGCAATCGAGTCGATGATTTGACCACGTGCCGAACCGGACGTCATCTCCGAAACGAGGTACGAATCCCCATCAAACGTAATGACACCCAGGAAGTCTTTCGGCCCGATCAATTCCGCCGACGCGATGGCGGCCTCGCGAGCCAATGCGATTTTTTCGCCGCCCATTGAGCCACTCTTATCAATCACCAACATCATCGCCAGCGACGGCTGCTCGCGTTCCTTATCGAAGTTGCTGCGGACCGGCAAAATCTCTTCGATACGCGTTCGATAGTATCCGCCGAGACCGAATGACTGATCACCGCCCACCATCACCAAGCCGCCGCCGAGTTGTTCAACATACAATCGGATCAGATCCATCTGCCGCATCGAAATCGACGTCGCCGGCACATTGGACAAAACGATGCACTCGAACGCTTCGAGCTCCGTCAAGTTGATCGGAATGCCCTCCGGCGGTCGCACTTCGATATCAACCGACTGTTCATCGAGCGCCCACCGGATGGAATCGGTCGCATCCACATCCGTATCAATCCACAGCACACGTGGTCGACCCGATGCGTGAACGACCGCGGACGCTTCATTGTTGTCCAGCAAGCTGTCCTCGAAACCTCGCACCCGCGCGGCGAACACCTGTTGCTTCGGGCCATCGATCATTTGGCGAAATCGAAAGCGGGTCTCACCTTTCTTGACTTCGTACTCCGTCTTGCCGGTGTCGATCCGAACATCGCCGCGAAAGAGATCGATGGTCCCTTTCCCGTCTCGGTTGGAGGTCACGACGACTTCGACATAAAACGGTTGACCGCGACGGACCGATGCGGGAGCAGAGACACGCGTGACTTGAATTTCGGGCTTGATGCGTCCCGGCAAAGGCATTGCGGTGACCTCGGCGGCTCGACCGCTGTCGGCTGCCGCAATCTCACCGGCCGTCGAGACCGGGTCAACGCCAGAGTTGTCATTTCCATCACTCAGCAATAGCACCCGCGCGACCCGTGATGGAGGCACCGATGCGGCGGCGGCCTGAAGGGCGGCGGAGAGGTTTGTTCCCGAGGTCGGCGCGTTTTCAAAAGCGAGGTTTTTCGAAATACCGCCCGTCAATGGATCTGAACCGCCGCCGACGGAAGCACGGTCGCTTTCGGAGTCCGCATCGTCTGTGCCAGTTGCGGCACTGTCGGACTCGATGTCGTCTTGCTCAGTGCCATCGTTTCCGTTCACGCCTGCCGCTTCGCCCGATGCATCCGCTTGCGGTTTGGCATTCCAAGTCTCCGTGATGATTCCCGGTTGCTCATCGAACGGCAAGAACTGCAAGTTCACGTTCGAATACTGCTCACTGGCCGTCGTCAATTCTTCGATGATCTCGTTCGCCACTTCACGAGCGGCATCGTCAATGCTCTCGCTGCGATCGACCGCAACCACCACCGTTGCATCTTGTGTCGGGATCGTGCGGACCGGACCGCAAGCCGAAATGACGACCAAGATGACAACCAGTGTGCGGAGGACCGTCGCGATCCAACGACGCGCCGGCGAGAATTCCGCCAAGGACTGAAGGTGAAACCACGTCACCACCAGCAACGCGGGTAAAAGCCACCACAACGCTTCGGGTCGCATCCAAATCATGCTAAACGGTTCGCTCCCATCACGATTACTCGACGATTCGACGTTGGAACAAAGCCCACTCGGTAACGATCAAACCGAGTGCAGCCATGACGAGATAAAACCATGGCGACGAACCGGTCGCAAAATGGACTGGCGCGGCTTCGCGATCCGACTCAGCAATGCGTGTGTCACTCTCCGTCGCGTCGCACAAGTTGATCGCGACCCATCCGCCTGGAACGTCCGCGATGGCAGTTTCTGTGTCCGTAGCCGGTACGAAACCCGCATCGATGACTTTCGCCAGACCGGTGCGCGGGATCGCCGAGAATGCGATTTGATCTTCTTCGATTGTTGCCAGCGTTTCACCGACGGTTTGACCGAATGCCGTGACGGCGACTTGCTCACCGGAAAGCCGAAACCCCGGCTGACCAGAGACACTTGTCTCGCCGGCGACGCCGGCTCGCAGCGGCGTCGGGCATTCGGCATCGCGGCCGGTAAACCAATTGACCGCATTCGTCATCATGACGGGGAACGCAATTCGCAGCGGAAAGTCGCTGGATCCAAGCTCGGTCGAAAGGACCAAGATTCGATCACCCGCCGCATCGCCCATCCGCTCGATGGACATCGCGACGATGTCATCGGTCGCGGTTTCAACAAGCGGTTCGATCAAGCCAAAATTCTCTGGAGCCGTCAGACTTCGCGACGCACCCAAGGTAACGTTGGTCATGCGGACGTGCCGCATCAACGCCGAACTTTCGCTGGTTTTGGCAACGATGGGCGACTCGAGTGTTTCGCCAACGGTCCACGCCGGTGCACCGTCGACTTCCGGACCATCGGACTGCGGCGAAAGCACCAGAAGAGGCCCGCTCGGTAACTCCGTCAGTGCCTCGTTCGGGCGAAACCAAACGGTCAACCCGCCGGGCGGCAACTCGGCATCCTCATCAATCAACTTCAATGTCGGAATCGACTGCAGGACGCTCCGCAAAAAGAACAGCCCGGCATCCGCGGACGTTTCCTCTGGCGAGTCCACCTCATCCTCTAAACGAGGTTCCGATCCGGGGCCCGCGATCAAACGGACGGGGACATCGGGCCGAGGTGGAACCATCGCCCTCGCGGTGTTGTCCGCAGTGATTGCATCGACCGAAGTCGAGGATTTCCCAAAGTCGAGCTCGGCAACCAAGACACCTCCCGCCGCCGAAGTCGCCTTGGTCGTCCACGTGATCGAGGCATCGTCGTCCAGATCACCCACCTTGATCGGTAACACATCGATCAACTGCCCATCGGGTTCCAAGAAGGACTCCGTTGATGCCCCCGAAGCACGATCCAGTTCACCAAATCCAACCAAACGCAATTGTAAACGAACCTCCGAATCGTCTTGGTCGGAATCTGCGTCCGCAAATCGCTGAATGGTAATGCGAGTCGAAAAACCGACCGGGTCCGAAAGTGACCGACGAACCGCCATCGCCGTGATGGCCCAGTTGCCTCGCGAGCTTCCCAACGTCTCATAGAAGACGTCTTGTTCGTTCGCCTTTTCAGCAACTTTTCCAGCAGCCGTTTTGCCTGAACCATTCGACTCGCGCGGCTCCTTCACGCCGGCATCCTTCTCGTTCAACTCCGCCACTTGATCCGTCAAGACGATCACTTGACGTCGTTCCGGCTCCGGTGCAATGCGGCGAGCCAACTCGATGGCTTCTTGCAGCTTGCCGGGACCGTCTGTTGGGCGAACCGACTCGATCGCTTCGACGATGGTCGGTCCAAAGTCACCTCGGCCGGCGATGACTTCGACGCTGCCGCCCGCCGCGATGACCGCCATCGTGTCACCGCCACGCAAGCTGCCGGCGAGCGACTTCGCACGCTCCAGCGCCGCATCCAATCTGGTTTGGCCCGTTTCGGTACTGTTCGTCGTTTCATCCATTGCGGCGTTCATGCTGGCCGAACGATCGATCACGAGCACCACATCACGAGCTTGCTCGCTGCGGCCAAAGAGCGGATCGATCATCGCCGCGATCAAGAGTGACGCGAACACCAACTGCAGCAACAGCGAAAGCCATCGACGTAACGATTGCCACCACGCGCGACGCTTGGTGTCTTGGATCACTTTGTCCCAAAACATCAACGTCGAAACTTGATAACGCCTCGGTTGAATACGCAGCAAATAACAGGCGATGATGGGGATGGCAATCAGCCCCATCCAAAGCCACAGCGGTGATGCAAACGTGAGATTCATCGTTGGCGAGTTTACGCTCCCACCGCTGCGCTGCGCATCATCGCCATAATGACGTGATCAAACGGAACATCAGTGGTTGCAATGGTGTGTGGTATATCGCGGCGAACACAGTAGGACTTGCACGAATCAATGAACTCACTGAAAAGCTGTCGGTAGCGTCGCAGTTTTCGTGCGTCCACGGTCAGGCGTTTCTGACGGCTGGTTTCACAATCGACGAGTTCGACATCACCCAACAGCGACGGATCCGCTTCACCGGGCGTATGAATTTGAATGACATGCGGTTCGAAGTTGGCGTACCGAAGTCGGTCGACGCCCGCGGTGAAACGAGTCACCGGAACATCCTCTTTCTGCGAAGCAGCCTTTTGCCCCGAGTGGGCGGAGTCGGTCGACGTCTCAACCGCTTGTTTGCCGTGATCAAACAAATCACTCAGCAAGATCGCGAGCCCGGGACGCGGCGAACGGGAGAGGAACCCGGCGACGACTGATTCAAAGTCCGTTCGTTCATCGTTCGACTCGGCCGCCTCCAAGAACTTCATGATTGGCAGGATCTGATCCTTGCCTCGCACCGGCGGCAACATTTCGTTCAGTCGACCTCCGCAAGCAAGAACCGACACGCGGTCCAAATCCGACAATGCGATGTGTGCCAGTGCGGCGGCCAGCTTTCGCGCCAGCCAAGCCTTTTCGATCGTCTTTGAACCCGATCGATTCGAAGCGGTGATACGCGTCGCATCGTCGCTCCGCCGCATGCTGGCGGACACATCCACAAACAGATAGACGTGCAGGTCTTTTTCCTCCTGGAATCGCTTGATCAACGTGTCTCCGTGTCGTGCATAAACCCGCCAATCAAGGTGACGCAAATCATCGCCGGGAATGTAGTCACGGTGATCGGCGAACTCGACGCCGCCACCAACTTGGCGAGTCCTTCGCTGGGCCAAGAGTTGTCCGCCGAAGACACGTTTGGACAGCAACGAAAGGTATTCGAGACGTTGCAGAAAATCATCGTCGAACGCGTTCGGGTTCTTCGCAGGCGCGGTCGATTTCTTTGCCAGGGCACTGTCGCTCATGCTGATTTCGCCGGTGCGGACGAAAGAGCCGCGGTGATGTCCGCGATGACGTCATCCGATGAGATGCCTTCGGCGGTCCCTTCAAAATTGAGCATGACACGATGCCGGAGAACGGGCGTCGCCACTTCAATGATGTCTTCGCGAGCCACGTGGTACCGCCCATCCATGATGGCACTGATTTTGGCCAATCGAATGATCGCCTGGGCACCGCGAGGACTGCTGCCGTATCGCACGAATCGCTGCACCCTATTCACCGGCGGCGTGAACTTGGGATCGGGGTGTGTTGCCATCACGATATCAATGGCAAAACGTCGAACCGAATCCGCGATGGGAATCCGACGCGCAAAGTTTCGCATCTCGATCACTTGATCAATGCCGCAGACCTTGCCCGGTGGATCGATCGGATCGGCCGTCGTGCGATCCATGATCGTTTCCATTTCTTCGGGTGTCGGATACGGAACCATGAGTTTCATTAAGAAGCGATCGAGCTGTGCTTCCGGCAGCGGATAGGTGCCTTCCATTTCCAGCGGGTTTTGCGTCGCCATCACAAAAAACAACTCGCCCAAGCTGTGCGTGACACCCGCCGTGGTCACCGAGTGCTCCTGCATCGCTTCCAAAAGTGCCGACTGTGTTTTTGGCGTGGCGCGATTGATTTCATCTGCCAGCACCAAGTCGGCGAAGACGGGTCCTTTTTGAAATTCGAAGTAGCTGCCCGAACCTGAGTTCGCGCCGTCGCTGCCAACACGCATCACTTCGGTTCCGATCAGGTCGGCGGGCATCAGGTCGGGTGTGAACTGGATGCGACTGAACTGAGCTTCCAGGACTTCCGAAAGCGTTCTCACCAGCATCGTCTTTCCCAACCCCGGAACGCCTTCGAGCAACACATGGCCTCCGGCGACGAGCGCCATCAGTGCGCCATCGACGATGGCTTGTTGACCAACAATCTGCTCCCCGATCGCGTTTCGCATCTCAATGAAGCGATCTCGGAATCGCTGCGCTTCTTCCGCCTGTTGTTCATCTTCCGGTCGCGTTTCTGACATCTTGCAGCAGCCTTAATCGAGTTCGTTCATCAACGGACGGCCCAAAGTATAAGGGATCGAGCCGTGTAAAGTTTGTTTGTTTCCGAATCAAGATGTCCCAAAATCGTTTTCCAACTCGGTAGGATGTTGGCACTCTCGTTTTATTAACAGCTGAGCCGACTGGAAAAATACATGATATTCTTTCCGTGCCTTTCACAAGGTCGTCCTCGACGCCATCAATCAACACTTAGTGGTGATCGATCAAAGAATACCGAGCCGGTCTTCAATGCGGGGCCGGTTCTACGTAGTGCTTTCCTCGCGTTATTTGTTCTGCTGGCATCGACAAGTGCGCAGGGACAAGGAGACGGCAAGGATAACACGGAGCAAACAACGCCACGTGTCACGGAACGGGAACGCATCACGGCAGAACGTTTTTTAAGCGTCCTGATTCGGCGGCCACGCCCCGGCACGGCTTTGGATCGCGTCGTTGAATTTCATCAACGCGCCGGCACGCTCGACCAGTTGCTCGAATCGCTTGTGCAACAAGGCGATCAAGCCGATACACCCGGCGAGGCGAACACCGGAACAACTGGTGCCCGCGCGATGGTAGCTGGACTGGTGTACCTGACTCAAAGTAACGCAGCGGAGGCGGCCAAGCAGTTTGAACGTGCCGCAGAGTTGATGCCAACCGATTCGGTGGCGAGTTATCAACACGGCGTTGCGTTGTTGCAAATCGGTGAACTCGAAGACGCCGCGGAAGCCCTCAAGCAGGCGGTCGAACGAAAACCGGCTCGCACCGAAGCCATGGAAGTCTACACGACACTCGCGCAGCTCTATGCGCGAGCCGGTGACCGGATGCGTTCCATCGAGGTTTGGAATGATCTGCAAAAACAATTTCCAAGCGATGAAAAGATCGCATCTCGGATCGCCGAAGAACTGGCTCGCAGCGGGGACGCCGAGGAAGCCCGCAAACGTTTCAGCGACTTGGCGCGATCCACCCGTCGCGAAGAAGACAAACTGCGTTTTTCCGTTCGTGCCGCCGAGATGCTTCGTCCACTCGGAAAACCCGACGAAGCCCTGGAAGAACTCACGGCCGCGCTCGCGCAAACGCGTCCCGGCTCCTGGCTTTCACGCGATATCGTGTCACGCATTGAAGAGGGCTTTACCGCCACGGGCGATTTCGAAGGACTTGCCAAACACTATCAAAAACAGATCGAGGCTGCTCCGGAGAACCTTGCCCTTCCCATGCGGCTGACTCGGATTTGGATCAACCTGGGCCGCTTGAAAGATGCCGAGACGGTGGCGCGTTCGACACTTGAGAAGAGTCCCGACAACAACGAGATCCGGCAAAGCTTGGTCGACGTGTTGAAAGCGGGTGGCAAGTACGCCGATGCCGCCGACGTTCAACGTCAGATGCTGCAAAGCGATCCCGACAATTCGGACATTGCGTTTGCACTGGCCAATACGCTGGCGTCCGATCCGGATGCCTCGATGCAGGCTCGCCAAGAAAACGCCGCCGCCGCCCTGACTTCGTTTTCCAAGCGACGCTCGGATGACGCCCTGCTGCTTTCTCAAATTGCCCAACGGCTGAAAGACCTCGAACAAGTCGATTCTGCTATCGAACTTTCGCGCAAAGCCGTGGAGATCGATCCGACGTCGATTCCCTATCGCGAGTACCTTGGCGAATTGCTCTTTCAGTCGGATCGAAAAGAAGACGCCATCGCGACCTGGAAATCGATCGCCGAAGGCGAACAACGCGGCCGTGAAACGCTGGTTCGCTTGGCAGAGATCTTTGCGGCTTTCGAACTGGATGAACTCGCAGTCGAAACATGGGACGAGGCGGGCAGTTTTGACCTGGACTTCCAGACACGCCTTCGCTGGGCCGAAGCTCTCTCGGACGCGGAACGGCACGACCGTGCCGTCGAGGTGCTCGAGGGCGCCGCGTCCATCGCGGAGACTCCCGACCAACGAGATGCGTTGCTGGTCGCACGCATCAACGCCTACCAGTCATCCGGCAAATTGAAGGACCGAATCGCGACCGTCGCCGCGGAGGAAGAATCACCTCAAATGCTCCGTGAACTTGCCGTGCTGTATCAGGCCGACAAACAAGAGACACAAGCAATCCGGACCATCACTCGAGCAATTGAACTGGCCCCCGAAGACCTCTCCGTCATGACGGTCGCGGCGGACATTTTGAAACGCCAAAGTCGTTGGGGCGAAGCCGCCGAAAAGTTCGCGAAGCTGGCCGAATTGGACCGACGCTATCAG
Source organism: Planctomycetota bacterium (assembly GCA_039821235.1). Taxonomy (GTDB): domain Bacteria; phylum Planctomycetota; class Planctomycetia; order Pirellulales; family Pirellulaceae; genus Stieleria. The sequence continues at coordinate 11,220 of JBCBOO010000130.1, forward strand.
GTCAACCACTTGAAGCAAGCGGTGTCCATGAGGGTCAAACTGGGTCAGAACGATGAAGCGATGGAAATCTGTCAGCAGATCATTCAGTCCTCACCCGGCTCCGTGGATTCCTACACGTTCGCCGCACGGACCGCACAACGTTTATCACGCGAGGAGGAAGCCATCGCGATTCTACGGACCGCCATGGAAGTCGCGCCGCGAGACAACAACCCGCGTTTGATGTTGGCATCGATTCTCTCGGGTCGCTTTGACACAGATTCCGCCATTCGTCTTTACTGGGAAGCGTTCGAAATCGGCGGCGACGAGGAACGCACTCGGATCGTCACATCTCTCTCGCCGCTCTATGAACGCCGCGGTGAAGTCGACGTGTTGGTCGAGCGGATCGAGTCGATCGGGCGCACCGATCGCAATCTCAATCAGCGCAAAGTCGGATTGTTGATCGTGGACACTTATCAAGCGATTCGCTACGACGGCGCTGTCTTGCGTCAAGTCGAAGAGCTGCTGCTGCGTTCGCCTCGCGATGTCGATCTGCTCAAGCGTGCCGTCTCCGCCGCCGATGCCGCGGATGATCTTGAAACGGCCGTGGACTACGCGCGGCGATTGGTGGAACAAGCCGATACGCCAGACAACCGCATGCAACTCGCAACACTGCAGTGGCAGAACGGACAAATTGAAATCGACGAGTTTCTGAAAACAAGACTGTCAACGATCGACTCTCCGAATCGCATCTCGAGGATGGTCCAGGCCTCATTGGTTCGAGGTGACTTCTCGACCGCACGCAAGGCCTGCCGGTTCGCGATCGAAAAAGACTCTTCCCTTTGGGACATCCGGCTCTACCTCGCACAAATCAACTTGCACGAGTTGCTGGAGACAGTCACCGCGCCCATCGAAGTCCGCGAGCTCAGCGCATCCGAACGGTCCCAACGACGTGAGAAACTGCGTGAGGAGTTGATCGAACTCTGCCAAAGCATTCGCAGTGAATCGATTCCCGATACAGCGACTCCACCAACCGTTCAACAAAACACCAAAGCCGACCCGAACCGCTTGCTTCAGTGGACGATCTGGAACTCCTCCTTGCGAACACTTCAGCGTTCCTTTCGCCTGCCACCCTACGATGACTCGTACTACAGTCGCCAGCCCGGCGTGAATTTGGTGGTGCCACTGAACCACAAACATGCCTCCGCCATTGCCGCCGCATACTTGCTCGCCGCTCAATCGAGCGAACTGCAGCTCGCAATGGGCGGTCAGGCGGAGTTCGATCTGGAATCCGCTTGCAAGAAACTGGCCGACACGATGGAAGGCTGGGTTCTGGATGACCCAACGTCAGGCGAAAGCATGACCGTTTTTCTACACGACCGATTGCTTCGCAGTTTTGCACGCTCTTGGGCGGACGTTCTGGCACGCGCGAAACTCGAGGGGAAGGCACTCACCGACTGGAACAAAAACAACTCTCACGGACTCTCACTCTCCTGGAACGCCTCGCTTGATGCGAGATTCGCGGCGACGCGCACTGACCTCCAAAACGGACTGCCCGACCTGATCAACCACTTGCGCCCGCGCATCGCAAAAGGCGTTTTTGAACGAAAAACCGTCACACGCCTCGAAAGCGAAACCGATCCGGAGGCTCGAAAGAAACTGGAAAAGGAATTGGAGTCCGTTCAGCCTCTGACGAAAGAACGGATCGAGGAACTTGAGAAATGGGCGGCAGATTGGAAGGCACTCAAGCGTCCCAAAGACACCTCCACGCGGGTCGAACACCAAGCTCTCATTTGGAATGAATGGATGGTCGTCGGCGAGACCGACCGAGCCGAACCATTCGAATTGGTGATCAATGATGAAACCTCGTATGCGGCGCAGTTTCAGGTGCTCAAGTGGTACTATCTGTTTGAGTGGTTCGATCGTGTGGAAACATCATTGCCAAAGGTGTTGGCGTCGATTCGAAAAACCAGGCCCGTCCGCGATCAAGTTGCCGGCTACATCGGGGTTTACCAAAGTCAGACGTGGCGGAACCCCGATCGCTACCGAGAGTTCGTGAATGATCGACTCGATGTGCTGCTGGACATCGCGATTGCCCAAGCCGCGCGCTCTGCACCCAGCATCCGCAATTGCAGCTTGTCGGCCGAAGGCTACTTCAACAAGAGCGTTCGAAACTTGGCCGGCGGTTCGTCCTACGCCAGGTTTCGTTCACCGTTGCTGCCCAGCCTACTACCAGACTCGTTGATCTACGACTTTGTGCAACTTTGCGATCGCCCATCGACCATCCCTTACAGCCAACGTGAGACGATCGAAATCCCAGAGTCCTTGCTATCTGCCTTGGAACAGAAATACGAATCCTACGACGACGAGGATCTCACTCCTCCCCCGGGAGTTGATCCCTACGAGGTCGACAACGAGACGACACGAAGACATCTCGAAGCGCAGTTCACGCACGCGCTTGCCGCCTATGTCGATTGGTGGCTGAAAAAGCCCGAACGCGCGCTGCCAAAAATTCGCCGCCTTCATCAAGCCAATCCTCAAAATATGGCATTGGCACTGGAACTCTCTCGCTTGCAAGCGGAAACGGGGTCCCCGAAGGACGCGATCGCGACGTTGGACTCGTTCGAAGTCCTGAATTCGAACACGCTCTTACGAAAAGAACTCGCCGTACTGAACCTCGCCTCCATCGCGGGTGACCAAACGCGTGCCGCCCGCGCGGCCGAACGGTTGTTCGGTATGCGGATGGACCGCAGCATGCAAATGGCACTGGCAACCCAACTGCAACAGTTGGGGATGATGGACAAAGCCGGAGAAATACTCGCTCGCGCACGTCGCGGCAGAACGTCTGACGTTTCAACGCTTTTGACGTTGGCCTCCTCCTTGGCAGCATCGAATCGCGATTCGGAAGCCGCCGAAGTTGCCTACGATGCCCTCAAGCGACTCTCCAACCGCCGGACACAACAGAGCAACGAAGATTACTATCGCCAACGAGCCATTCGGATTCTGAAGAACTCCAAACGCTTGGATCCGATCATCGCCGCGGCCGAGAAACGCTACCGGGAGACCCCAAAATCCAATCGCCTTCGAACGCAACTGTCCGAGTTGTATGCGGCCGCCGGTGAAATGGAGAAACTCTCTGAATTGCTCAAAGATGCGCCAAAGGATTCCGGTGATCCGCGTCTGCAAATGGCTCAAGCGGCGAGCCTCTATAAAGCTCGCAAGTATGACGAGTCGGCAATCGCTTACGCCAAAGCGTTTGTCGCGGCCCCGACACGAGCTTCCAACGAATACTACTCGTTCACGAACGCCTATCGATCGGCCAAACCCAAGGCAAAGCTGGAAGCCATCCGAGAATTGTCCAAGATGGACTTCTCCAAAATCGATTCCTATCGGCTCGATGAGTTTGTTCGAATCTGCAGCCCAAATTCCTACTACGGCCAGGACTTTGCTCGGACAGGCGAGGAAGGCAAGAAGGTGGCGGTCGAGTACCTGGAGAGCCTCTTGTTCTCGCTCCGAGACGATGGGGCCAAAGCCAACCTGTTGGGGTCACTCCCCGCCAACTACATCGAAGCGTCCGAAAAAATCAAGGCGTGGTTCGAAGAGGAACTCTTGAAGCCCGCGACCTTTGGGCCCCAGGGAAAGTTCGCGACCGTGACCAGTTACAGCAGTAACGGTGTGGTCAATGGTTCGGTGGAGCGAATCATAAATCTAATGGCAACGGAACGGATTCGAGGCAAAGCGCGCGAGTTGATCGATCAAGCTTTGAAAGACAACCCGGCCCCGGACGAAGGTTTCTCCGCCGATCATTCGGCGGCACTCTTGTTCGACCTTCTGCTCGACACGGGAATCGTTGAAACGGATCGCTCCACGGATGACGTGGACGGTGATCAGGAGGCGCTCCTGAGCCGCTTTGAAACACTTGTTTCACGTCTTCCCGAGGGTAAACTCGGAACCGCTCGGCAATCCAATCAGACACAACAAGACATCGTTTCCTCGGAACTCGTTTGGCAAGCGGGACAAGTCCTGGAGCAGATGAAGTGTTTGCCCAAGGGTGATCGGCGGGACCGCTGTTTGGAGAAACTTTATCGCTATGCCTACACAAACAGCAGTCGTGACCAATTCCAGTACTCACCCGGCCCACGATGGCTCGCGTTTGCCGGAAAAGCGCGTTCCAAACGAGAGATCCGAAATGAAGTCTGGCGGGTGATTCGTTCGACAAACTTTGACACCAATGTCTCCAACCCGGGTTATGGAGACTACCAGTTGATTGAGGCCTACCGGTCGTTTGCCGATCAGTTCGAGAAGTTGGAATGCACGATCGATTCGGTTTCACTGCTTGCGGAATTGCTGGAAGACCCGGCCAGGTTTGAACGTGCGAGTCGATGGAGTGGCGGACAGCCACGCGAAGTTTATCTCGCTCGCATGAGCAAATTGTCGGAAACGATCAGTGCAAAGGAAGCCGGTGAGTACCTTGCATCAAGCATCGAATCCATCAAAAAATCGGACACGGATTTAAAGGAGACATCTACCGAAGCGTCTGTGAGTCGTGTCGCTCTCGAAACCGTGCTGAGCTCCGATATCCAGCTCGACTTCGCGCTCGCCTGCCAAGCCCTTGCAAGCGAGAAGAACGCCGAAGAGGAACGGTCGAAGCTGCGCAAGTCACTCGAGCAGATCTCTGCGGAAACATCCTGTCGCGCTGCGACGTTGCGATTGGCAATGGAACTGGTGGGCGATGATGAGGCTACGCTTGCAACCGAGTTTGAAAGCTACCTCGCTACGCTTCCCGAGAAACTGCCTGAGGAACGGATCGTCGACGCGGCGATTCTCTTACGACTCGCGAGTGAAAAGGCCTCCTCGTTCAAGTATGCCAATCAGTTGCTCGAACGGTTGTTGACATCGGCGTCACAGGGAGAAGCCTTGCAAGAACGCTTGAAGCAACTGTTGCAGAGCGAGACGGATCGACAAGCGGCCTTGATCTCCAAGATTGAGGCTGCGTATGCGGCGGATGAAAAGGCCCTTCTTGGATCGGCGTTGTTCGATGAGGGATTCAGATTGGCCGTCGATGCGGCAAGTGACGGTCGTCTGTCTGACTCACTCGACCTTGCGAGTCTGGTGCTGAAGCGCGGACTTCCGATTCGCTCATCGACAACCAGCAATATCACAGACGCCTTTGCCGTCCGGCAATCCTCGGGTTCGTCCAACCCGTTTGGAGAACAAACAAACCAACGGCTCTCTGACATTGATCGGGTTCTTTCGCTCGTGGATCAGTGGAGCAACGAACTCGGTTTCGAAGACCCACTGACACGCTGGCCGATGTCTTTCTCCAACCTGACGAATTCTTCAGGGCAACGGAACGTGTTCCGGATGTGGGGCTACACTTTTTCTGCCAATTGGAACCGCATGAAGTCGGATGACGCCGGAAACGAGCCCGCTGATCCCGGAATCGATGAGGCGAAACGCGACGATGCGGTCAAGATGCTCAATGTCCTGACGGAACTTCAACGCGTCGCACCCGCGGACGTCGGCCCTGGTTTTGCCGCGCGAGTCATGACCGACCTTTTGCGAGGCTTCAATAGCAGCCGAGGGAACGCTCAATTCCGATCTCTCGAAATCGCTCGCTCGCGGCTGGCCCTCGCATTGGGCCAAACGGACCGACTGCAAGCCGACGGAGGCGAGGTCGAGCCACCCACCGCGACGCTAAAACTGAGGCGATCAGCCGAACGTCTCGAACAAGCCCACGCGCAACTTGATGCCGAGCAAATCCGCGACGGCATCACAAAACTGATCGGGCAGCTCGAGGGGCAAATTCCCAAGGTCGATGAGGTCATCGAAGTACAAACGATCCAGTCGTATACCTCGGAGATGCTGGCGAC
>JBCBOO010000131.1:0-17047 GCA_039821235.1 Planctomycetota bacterium
CAGATACAAACAAATGACCAATCCAAGCACCGAGGCATGAATGGTGACGAAACTGATCGGAAAAACCGTCAACAATTCGGCACCGACGGCACGCGGAACTTCGTCCACCGATTCGCTGACAGGCATCGAACCGTTGGCGTTTGAAAATCCGACGCGTGGAGGCGTGTCCTGGGCGATCACACCGGTCGATGCGACGGCATCATCACGAATCGTTCGCGCCGAATGAATCAATGCCGTGGCGAGCCGTTGTCCAGTCGGACTGGTGAGGGAATAGTTTGTCAGCATCGAACCTCCGGCGACCACCAAGATCTGCGACTTTGCCCAAGCCTCGCTGTTGATCCGAGCGACCAACGTCTTGCCACTGTCACTGGTGACCACTGGTTGCAACTCTGTTTCGGTGCTCGACGGCGTGACGAAGGCAATCGTCCCGCCCGTCGTGGGTACGGTCGCGGGTCCGTTTGCCGGTGGCCCATTCGCCGAACCGTTCGCTGGAGGCCCGTTTGCCGGAACGGCCGCGGTTGGGGCGGCACTGCCCGTGGCTGTCACGGGATCGTAGGATTCGAGATACCATTCGAATTGCCGTTCCTGGTTGTTTGTCTCCGATTCACGTCGCAACAACTCGAACGAATCGGCGAATTGACCGATACCCGGAGGGACGTTCAGCGAACTCCGGTACACATCGGGTTTTGCACTGAACCATCCGTTACTTGCCACTGTTTGCCGGCCGACTTGCTGGCGATGTTGTCGGACGAGAGCTTCTGCATAGCGCCGGCGATACTCCAGACGCTGGGAAGGACTGGCGAGCGGACGTGCCTGGCGAAAGAACTCGGCTTCGCTACCACTGTCGGGCAACACAAAAATCAGTGTCTTGCCAGGTGCCGCCAACCAGTCTTCCATCCACTGCGTGGCGTCCGTCCCGATGGCCGCCGATTCGGTAGGCGTCCACACGATGGTGTCCACACGCGCCACGCGGTCCGTCAACCGACTGACATTGCGATCCTTCCAGCCCGCTGTCTCAAATGCGGATCGAAAGGTCGTCAGTCCGTTGACGCTACGCCGCGCGAAAAGACCTTCGCTTTCGCCATAATCGGTATTCAAAGACGGTTGGCAGCCGGCGGCGATGAACAGCACGGGTAACAGCAGCCAATTGCATCGAGTGCGCCTTCGAAATGGGCGATCGTTCGGATGTCGGGTCATGGTTTGGCTCCATGCTCTTGAACGACCTGTTCCATTTGTTGATTGTTGCGCCACAGTAAATCAAAAACATCCGATGAAATCGTGTGGCGACCGAAATAGGACTGTTCAAAGGCATCCGCGGTTTGCCGCAGCCATGCCGCGCAGGCTTCGTCATTCATACGCGTCTCGCGAACGTATCGCCCGTTGGTCTTGCCTCTTCCCAGTCGAAGCAACCCGTTCTGATCTAGCAACAACAGCTGATGTCCCAGCAACAGAATAATCGCCTGGTCGAACTGCGATTCACTCATCAAACGTTCGCACTCGGTACGCAAATTGACATCCGTGCGGCGCAACTCGGGCGGCAGGTGTTTGATGCGTTCCAACGTGGCTTTGTCGGGCAGTTTGGAGTCGCTCGCCGAGACAGGTTGCTTCGGAGGCACTGCACTCAGGCGAAGTTCCGCGCGCGAGATGCCATAGATAATCGCCCCCACCACCGCCATGACAAACGCGATCAACAAGCACCAACCCAACAGGTGCCCCAAGGTCAACGACGAACCGAACAGACCAAACCCATTGTTGGTAGCCCTGCCATTGCTGTTTGGCGTTCGCTTCTTGGCGATCACCTCAGGCCGTGGCAGCCACCGACTCTCGCGGTGGACCGAGTCATCCACTCGGCGTTGCAGTTCCATCGGTGTCAGCGAACGTGTCTCCGCGTCATACCAGGGCGTGGAGGAAACCGAATCGGAGACGACCGTTGGATCCAGATCTTGCGGAGCACCCGCGCAGTGGTCTGCGGACACGGCGATCAGCGCAACCAACATCAAGAAGAGGCGGGGCGACGGATACTTCAATCGAGTCACCGAATTCATAACGATCCTCCTGCGGCAGAGGCTGGTGTGGCGGAGGCTGGTGTGGCTGGTCCGGGAGCCGAATCCGACGCAGCTGGCATCATGGAAAGGGTTTCGTCACCGAATTGCCGAATGACCTCCGCACGCACGGCCAGTTCCACATCCCAGCCTTCCATTCGAATGCGGGCGTCGAGGTAGGACACCATACGAACCACCACGCTTAACCCCGCCACCATCCACAAGGCCAGAGGGAACCACACAAGAAACGCGAGCAATCCCGGGTACCAGTATCCGGTCGTGATTCCGGTAAGCCAAATCAACGAGTAAAAGAAACCGCCGAAGAGCACGACCAAGATCAGGGCGACTCCCAGCCAACGTCCATTGATGTCACCGCCGGCCACACGATGGAGGGCTCGCGAACGCCGGGCGAGCGTGATTTCGTTTTCGTTCTTGGAACGCATGGGACAACGTTCCAGCAAGATCATCTCTGGCAGGAAAGGCCGATTGGCCCGGATGACCATGGCCAAAAGCATGATCAACAGCGGCAGTGTGATATCGAGAAAGTTGTTGTAGGGTTGAAACCAACGAACGCCGTACAGAATCATGGTCGGTAGAACCAGCCGACGGATCGCGAGGCAATAAAACCAACGTCCGAATTGTTCGCGGGCCACGGTGCACGCCGAACGCCAATTGGGCGTCTCTTCGAAAACGGCTTGCCCCAAGAAGATCGTGGTGATAACGCCCGCCGCCGGGGCCTGCAGGAATACCAACAGCGACATCGCGCACACGTAACGCAGCAACTGCCAAACCGCTTCGGAGTCATCCAGTCCGAAGCGTGCCTCTTCGATCGGAATCCACGACAGCAACACCGCATTGCAGATCAGCCATGGTAGTGCACCGAGCGCGAACGTGATGAGAATGGGAAGTGGGTACCGATTAAGGACGACGAGCGCCAAATCGCCGAGCTCCGTCAACGTTCGCACACGGACGGCGACATGCGTTTGATCAAGTTGCACGCTCGACTCCCATGGTTGCCGCCGAGCTGGCGTCATCCCAGCTGGAGCTTCCTCCGCCGCTGCTCAACTCGTCATAGCGCACCGAGCGAACGACCGAACCCGACGAAGGTCTGGGACGCGGGAACCCGAGGACGACGAAGTACAATGTGATCAACGCACTCGATCCGATCGACCACGCGACTTTGATCAAATACGGCGCCCCGCTGGGTGAAAGAAAGCCCTCGGTGAAGGCCGCCGCAATAAACATCGCCGCACTCGCCGCCATGATCGGTACGGCGCGATGACCGGCAGCTCGCATCGAATCCACCCGCGAAAGCCCGCGTGTGTAGAACAACCCCATTCCCAGTCGCATCCCCGCGCCGGCGGCCAACGCGATCGCCGTCAACTCGAACGGGCCATGAGCCGTCACGAACTCGAAGAAGTTCTCCGAACCCTCAACACCCTCGCGAGACATGTAACCGAACGTCGCCCCCAGTACGATCGCGTTGTAGGCCAGCGTGAACAAGCAAGGCACCAGTAAAATGCCATACGCAAAACACTGCAGCCCGATGCCGGTGTTGTGCTTGATGTAGAACGCGGCGCGGGCGGCGTACGTTTCCGGTGCAACGTCCAGCGGTTTCTCGAACGACGCGGAGGACGTTTCCAACATCTTTGTTCCGCAAATGTTCTCCGCGAATTGCGGGAACCGTTCCTCCGACGCGCCCATCATCATCGCAAGGGCGAACAATCCAAAGAAGACAAGCGCGGCGACACGAACGCAACCGTCATTAAAAATCCGCCGGGGTGCTTCTTCGAACAATACTCGGATCCAACCGCCCGGCGACGCCGACTCGGTGCGGTAGAGTTGATGGTGGGCACGCGCGACCAACCGATGCAGGTAAGTGACAGTGTTTGGTGGCAGTTGATAAGCGTCGGCGAGTGCGAGGTCGGCACAGGCGGCTCGGTAGAGAGACGAGAACCGCAGCACGCCGTTTACACCCCGATGTTGACTGTCTTTGCGGGCCGGGACTTTCTTACCCGTGCCGGGTCTGTCTTCGTCGGGCTTCGGTTGCCCAGTGGGAATCGCGCCGTCGGTCTTGCCTCGTAACTCCATCGCGTCACAGAGTGATTCCAACTCGGTCCAATCGACGCGACGTTTCTCCAAGAGTTTGGCGACGTTCATCGGTTGATCCTCGAGTCCACTGGGGAAGCGGTTGTGACCGAACTGCTCGGTGACGCCGGTGCGGATGCGGGGATGATGCTGGGGCGTGGAGCGTCCAGTCCCATTGCCTTGCCGACATCTTTGGCGAGTGGACTGTATCCGGCCAATGGACCGAGATCCGCCTCTGCCTCATTGGGTTCGGCAAGAAACGTTTTGTAGTACAGCGAATACAAAAGCAGATCCGGATCAATGTCTTTGCGGAACTCAAACCGCTGAATCAGTCGGTCGGCGAGTGAACGAGCGATCTCACGACGGCGTGTGGCCGGCAGGTATTGGCGTCGTTCCGCGTAAGTGGCCAGCGTCCGCGCCATCTTGCGCGAAATGCGGTAGTCGCCAGGAATGTAGGACGCGAGTGCCGGTACCCGTGCGTCCTCGACCTTTGCAATCGGCAACTGCCATTTGCGTTCATCGACCACCACCATCGTTCCCGCCGCAAGATCTCCCAATCGCTGCATCCGCCGTGTCATCGTCATGGACACGAGTCCGAAAATACCGGTCGGAATCATATAAACCAGCGGTAGTTCCTCACCCAACGAGCTAAGTGGAAGCATCGGCGCGAGATCGGCGATCCGGAGCAAGTTTCGCAGCAAGGCACTTCGTGGCGAAATCGGCCGTCCGTCGACTTCAATGACTCGAATGCCGCAAATCCACTTTCCGATCGTCCGCCCATTGAAGTAGGCCTCCAAGATCGTTCCGTAGAACCAATTGATCAGAAAGATAAGGGTCATCAGGGCGGCTTGACTGAATTGCCCAAAGAACGCCGAGACGACGTTCATAAAGCTGCCAAAGACCAAAAGTGCCAATCCAAACGCGAAGATCGTTAACCATCGAACGGCCACGTCGATCAGGTACGCCGGCAAGCGACGAAATGGCCCGGCCAACTGGTATTCGAACGCGATATTTTCTGGGGTGACGACCCCTATCGTCGTGTCGAGCGGTTGAACGTCAGCCATGCACGCAGTCTTGAAGTAATTCCGAGTGGTTTGGCACCCGAGAGCTGCCAAACAGCATCTCGGACGCGAGTCGAGCATTATACGCGTGTGATCAGCGGCCCGCAGCATCGGCACCCGCATCGATCCTGCACCTGCGGAACAAAATCGAACCGGTAACACGCCCGCACGCCGCAGAGCGTTAAACTGGTTCACCCAAAGCCACCGGAACGCCCGCCCAAGTCCCCTTAAGGGACGGATTCCAGTCGACCGAACTCCACCCGACAAGTGTTTGGCTGGGTTTCCCCCGCTCCCCACCTGCTTTCCGCCGATTTCACCCTGATGAACGAAACCGTCGACCCGCCACGCAGCCTGCGACGCATCCTGCTTTCGATCGGCCCCGGCCTCATCGTTGCGGGGTCCATTGTCGGCAGCGGCGAACTGATCGCGACCACGAAAACGGGGGCGGAAGCAGGTTTTTCGCTGCTCTGGTTGATCGTTTTGGGCTGTGTCATCAAGGTTTTCGCGCAAATCGAATTTGGGCGTTACGCGCTGACCAGCGGCAAGACCACGCTGTGTGCGATGGACGAGGTTCCGGGGCCGAGGATTCGAGGAAGGGGAAACTGGTTGGTTTGGTATTGGTTGGTGATGTGGCTGGCCAGCATCTCGCAGTTGGGAGGCATCGTCGGTGGCGTCGGACAGGCACTTGCGATAAGCGCGCCGTTATCACAGCAGGGCACCGAGTACAACGAAGCGGCCGATACCGAACAAATGCGCCGTTTCCAGTCCTACCGACAAAGCGATCAGCCAACCGATTCCGTTGATAAAGGTTCCTTCGTTGATCCGTGGCAGCGCTATGACCAAAGCCATCCCGCCAAGACGGATGAAAAAGGGAACGTCGTGCACGCGTTGCCATCCGATGCGGCGACTTGGGCAATCATGATCGCGTTGGTCACCAGCGTGATTTTGGTGGTCGGACGGTACAACCTGATCCAGTCGTTTTCGACGGTGCTGGTCGCTTCGTTCACGCTGCTCGTGATCGTCAATGTGGTTTGGCTCCAGAGTGTTCCCGAGTTTGCATTCAGTGCTTCGGAGGTGTTGTCCGGATTTCGTTTTTCGTTGCCAAGCGGAACCGGCGAGGCGCGGCCGGTGACGACCGCTCTGGCCACGTTTGGCATCATCGGTGTCGGCGCCGCGGAACTGGTGACGTATCCGTACTGGTGTCTGGAGAAAGGGTACGGAAAGAGTGTCGGCACGAACGACGGTTCGGCAGCTTGGAAGAAACGCGCCAACGGATGGATGCGTGTCATGCAATTTGATGCATGGGGTTCGATGTTCATTTACACGTTTGCGACCGTGGCGTTCTATTTGATGGGCGCGTCGGTCCTGCATCGCATCGGATTGAATCCGGAAAAGAGTGAGATGGTTCGAACGCTCGCCGTGATGTTCCGGCCGGTCTTTTCGGATTGGGCGGCGGGTGTATTTCTCTTCGGCGCCATCGCCGTTTTGTACTCGACCTTTTTTGTCGCCAATGCCTCTCACGCACGAATGTTCTCGGACGTCTTGCGAGTGATCGGCGTGATTCGTCCCGACGAAGTCACACGTGAAAAGTGGATCACGCGGCTCAGTGGCGTCTTCCCGATCCTTTGCGTCGTGATCTATCTCGCGTTTCCATCACCTGCGAAGTTGGTTTTGATCAGCGGAATTACTCAGGGCATCATGTTGCCGATGCTGGGCGGCGCGGCGTTGTACTTTCGTTACGCCCGCCGCACCGAGGGACTCACGCCCGGCCGTGTTTGGGACATCTTCCTGTGGCTCTCCGTAGCGGCCATGTTGGTCACGGGAACGTGGACCGTGATCGCTTGCTTTCGCTGAAGGCCGGAGATAAAGCGACGTTACGCCACCGATTGATAAAGACGTTCGGCGTTTGTCTTGTCCAGTGGAACCGGATTAAAGGTGCCCGTCCATTGCTTGAGCGCGTCATCGACAAAGGCACCGATCCCGGAGGCGGGGATCTCAAGCGCGTTCAAGCTGGTGGCCAAACCGGCTTCTTCTAACCAACGCGTCACCATCACGGCGAGTCGCTCAGGTGCATCGGCTTCGGTCGCCTTCGGTTCGACTTCACGCAGCAGTTCGGCATACCAATCGCCGTGACGTTCGCCATTGAGCCGAATGACGGCGGGCAGCATCAGCCCGACGGCCTGTCCATGCGTGATGTCGTATCGCGCGGTCAACGGATTGGCCGTGGCGTGGGCGGCGCCCAACATGGACGTTTCGATCGCCATCCCGGCAAAGCAGGCACCGAGTTGCATTTCACTACGGGCCTCCAGGTCACCCGCATCGGCAAGCACTTTGGAGAAACCGCGGGCGAGCAAACCGAAAGCGCGGCGACTGTAGGTGATCGACATCGGCGTGCGGCGGCTCGTCACATAGGTTTCGATCGCATGAGAGATGGCATCGATGCCGGTCAATGCGGTCACGCTTCGAGGCTGTGTGAGTGTGAGCGTCGGATCGAGCAACGCGATCTTGCACGCGGCACCGGGATCACCGCAGGCCATCTTGACGTGCGTTTCGGCATCACTGATCAGCGCAAACGATTGAGCTTCGCTGCCGGTGCCACTGGTCGTCGGGACCGCGATCATCGGCAGCATGTCCGCGGTGGCTTTGCCGACACCGTGATAGTCATGGATGCTGCCCCCGCAGGAGTAAACAAAGTTGATGCCTTTGCAGCAGTCCATGCTGCTGCCGCCTCCGAGTCCGATCAACAAGTCTGGCTGAATTTCCGCGGCACGAGCGACGCCGGCATCAACCATTGCCGACGTCGGGTTTTCGGCGAAGTCATGAAAAGACTCGACGTGCAGTCCGGCAGCGCGAAGATTATCACACGCGGCGTCGAAATGGCCTGCGTCGCGAATGCCTTGATCGCAAACGACCAAAACGCATTTCGGATGAAATTCGCTCGCGAGTTCTCCCAAACGCGAAAAGACGCCTTCGCCGAACACGATACGTGTTCGCGCGATCGCGTCGAACGGGGTGAGGTGGGACATGCGGCGGGCGGCGTGTGGAGGGGGCGGACCGTGAACGCGAGATTTTAGTCGTCAGGTAAAGGGGTGGAAGCCATTGCGGCGTTCCGTCCGAAGCGAAAACCCAATCCACGCGAAATCAAGCGGGTAAAAAACATCTGACCCGAGGGGTGCTTCGCATTTTTGGTACCTGCACCCCTTATCCGCGGCACCCTAAAATCAGAATTGAGTACTAAATCTGGTAATTCGCCTGTCCCGCATCGGACCCGACGGCCTCATCCCCGCGAACGCGGAGGGCGGGTTTTTCGAGCACCACGGTCGTTCTCGGCGAGACACTTTTGGTGATCCAAACGCTGGAGCCGATCACGGAATCTCGTCCGATCACGGTTCGGCCGCCCAAGATGGTTGCGTTGGCGTACACGACGACTCGATCTTCGATCGTTGGGTGACGTTTTTGACCTCGAATGAGGGCGCCTTCTTCGTCGGTCTTGAAGCTGAGTGCTCCCAACGTGACCCCTTGGTAGAGCTTGACGTGATCACCGATCTCGCACGTTTCCCCGATCACGACACCGGTGCCGTGGTCGATGAAAAAGAATCGTCCGATGGTGGCACCCGGATGGATGTCGATCCCCGTTTGTTGATGGGCCCATTCGGTCATCATGCGAGGGATGAACGGCACATCCAACTTCACGAGTTCATGTGCGATCCGGTAGACCGTGATCGCTTCGATGCCGGGATAGCAGAACACGACTTCATCTGTCGTTTGGCAGGCCGGGTCGCCATCATAAGCGGCTTGGACATCGGTGGCTAAAACGTGCCGCAAGTCGGGGATACGTTCCAGGAACGCAATCGCCATGGCCTGTCCCTTGGCCTCATAATCGGTGTCGCTTTCGCAATCCGAGTGTGCGCGTCGGACACGGTCCTCGTGCCGAAGCGCCCGCGCGATCTGCGTCGTCAGGCTGTCGTGCAGCGCATCGACGGTGCTGCCGACGTGGTAGCCGATATTGCCGGCATGCAATCCGACCTTACGGCGGTATCCCGGGTAGAAGATGTCTTTGAGGTCCAGCAGGATACCCACCACCGCATCGTAACTTGGCAGAGGGCAATGCCCGAGGTGATTGATCGCATCATCAGGCGTATAGGTCGCCACGATCTGCTCGGTCAGTCGTGGCAGTTGCTCTTTGAGTCGAAAGTCAGACGCCACGGCATCCACCTGATTGCGGGCAAAAGACGGGAGCTTGCGTGATGCGCGGCTCCGAGCGAGATGGCACGTCAACTCAATGACAGCCGTGCGACAGTCCGGGTTCAGTCCGTCCGGCCGTTCCGTTCATTCGATCAATGACCGCATCCGGCGTAAAGGGCGAGCGAACTGTTCAACGGACGCCGCCGTGCGCGAGAGGCAATCGCTGCCATCCTCGCGCTTCGAACGTCCTATCACAGCCGTCAGTCGTCCACCGGATCCGTCCACCGCATTCCCTAGCGTCCGATCGTCGGCGGATCGTTCAACAGAAAATCGCGGGGTCCACGTACGGTGTAGTACGGGTAAGCGACCTGTCCGGTCGGCGGTCCCGGAGTGAATTGCTGGCCCTGCATCGAGGACGCGGCGCGGTGGCCGAGCATCCCAGGGTTGAGGTGCGAGCTGTAGTCCAGTCCGCCTTGCTGCCAGCCGAGCGAACCGGCTTGGCAACCACTACGACATCCTCCGCCACAGCTATTGCAGCCAAGGTCCAACTTGCCCAGCAGACCTTTTCCACCACCGCACGAGCCGTCGGGGCAACCGCCCGTCGAACACGATCCGGTGGAGCAGGCGGGCGTGCTGCAAGAAGAGCAGCCGCCACGGGTCTGATTGCGCAAACATCCGGTGCTGACGAGCAGCAAACCGGCCAATGATCCTATCCACAACCAACGGTTCATCGCCGAATCCTTTTGGGCATCTTGCTTTGACATTCACCAGGACGGAATGCGGGTGTGCCTGGTCCAAGCTATCCATCGGCGGTCTGATCGTTCCGGTGCACACAATCCATGTGACCGGCTAAGCGGTTTCTGCATTGCCGAAAGTAAAGACGCCGCAAATTACCCAGTTGTTGCTTTCAAATGGCTCGAAGCCCGCGAACGCGTCTTTACGCCACTGCTTCGGATTTGCTAATGCTCCCACGGTCCGGAAAACCCATCGAGCCGCCAAGACGCTCAGGGCATTCAAACAATCGTCCAAGGAAAGGAAGACTGGTGATGCTGATAGCCGACACCACTCAAACGAAAAACGACTCGCCCGATTACGGCTTTGATACCACGATTGATGCCGTGCTCAGCGGTGACTACGAAGCCGTCAACGATTACGCCGTACACACGATTCTGCCCAACCTGATCCCGGCGGCTGCCGGATTGATGGTTGTTTTTATCGGCTACTTTGTCGCTCGATACCTTTCGCGTGTCATCAGCAAGCCGATTCGCCAACGCGTCGATGAAACGTTTGGACGTTTTATCGGGACCGCGATTTTCTACTCGGTGATGAGTGGTTTGATTGCCGCAGTGGCCAGCAAACTGGGCGCCCCGCTGGGCGGCATGGCGGCCATTTTAGCGGCGGCGGGCTTTGCCGTCGGCCTCGCATTCCAAGGCACACTCAGTAACTTTGCGTCCGGCGTGCTCATGATCGTCTTTCGGCCATTCAAGGTCGGTGACTTCGTCAACGTCGCGGGCGTCTCCGGCAGTGTCAACGAGATCGATCTTTTCACCACGACGCTGGACACACCTGACAACCGCCGACTGATCATCCCCAACAGCGCGATCAGTGGGGCGACCATTGAGAACGTCAGTTTCCACGCCCATCGCCGCATCGAAGTCTTGGTCGGCGTGGACTACACCGCGTCCATCGAGTTGACGCGCGAGTCCCTTCAAAAAGCGTTGGATTCCTTTGCGAGTGAGACCATTCCCGGTGAAGGACGCGGATCCGCGGTTGTCTTGGCCGAACTCGGCGACAGTGCCGTGGCGTGGAAAGTTCGCATGTGGGTCAACTCGGCCGACTACTGGGGCATGAAAGAAGCATTGACCGGCGAGGTCAAACGACAACTGGATGCGGCCAACATTGGAATCCCGTTCCCACAATTGGATGTGCACTTGTCGCGAGTCGACGAGGCCCAGCCCAGCGTGCCGACTCGTCCACGCATGCGTCCCTCGCGACGTGATGACGGGATTGCTCGTGAGGGCAGCATGGTTCGAGACGGCTACGAAGGCCGCGACGATGGACGAGAGCGTTACCCCTATGCTTCGTAGCATCATGGCATGAATCGGCTACGTCGCTTCATCGGACGATTTCATTGTATCGAAGCCCATCAGTCACTCGTGATCGATGGGCTTCGGCGCATCGACTCGCCCGCGGGACAACGTCTGACACCTTGGTTGCTTCGATACCATCGTGACCTTTTGCGCGGTGTCCTGGATCCTGATCGTCGTTTTCGAGACTACCACAATCACGTGCTGCATGTTTCGGAAGGCTACTGGGGTGGTGCGCCTCGTGTCGCACATCAATGGTACGACCGCCTGGAACGCGAGCTTTCCGCGGAACGGTTTCGCGACGTCGCCCATGCGGCCGGTGTCCTCTGCCATTATCTGATCGACGTCATCAACCCGCTACACACCGTTCATTCGCCTTACGAGGCCGCGGTGCATTTCGCGTTTGAGCTATCGGTGCAACAGTCACTGCCACGAATCCGGCAGCGCGTGAACGAACTGGGAATACGCACTCCGATTCAGATTTCGTCGAAACCGGGCTGGTTGGGATCGCTCATGATGCACGCGGCGCGGCTCGCACACGACCGCGCCGGAGTTTTGCTGTCGCGCTATGCCTTCGACGTGGGACTTCGAAAACCGAGTCGAGCATTGGATCCGACTTCCATCGACTTGTTGGCGGAGTTGCATGAGCTTGCGACGACGGCGATCGCCGTCGTGCTTGAGCGAGCCGCCGAGCAGTTTGAACGTGAATCGGGTTTTCCGATCCCACATTGCTATTGGCGATGGGCTTGGCCGACGGCGATCAGGCGGGTACCTCGTTCGCTGGTTCAAAAAGCACGCTACGCCGGTGGATGCCGCCGCCAACTTTGCTTGATGGCGCAGGAGCTGGACGAACACGGCGTCTTGAAGGAGACTCTGCCGGCCGAAGTGGATATCAAGCAACGTGTTCACGCGGTTTACCATTCGGAACGTCGACTCGCCCGCGGGGCCATCCGCGCGACCACTCGTGAGGCCGTCTCCGATCAACGGTCGCAGCGCCTAGCGGGATAAATCAGATGCAGTGGGTTGCCTTGCAATTGGACATGGTTTGGAAGAACAAGGCCGCCAACCATGAGGCTGTCCGAGCGTTCTTGTCGAAAGACAAACCCGAACCTGGATCGTTGGTCGTGTTGCCCGAGATGTTTGAAACCGGCTTCAGCATGGATGTCGCGGAAACGGCTCAGAGCGAGCACCGTGAAGCGGAGGGCTTTCTACGTGAGACGGCAAAGCAGTTTGATGTCGCCATCTTGGGCGGGATCGCGGCTCCAATCGAATCCGGGCGCTCAAGAAACGAAGCCGTTGCATTCGCGCCCGATGGAACCGAACTGATGCGTTACCGGAAACGCCGCCCTTTTTCCGTCACCCGCGAAGGCGAACACTACGTTGCCGGCGACCAAGCCGTGGTGTTCGAGTGGCAAGGCGTCAAGATCGCGCCGGCCATCTGTTACGACCTTCGCTTTCCTGAGTTATTCCGTGAGAGCGTGCGTCTCGGTGCGGAGGCCTTCGTGGTGATTGCCTGTTGGCCGCAATTTCGCTCGGAGCATTGGGTGAGACTGCTGCAGGCCCGCGCGATCGAAAACTTGGGCGCGGTGTTGGGCGTGAATCGATGTGGCACCGAACCCGGGTTGGTCTATGACGGTCGCAGCTGTGCATTCGATCACCTTGGACAACCTCAATTTGAAGCAAACGGTGAGCCACAGATCAAGGCGGCGGAAATTGACATCGATGAACTGCGTCGATGGCGACGTCGTTTTCCGGCACTGCGTGACATGGCGTGAATCATTTGGCATCGCGTTTGCTCTCCAAGTCGATCGGCCCCGAACACCCTCCCCAGGGGATGCAAGACGGCCAGGCGATCGGCGCTGGAGGCGGCGTCGATCGTCACTTTTTTTCCTTGAGGCCCCGCGAGTTCGTTGCTGACCGAGCGGACCGTTTCTATCCCCTGCTGACGCGGCGGGTTACTACATCAACGCTTCGGGTTTTTAGCTCAACCGCCTGCTAGCGGCCAATCGGCTCAAAGGTCAGCCCCTTCGGCTTAACGGCCTTGATGTGCTGTCTTTCCGTCGCACTGTGGCAAAGTGCAACAGGCAGAATGCAACAGGTGATGTGCGATCACGTGGCCCGTGAGATAAACTCCGCGTTCGCTCGAAAAATGCATTGTTTGTGAGAAACCGTTGTGTGTGGTCGATTCACTTTGCGAACTCCGGCGGCAAGTTGGATTCAAGAATTCCTGCCGCTTTGGACACCGGATGAAATATCGAAGCGGTCGGCCGAGCTCGCGATTGCGGCTCGTTTCAACATCGCGCCAACTCAGTCGGTGTCAACGATTCGGTCGGGTGCCGGTGACCAAGCCCATCGTGATTGGTCACCACTGCGATGGGGACTGGTTCCGTCCTGGGCCAAAGAAATCACCATCGGGAACCGAATGATCAACGCGCGATCCGAGACCGCGCATGAAAAGCGTTCGTTTCGCTCGGCGTTTCAGAAGCGACGCTGCGTGATTCCTGCGGACGGTTATTTCGAATGGAAAACGGCGTCTTCTGGCAAGCAACCGTATTTGATCGAACGGCGGGACGGAGGCGTGCTTGCGATGGCGGGACTCTGGGAAGCCAACGCCCGACTCGGGCGAGGCCCCGATGAACCGCTCGAGACCTGCACCGTACTGACGACGGATGCCAATGAAACCACGCGCGGTGTCCATGACCGAATGCCGGTTTTTCTAGACAACGAGAGTGTCGCCGATTGGCTGAGTGCTGCAAGCAACACGGACGACTTGAGAGACCTTATGCGGCCCGCAGCAAACGAGCTCTTGAAGCTGACGCCCGTTTCGAAGCAGGTTGGCAATCCGAAGAACGATGACCCTGAGTGCGTGCGTCCGATCGAGTTACCGTCTCGTCCAAAGCCGGGCCTGTTGTTCGACTTGGACGAGTGACGACGTTGCGACCTGGGCCTTATTTTGCGGACAAGTCCCAGGCGTTGAACCAGGTGGTCTCGATCGCTTTCATCCCGAACTCGTTTTCCAAGCGATCTGCCATGTCGGACAGGTGACCGGCCCCGTAGAAGACGGCGATGTTTTCTCGGCCGGCTTGCAGTTCCGCTTTCAAAATCTTGAATGCCTTTGCATTGCGACCTTTGATCAGGGTGTTATCGCCGTTGGCATCGTTCATTCCCGTGGTCATGGATTCCATTTGGATCAGCTGCCGCGCCATGGCCTTTTTCATGGCCGTCGGGCGATCGTCGCTAAACATCGCCATGAAAACGCCCAAGTCGCCGCCTCCACTGGACTGGGTGGCAAGCCCGGCACCCATCATCCGGGCAACCATTTTGATCACGCTGTCACCGCGTCGTTCCAAATCTTGGCTGAATTCAGTCGGACTCATGTCGGCATGACGAAAGTTCTCGGCCATGTAGTTGATGTGTTCCAGTTGGTACTCCAACTTCAACATGTCTTTCATGCCAGTCTGCATGGAGGCGATCAGTGATCGACTCTTTTTGAGGTCTTCCGGTCGGATCCGTGTTCCGTCGGGTGCGACCAATTCGTAGAGCACGGTTTCGTACTGCGAAAGCACCTTGTCGAGCTTCTTGTAGTACTTGTATTCGCCGATGTGGACGACACCGACCAAGTCGACAACGGCACCATCGTAGGCCGTACCTGGCTGGCCGACGAAACGAACGATCGCGGTCTGCATGGCAATTTGGCGACCGTTTTTGTCCTTTTTGATCCGCAAGTATTCACGGTGTTCGTCGGAGGACTTGGCCTCATCGTCGCCCTTCGCTTGCTCCTTTTTGGGCGTTTCCGCGTCTTGGGACGTCTCGGCTGCTTTCGCCGTGGGGGACTCGGTTGCCACTTGAGCTGGGCTGTGGGTTGCGGTCAGGCCGAGAACAACGCAGGCAAGAAACGCAGTGAACAGGAATCTCATGGCGAAAGAAGTGGGCTGTTGGTTTTTTTTCGGTGGAGGCGGTTTGGGTGGCCGTCTTGAGACGACATCCACTCTCTATTCTCCCTGACATGCCAGGGGATTGTCAGATTGTTGATGAAACGATCAAGAAAATTGTCCCAAACGTGACTAATAAAGCATAGCGCCGCCGCAACCGTGCGGCAACTCGCGAGGCTGGGCAACGGCAACGCAGCATTTTTCGCGTCGCCGCAAGTCACTTCGCGGATTCGACCGCAGCGACTATGCTGAGGGCGTTGTCACGATGATCTCCCTCAGGATTCCGCTGAGCCACCACCATGGAATTTATTGAATTAACCGGAAAAACGTTATTGGACGTGGTTAATGAAGGAGAAGTTGATTTCAAGCAACTGCATGACGCGGGTGTCAGCGGGGATTCGATTGTGCGGATCAACAAGTTTGGCGAAATTGAGCTGCGTCGAAAATCGGAATGGGCTTTGGTCGGAGGCTTGATCGGGAACTTCGAAGAGCGGCTGCAGAAACTGACCGGACTCGATTGGGTGTGATTTGAACGTCGCATCAACAAGAGCCGTTACATCAACACCCCGAAATTGTCGACCTTTTCTAGTGGCGACGAAACTCCCTCCAGCGTTCTAGCCGCTCCTCGCATAGCGTTCCCGTGCGAGTTCCCTGACAAGCATCGCCGCGTATGGCAAGGCAGTCGGGACGTCCATCGGATTTCGGCCAGTCTCGCAACAGCGGTGCAATTTCGGGCAGCCGAATGGAACCGGCGAGGGACCACCAGAGCCGGTGCTCGCTCGCGGACCGCCCGATGTCCTTCAGCTTCTCAAGCCCGAGTTGATGGACAGAAGATCCGGCGGACTTTGCAAATGTGTCGAGCAGAAGTCGTCGAATCCCCGCCTTCGCGGCACTTCGAATGATCTCCGAGACCGGCAACGACTGCGCGGTTTCATGGTCGGCGTACGCAACGGCCACCAACTCGGTCGGCTCGGGCAGGCGTTGGCGCAAGTCCTGCCAGAGCTCAACGAGTCGTGCCGGTGATTGGCAATGGGCGGGCCCCGCTTTGGCGAAATGAAATCCGAGCGGGACTTGGGATGCAACCTCCGCCGCGTTTTCAATTTCCCCCATGGCGACCGACAATCGCGGAGCAGGTGATGCTGCCAAAGGCGTTGATTGGGAAAACCGCCTTGCCACTTCCTCCATGATGTGCAGCTTCACGGCACCGAGCGATCCCTCACCGGGTTCTTTCAGGTCGACAATATCAACGCCGAAACGCAGCGCCCTGGCCGCTTCATCGGTGTCTCTAACGCTGACCAACCACTCGAAGCGACCTCGTGAAGGGGCGGGCGAGTGCGTTTGAACCGCGGGGATGTCGGATGGCCGCAATGACATCGCTTCGTTAAAGTGGGGATTGAACTGGGTTTCCTTTCGAGCGGGAGTTTAGCTTTCCTTGCAATATGAATCGATCAGCACGATCGAAGATCTTCACAGCTTCTGTGACAAGATTTCAGACGAACCGGTGATCGGATTCGATACGGAATTCGTTTCCGAAGATCGTTACCGTCCGCAGTTGTGTCTGGTTCAAGTCGCAGCCGGGGACCATTTGGCGATCATTGATCCGCTGAAAACGAGTTCGACCGAACCGTTCTGGGACCTGCTGACCGAACCCG
>JBCBOO010000132.1:0-17000 GCA_039821235.1 Planctomycetota bacterium
GCATTCTCGAAACCGACGGCGACACCACGTTCGTCTACGAACTGATGTCGATCGGTAACGAGAATGCGATCGCCGCGTTTGGGCCAAGTTCCGATGACGCTGCCGAGCAGGTCTTTCGTGTTGATTAGAAAGTCGCGGACTTGGGCGCGGGTGATGACGCCCTCGCCGTCGTCTTGCTCGTATTCGGACTTGCCGATCGTGGCGGGTAATTCGACGGAGAGTTCGTCGCGTTGGTAGATAACTTGACGCGACGCGAACCGGGTCAGCTTGGCGGCGAGCCAAGACTGACCTCGTTGCAGCATGTCGCTCATTTGGGGGCGGTGCGTTTGCGAGTTCGCGTTGCCGCTGGTTTGGCTCGCGGTTTCGGGGCCGGCGGTTCGGGCTCTTCATCGACGTCGGTGTTGGCGAGGTTCGTTGCCAAGTCACCGATGAATCGTTTGAATCGGGCTTTGAAGAACTGGCCGATGAAGTAGAAGACGAAGAAGCCGATGATGGACCACGTTACGATGTCTTTCACAGAAGGGAACGGCCAGAGGTTTCGCAAGCGTTCGCCGGGACGACGGAGCAGATGGTTCTCGAGTTCACCTTGCTCGCGATTGCGAGGGAGACTGGGGAACAGTCCGCCGCCTTGGTCTTGACCATATTGCTGCGGTTGTCGTTGGCGTCGATCGGGCAGCGGGCATTGACCGTTGGGGCAGTTGCCGGCGGTCGTCAGGTTGCAGCCGCAGTTGGGACAACATGAGTTGGAGTAAGCGAGCGCCGGTGGGCTGGCTTGCGGACCTTCGCTGACCGGGTCTTGGTACAGCAGCATGATGTCGCGATCGCTGCCGGTGGCCGGGATGCCGCTGGGCAGGCGTTGCGATCGGATGGATTCGTAATCACGCTCGATCGCGAACGGGTCGCTGTATTTAAGGATGACTTCGTCCGACTCGCCTTGGTTTTCTTCACCGTCGGGAACTTCCGGCTTGGTTTCGACCTTGGCGTCGGGTTCGACTTCCGTTGAAAGAGGAACAGCGTTCGGTGGTGGCACCAGAAGCACTGACGATGTGGTTTGCTTGCCGCTGAGTCCCGCCCAGACTTCTTGATGCGTCATTGCGATGCCGTAGCCGTGCGTTTCACCGCGGCCGTCGAGGCCGTGACCGCCCGAGTCGGTGCTTCGCCAAGCGATCAGGCCGATGATTTGGGCTTCGCCACCGTTGACGTCGAAGATCGCCGAACCAGATCGGCCGCCAGCCGGCATAGGCACGAAGTGAATCGTGTCGCCTCCGTTGGTCTGGCGGCGGAGGGCGAAGCCTTCAAATGCTGTCGGCCATCGACCGGAAGGGCATCCGACGGAGAAGATATTCTGATAGTTGAACGAGTCCTGCGATTCAGCCAGCGGGATGATCGGTGGTCGATAGCCTCCCAACGCTCGGCGATCGACTCGGACGACGGCGATGTCACGGTAGGCTCGCGGGATGTAGGCGACCGCGACTGTTTCGGCGTTGATCGGTTTGGACTGATGGCCTTCCTTCCAGAACTCGACTTGGACTCGATTGCCGAGTCCAGTTCCCGCGACGTGGGCGTTGGTCAGAATATAGAAATGGTCTTCGCTTTCGCGGAACAACGTGCCGCTACCCATCGAGTTTCCGTTGCGAATTCGCACCGTGGCCTCGCGGCATGTGTCGTGCAAGTCGCCCGCCGTTGCGATCGAACCACACAGGGTCAACGCGACGGCGAGTAGAACTGTCTTGGTGGATCGGATGGAGTCGCCGATGATCCAGGCGGCGATGAGAATGGTTGCCAACAGTTTGACCTCAAACGGCAGCAAGAGAACGAGCAAGACGCCGCCGGCTGCCGCCCAGAAGCGTCGTGATTGAAAGAGTTTTTGAAGTTTTTCGTCCATGATGCGAGCTTCCTATTGTTTGAGGCGAACCTTGACGCTTCGTGATCCAGGCGGTGCGTTTTCGACCGCGATGCCGATCATCGAATGTTGGTACTGGTTCTTGATGACGTGGTGACTGATCTTGGACCAGTAAAGAATCGTGCCGGCCGGGATGTTGGTGGTTGGGTCTTTAACCAAATCGAAGACGCCAGCGAGCGTGATACTGCCGCGGGACTTTGGGCAGATACCGAACTTGGCGACGCCGACGAGCTTTCCAAGCACGACGACGTTGCCAGCGGGAATCTCAACGTCGGTGATGATCGGGATCGTCACGCCCTCGTGGACGTAGGTCGCCCCGATGGGTGCGATGATGGGGTTGTTCACGTTGGCTCATCACTGGCTCAGACGAACGCGGACAACGTTGTCGGTCGGTGCGGCGTCGGAGACGACTTTGCCCAGCAACACCGAACCATCTGGCACGGCGGTGACGATGCCGTCAGTCGTCGCGTAGATCTTTTGGCCGGCCGTGTAGGTTTCGGCATCCGCTGGATCTTTGGGCATATCGAATACGCCTTCGACTGCGATCGAACCGAGCGTGTCGGCTTTGAGGTCGCGCTTGGTGATGCCGACCAGATCACCTTGGATGACGAGCGAGCCGACGGGCACGTCGACGTCGGGCGTGAAGTCGATCTGTTTGCCGTCGTGAATGTATTGAGCTTGCATGGGTCTCTGCGTTTACGGTGAAAGAAGAAGGTCAAACGTCGGCGGGCGATCACTCGCCGGCGACTTTCACGGCGGCTCGGTGGTCTTGAGAGTTCACACCGAAGTCGATGTATGAACGGAAACCCATGCCGAGTGTGTTCGGCGGCATTTCGACTCGCTCGATGATCGGCGTCCGTCGACCGTTCAGGAACACGATCTCGAAGGCCGGCAAAACTTGCGGGTTGGCGAACAGGAACCACGCGGCGGCACTCGCACCGGGGTAGTAGCTGTCCGACAGGTGTGGCGTCGAAATGATGCGGTACTTGTTGCGGTGCGGGTTATCGACCGGGATCTTGGTAGGCGATCCCTGGGCGTCGATCATCAACTGCGAACTGCCCATCAACAGTTCGGCTTCGGTTTCGAGTTCAACCGGCACGACCAAGAACTCGGGCCGGATGTTAATCGGCTTTTGGTCCTTCGCTTTGCCGCCTGGACCAGCTTTCTGCTTACGGAACGTGGTCTTGGCGACGGTCAGTGCATCGGGACCGAACTTGGTGTCGGCTCCTTGCAGCAAGTTGGCGTTGGACGACGAGAAGAAGCCAGCGTTCTTCAGCAGCAATGTGAAAAACAAATCGTCGATTGACTCGGCACCGGATCGTCCCATTTGACGCGGGATGTCCATGAAGGCTGACAAGTCATCGTTGATAATGTCGTGACGGGTCAGCGTCAGGATTTGACCGTAGGTGTCGGCCTTGTTGCTGTATTTCTGTTCCGACAGCTTTCCGTGTTTCAATTCGCCATCGGGTGCGACTTGTTCAAACCCACCGGTGCCGAGCAAGCGGTAGCGGGCCACTTCCTTGAAGTCGGTAACCGTTCCCACGCTGCACAGATCGAAGGCGGCGATCGGTGTTTTTTGGTAAGCCGCCAGCAACGTCTTGTTCATGACGTTTTCCATGATGCTGGGCAGACTCATGGAACTGAAACCGGCACGGATCGTGGCGGTGCCGTCACCGAAGACTCGTGGCACGTCGATGCCTTCGCTGCGAGCGCACTCGGCGACGAGTTCTCGCAGACCGATGTGACGGAGCGGATCGGCAGCGTTGAGAGTCTTTTCGCCGTAGCCAGCCAGCAGCACCTTTTCTTCGATGCCGACCGAGAGACACGCGGCGGCTTCGAGGATTTCGCGGTTGTAACGCGGCGAGTTTTGCGTTTGATCAGGAGCCTTGGGGCGTTCGCTTCGCAGCACGGCAAGTTCCGTTTTGGTGATGGACCAGCCTTGCTCGATCGAGTCGGCTTCGATGTCAGGATGGTTTTCAGCGCAAAGCTTGCGAATGCCGGCAATGCGACGGGATTCGGCAGCGGCTTCGGCACGCATGTTGTCGACCGGTGACGCTTGTTTGGGTTGCTTCGGTTCGGTCTTTGGCTTTGTGCTCATGTTCAAACTTGCGTTGACGGGTTCGAGGTCGTCGGTGTTTTCGGTTTCTGATTCATCCGTCTCGGCGAGCCCGGCGGCGACGCGGGCCTCGGTGTTGTCGTCGGCGCCAAGTGCGACGAACGACACTTCACCGAGCGTTGACTTGCGGGCGATGTAGACCGGGCCTTTGTGATCTCGACCATTGGCCTTGGCTTCCTTGCCTTCGGGGATCAAGACGACCTTGTCGGCACTTGCACCAAGGGATGCTTGCCAGGGGAATCCGTTCTCGCTGGTTGCGATGACCTCCCGCGCGGTCGCACCCACGCCACTGATGACGCCGGCAACAACGAGCGACTTGTCGCTGATCGTGATGTCGTCGGTGTGGCCGACGATGCTGCCCCGATCATGGTCTTTCAGAATCGGACGTGACTTGCGCGTCACTCTCATGCCGGCGAGGTCAACAACGACTGGGTACGGCCAACCGCCAAGACGCATGGCTCCGCCGGTGTACGCGGTCATGCTGAACTTGCGAAGTGCGGCTTTGCCTTCTTCGGGCGTTTCCGCAGCGGCCAGCGTGATCGTTGCGGCGTCATCGCAGACGATGCGTAGAGAACTGGGGACCAATTCAGCTTCGGCTTCAATTGGCTTGTTGTTGAGACTCTTCGGCATTGTCTTCCGTGACCTCGGTTTCGGGTGTTGAATCAGATTCGTCGGACTCGATCGTCAGACCGAGATCACGCATCAGTGCGAGTTCCTTCGCACGTTGTTTAAGTTCCGTCTCCCAGTCACGCCCCTGCCGCGCGAATTCGATGGCCAGAGTTGTCGTATGACTGGCGAGACGGATCTTTTGGGCGTTGGCCTCTTTGGCGGGATCCACATGCTCGTGGCCATCCCAAAACCATTGATGCTCGAACGTCGAATCGAGCGTGCGAAGCGAGTTGGGCAGATAGCCCTCGATGAGAATGGCTTCGCGGAGCCAAGCGGTCAGGATGCGATCCAGCACAACGCGAGCAAGTTGTGTCTGCTCAACGCGGATCGACTTGAAGTAGGTTTGGTGGTCGAGTCGCCCAGACGCGTAGTTGTAGCCGCTCGAATTTCCGGCGGCGACATTGAACGGCATGTTCAAACAACGAGCGATCTCGTTGAGAATTTCTTTCTTGAACTCGGCGTAAGTGGTCGAAGGTTGCTCCGACTTCATTTGCGACATCTTCCAACCACCGGGCATGGTCAGAAGCATTCGCTTTTCGAGTTCGATGGGCTCGAACGGTTCTGCCGAGTCGGCTTCGCCGTTGGCCGGTGCGTCGGTGTAGAGGATGCCGGCGAACTCTGCGGCGGTCTCGGCGGCGGCCAAAACGGCGAGCGTGAACCGGCGGAGTTGTGCGAATAGTGGGAGTGCAGGCGTGATGTCCGGGATGCCACGAATTTGTCCGGGGCGATCGCTACGGAAATAGTGCAGCACTGAGTCGGCCGGGACCGTGTTGTATTCTTCCTCATAAGCGAGGAAGTCGTCGCCAGGGTGATGCCGCAACACGTCGTAGCTGACTGGGTTCCCATCGGCATCGAACCGGATGCCGTCGATGTATCGAGACGTGTCGTTGATGAGCGTTGGCGATGCAACTTGATCGGCTTCGATCAGTCGCAGGTCCAGTTTGACCCTAGCGTCGACGCGTTCGTTGCTGGTCATTAAACCAAACGATTCTCCGTCCGAAACGCGAGCCAGTCGCATCGTTCGCAACTTCTCGGCCAAGCAAATCGCTTCGGACCAAGCATAGAATTCAGCTTCGACAAAACGGTTGGCGGCGTCATCCGGCGTGAGCATTTGCAAACGCGGACCAGTGCCAACGACATCGTTGGCAAGTGTGAGCGTGATTCCTCGTGCGTAGCTGTTGTTAGCGACTTCGTATCGGCTTCTATTACGAAGCGTGCGTCGAACTTCAGGACTGTTCGCGGACGCGGACGACAAACCGTCGGCCCGCGACCAGTGCTTCATGTTGTCAAGCGTCGTGTTAGCCGCGTCGTACTTCGCTCGCAACCGTGAAAAGAAGGGCTGCCGGGGCGAGCGTCCAGAGGCGACCGGCCAAGAGGCACGGCGGTCGCGCAATTGCTCGATAATCCCTGACAAACGTTTCAGCATCCGTGCTGTTCCATTCTGCCGTTCCCGGCAGCCCTGTGGTTTGGTGTTTTGCGTGCGAAAGAAAGATCAGCCAGCCGAGGGCGGCACGATCTTGTTGAAGCGAAGTCCGCGATGAGGTTTCGCAACGGCCTTCTTGCCAGCGAGATGTTTATCGGCCGCGATCTGATCGGTCAGCTTGTGCTGTTCGACGCTGCCAGCATCGCCAGACGCTTTCGCTGGCCCGGATGCGTTCTCGCGAATTTCGTCTTCGAGGCTGTCTGGCATGAAGTTGCTTTGCGGAGTGAATGTC
Organism: Planctomycetota bacterium; assembly: GCA_039821235.1. GTDB lineage: Bacteria > Planctomycetota > Planctomycetia > Pirellulales > Pirellulaceae > Stieleria. Next base: position 6,404 of record JBCBOO010000132.1, read on the forward strand.
TCTCTACCCCTTGAGCTACTCCGTCCGGGCCGAGTCTGGCGGCGATGAATTGAAATTTCCTGTCATTTTCTTTTTCGACGCTGCAATTCTTGGAATGAGAGACGTTCGCGTCGCGGTGCCGCTGGTAAATCAGTCCCAAACAGAATTGCTCCTTGCATCGACGCACCGACCGCGCTCCCAACCAAACAATCCAGCCAGTGGTTATCGGGTTGCTCTGGCCGGGCCTTCCATTCATCCACCGTGCGGCCTCGCCCCTCAGTGCGGATGTAGTACTCGGCGGTCACCTGTTCGGCGAACATGCGATGTTGCTCGGCTCGGTCACCGAAGATTGAAAGGCAACCGCGATCGCCCATCCCTACGGCCATCCGGGCGTGCGTGAACGACTTCCACCAGTTCGTGTCGTAGATCACATGGCGGATGGCTCGCTTGCCGTTGATCGACGGCACGCGCCAGTTCAGTCCGACCCGATCGCCGGGCCGGCGTTTGTATTCGCTGAAGGGGTTGGACGACGCACCGACGAATCGGCCGTGGGATGGAAGCAAGATCGAAGCGTGCGGGCTTTGACGGCAGAATTGATAGACGACGTTGGTGGAGTGACCCCAGTTGGCGTCAATCAAGCAGCGGCCGATTTTCATCGCCGCACCGTCGTCGCGTTGCCACTCGCGGCCGAGCAGATCAGAGGTCAGCGATTCAAGGCCGGCGTAGATGCTGCCTTCGAGCCCGGTGCCCTCGGTTGCATTTTCCAGCGTGTGTCGAGCATCGCGTAACGTGAAATGCGTTCGCTGTTGGTCAGGATACGTTCCATAGTCGACGACGTAACCGGTGAAGTCGTCTTCCCATGCGGCAACGACGTAAAACAAGAGCTTGCCCTGGACGTCGATGAACGCAGTGAGGTGGTTGCCGGCAATCGGGACGGTTCGCCGCGGCATATTGTTGATCTTCCCGGCGACTTGATCGGTGGTCAGTTGATCGGCGTCGACCGTTTCCACCGGCAGCGGTTCATTTTGATATTCGGCGAAGAACGCCGCTTCGTCTTGCAACTTCAAATTCATCGCGTGCTGGATTGCCGACAGTTCGTCTTCGTTGAACCGTTCCTTCCACGAGACAGCCGCGCCGGCATCCATCTCGATACGGTTTTGGCGATAGAACTCGGTGCCGGCCTCGCCACCGTCGCCGGCACGGAATCCTTCGCTGCGAATCTCCGCGTAGCGTTCCCACAGGGTTTCGTTAGTGGGAAACGAGTCGACCATTCGCGTGCGTTCGCCGTTCCATTCCGGGTGCTTGTTGCGGTCGAGGATGTTGTCAGCCATGTCGCCGGGACGAATCACAGTGCACGGCATGATCCCGGAGATCTTTTTGCCTGGACCGGCGAGTCCGAGGACCGCACCGGCGAGGATCGCTTCACGGTTGGCACATTGCGAAAGCGAACGAGCGGACTCGTCGGTTTGTGGGTCGTCAAGCACGACCAAGCTCGGTCGCACCGTTTTGCCGTCCGGACGTTTGAACTTCATGCCGCGGATGCGACCGGTCAAACCGGCTACCTTGATGATCGCGCCGCTTGCTTTGCTGCCGGCAATCGTTGGCAGTACAATTTCTTTGGCCGTCCATCCAATCTGCGTTCGCTTGCCCTGGTAGAGTTGGCCGTTGGCTCGATTCGAGATTCCGTCCAACGCTTGAATCGGAAAGCAGACCTCTGGGTAGTCGGCCAGCAGTTTTTCGTTCGCGTCGAGTTCCGTCTTGATCGAGTCGAGCATGTCGCAGGCGTGGCCTTCGTCGCTACCGATCAAACACACGAAGTCGCGATAGCCATTCAGGACCGCCCAAATGCAGGCGACTTCGGCCAAAGAACTCTTGCCCGATCCGCGTGCCATGGCGAGCGAGAACAACCCGCCGCGGACAACCGCCTCCTCGATCTTGTTGATGACCTTGATGTGGTCGGGGGACCAATCGAGATGAAACGTCAATTTGAAGTAGGCTTCGCAAAAGAACCGGAATGAGCCGGCAGCTTTTGCTTTCCGCTCCGGGTCTTCGACGGTTGGCAGATCACCGATGTCCCGGCCGGCGAGAGCAACGGCGGCATTGCGCGCACGCGCCGACTCTTTGACCTTCGCATACGGATCGGCGTCGGCCGGCGGTTTCGGAGCGTGGCGTTTGTCGATCAGCCAAGCGGTGAACCGAAAAAGATCGACATGCGTGCCATCCCCGATCAACACGCCAGCTTCGGTTCGGTAGCGATACAACTGCCGATCGTTAAGTACCGTCCCCAGCGGCGTGCTATTGAGCGTCCGGCAACATTCGCTCGGACGCATCTTCAAAGGATCAATCGCCACGGTGTTTCTCCTGCAAGAGCCATGCGGCATAGGCGACGACACTGATCGTACCGTTGGCGTTGGTCGGTGCGCCGGCCTCGATATCGGCTTGGATGTGCTCGACCTCGACGCGCTTCTTTCGGCGGTTCGATAGCAACGTTGCGAGATCTTCCGGTGTCAGTCGATTCGGGTTCGCGGACTTCGGTTTGTCGTCCATGACAGGCTCGTTTGAGAGGAATCGCGACACGGCCAACACGTCGGCGACTGTCGCGAATGAGTGCATGTTTGGCATGGTCGGCCGCATGTTTGGACCGGCCACGGTGGGCCAAAACTGGCCGTGTGTTGCAATGAAAAGAAAGCTTGAAATTACTGAAACATTACTGCCGGAACTGAGTTGAGGTGTCCCGAAACGAATGGCTTCATGTGCATTCAACAAACGAATTCACACGCCTTTCGGAGACACCAACATGCACGCTAACGACATCGCCTTCGGCATCGAAATCGAAACCCACATGCCCGGCAACGACCGCACGCCGATCGGCGGATACCACAACGGGCTGCCGGTCGCTTGGCTGCCCACGGGTTGGAAAGCCGAACGAGACGGCAGCATCCGTACGCCGGCCGGACGCAAACCATGCGAATTTGTATCGCCGGTCCTTCGCGGCCACGAAGGTTTGCGAAACGTCGAAACCGCGGTCGACGCCATCCGCGATCGCGGGGCGCGGGTCAACGAATCTTGCGGCCTTCACATCACCATTTCTTGGAACGGCGACGCGGCAGCCCTGGCCCGCTTGATTTCGCTGATCGCCAACCACGAAAAGGCCATCTACGCTTCGACCGGAACGCGACGCCGCGAACGAAACCAATGGGCTAAACAAATCAAAACCTACGGAACAAAAGAAGCGGCAAAAATTCGCTGCGAAGCCGACCGCTACCACCTTTTGAACCTGACGCACTTGGCCCGCGGCCGGCAACGGATCGAGATTAGGGCCTTCGCCGGCACGCTCAATAAGACCAAATTGATCGGCTACATCCAAATGATCTTGGGCTTGGCCGAACTCGCCTTGAACCAAAAGCGATGTGCAGGTTGGGACTACGCCAAGAAGCCCGGCACCAAATCTTGCTGGGACCGCCCGGACGCCGGCCACGGGGAAACGGAACTTAACCGGCTCTTCTACCGACTCGGTTGGACGAAGGGTTGGTACAAGGGCGAGCTTCGCAACAAACGATTCGGTGAACTGACCACCGGCGAGACCGGATGCGATTTCAAACCGGTCAAGAAGAAACTTCTCGACCTGGCCAGCAAGTACGACCGGGCGATCTAGACGCCAAACGGATTTCTCATCAACGCCGCAAATGTCCCCGCGGCGTTTTTCGGTTTCTGGCCGCCACGTCCGCCAACTGCGGGCGTAATCGCGTAGGTCAAAGGTAGGAGGGCAGTGATCAATAAGACGCGACACGGCCCCACGTGGTGCCACGTCGGCAACATCCAGAAACATTCAAAAACCCTGCGAATTGCTGGCGGGATCGGCTTGCTGTGCATTGTTTTGCGTGGCTCATGTGTGTCATCGCAAGACGGTTTTTCATTCACCCAAACGGAGAGACAAACATGACGGTTTCGCAATTGATCGAACTTCTCGAAGACTACCGCGAACAACACGGCGACGACTGCGAGGTGCGGTTGATGACGCAACAGAACTGGCCCTTTGAAAACCGCATCGCCGGCCTGACCAGCGGCGCGGAGATGAACGAAGCCAGCGAAGAAGACGCCAGCGAATTCTTCGACGACCAAGACGTCGCCGAAGACGCCATGGTCTACATCGTCGAGGGCGGCCAGATTTGCTACGGAAGCAAACGGGCTTGGGACACCTGCCGCGATTGCTAACCCCAACCGATACCCAACGGCCGGCGGCGCGACATCGCCGCCGGCCTTCTTCTTTTCAACGGATACCAAACATGAACAATGACGAACGAATCGAGCGGGAGTACACCGCCGCCCATGCGAATGCCCTTCGGTTGATTGAACGCGTTCGGCAACACATCGAAGACAAACCGGCCCCCGACGGAGAAACCCGAATCGGCTGGGATGACATTGGAAAACTTCGACATACTTGCGCTCGCCTCGAAGACCTTCTCGAACCGGACGAACCCGAAGACGACGGTAGTTGAACCGCTGGCATCTTTGCCGCTTCCCCAACACGCCGCGACGTTGCCCCACCACCGCGGCGTTTCTTTGTTCCCGCATCATTTGCCGAACCCTCGTCGCTGGCCGACACGCGGCGACGTTGCGGGAAGAAAGAAAACAGCAAGTTTTGCATGGACTTCGCTTGAGCTTCGGCAAGTTCCATGGCTGATGTGTGTCACCGAAACGAACTTCTTTCCCGCCAACGGAGACACACCCATGGCAACCACCACGTCCCGCCCCACCGCCGCCGACCTTCTTTACGCCCGCACCGCCACGCTTGAACTGATCGAGGAACTGCACGCGGCCGTCACAGACATGCCGATCCTCGAAGCGGCGGAGCCTAAAAAGTTCGACCGCTACTTAGGCGAACTCGACGACCTGCACGACACGATTGACGGACTGGCGGTGAAGTTCCAGAAAAACATTCGCGGCTGAATTCGCCCGTGTGTCGGGAGTTTTCGCAGCTTTGCGAAATGCTGCGAGAAAGCCTGCGAGATTCGCCCGGACTTCGCTTGAGCTGCTTTGAAAACCATGGCTCCATGTGACACACGCCAACGGGGCGAAACGCAAACCAAACTTCACACCGGAGACCAAAACATGGCCAAGAACGAGAGCCGAACCGACCAAGACGCCGCCCTTCGCACCGCGATGCAAAGCCTTGACCCGGCGACGTATCAAGAGATTCGCAACGCCTTCCACGCGATCGGCGACCACCTCAAACCGCTCGCCGACGCCCTTGAGAAAGCCGACGCGGAACAGCCGCAAACGGCCGGCCCGCTTTTGAACGAACACTACCTCTTCATCCAAATGTACGTCCTGCTGCGAAAGAGCAACCTGGGCGCGGCGGTTTGAACGAGAGCCGAAACGCCGGAACGGATTCCGGCGTCGTCGCGGGGCGGTACCCGCGGCCTGATGATGGCAGCCACGCATCGAACGACAAATTGGAGAAACGAAATGAACAAGGCAGACGTAACGATTGGCGGCGAATACTTGGCCAAGGTCACGAACAAAGTGGTGGCTGTCCGAATCGACGCGGAGAATCCGAGTGGCGGTTGGGACGCGACCAATTTGGCGACCAACAAAAAAGTGCGAATCAAAACCGCCGGGCGGCTTCGCGGTCCGGCTCCTTCGGCAACGCCGGCCAAACCGACTAAACGCGTGTTGAAGAAGAAAGCCAAGACCGAGGCGGCCCAGCCGGCCAGCGAGAAAAAGCTTTCGTGCGTCAAAGCCGCGTTGCAGGTTTTGGAAACCGCCACCGAGCCGATGAACGCCCAAGAGATGATCGCCGCAATGGAAGAGCAGAACCTCTGGCAAAGCCCCGGCGGCAAGACGCCCCACGCGACGCTGTATTCGGCCATCCTTCGCGATTTGAAGAACGGCAACGACAGCCGGTTCGTCAAAACCGAACGCGGCCGGTTCAAGGCGCGGGCTTGAAAGGAGGTGACGGCGATGAAATTCATTGGCGACATACGCGGAGTTGATGACCTGGCCGACGGCGAAACCGTCGGGCCGGAACCTGACATGGGTTATGAACTGCGAAGCATCGGTGGCCGGTTCGAGACTGGCACGGTGAAATCTTTGGTCCGCCGCGGGAATCGAATTCTCGCGCGGACGACGGCTGGCAAGGAGTTTGATGTCACGGGCGCAAACGCCCACGTCTTGGTGCCGCTCGGGTTCTGAACCGAACGCTGCCGACAACGCCCGACGTTGGTAGCGTCCGGGCGTTTTGTCGTTGATGCGGCAAACTATGCCGCGCACCGGAGCCAAGCGACACGCGGCATTTGTCGCGGCCGTTTTCCACCGGCCGGAAACATTCAAGATTCCTTTGCATGTTCGCGGGACTTCGCTTGCTGCCGGCGAAACGCCATGGCTCTCTGTGTTAACCGATACGGTTTTCACGATTTCTTTCCCAACAGAGACACGACGATGAAGAACGCCAACGTTCAAACTCTGGCCCCGCGGCCGGTCGAGCCGGCCGCGGCCTACGACAACGCTCATCAAATTTCGCGCGACCTGCTGCAACACATCGAATTGCAACTCGATCGCATGTTGAAGCCCGACAACAAGGCGTTGCGATGGACGCAAGTCCGGGCGTTGAATTTGATCAATGCCCAGCTCTCTGAAGTCGCCGCCCTGGTCGACGAAACCAACAACGCTCGCAACTGAGGACGCTGCTATGCCAACCATCCCCAAGGCGGGCGACCGCGTCCGCCTGGTTTCGATGACCGACGACCCCGACCCGATTCCCGTCGGCACCACCGGCACGGTCGCCGGCGTGTATCCACAAAACGGCTGGACGCAAGTCGATGTCGATTGGGACACCGGCCGGTCATTGATGCTTTCCATTCCACCGGATGTCGTCGCCTTGATCGACACGCCGACAACTCAACCCCACGGAGATTGATCCATGTCCACAAGAGCCACGATCGCAGTCCGCCGAACCGCCGGCGACTACCTTGCGACCTACTTGCACTTCGATGGCTATCCGGAACACGCCGGCCGATTGCTCGAAGCCAACTACTTGACCGCCGAAGAAGCCGAGTCGCTCGTTCAACGAGGCGACATTCGCTCTCTGGATGCGGAGATTGGCGAAGCGGAATATTACGACACGGAAACGCCGGCTGCGGTGCTGCCGACGCTCGACGCCCTGGTCGACTTCGCCAAGAACTGCAGTGCAGCGTATCTGTACGTTTTTGACGAAGACGAATGGACGCACCGAAAGCTATGAACACGCTCATCGCATGTTCTCCTCGCGAGCCCCGACCGGGATCGGCGATTCGCCCGTTCGTTCCAGGACCGCCTTGTTGCCGGTGAAGCGCTGGTAGCGGTCCACGATCACGTCGCAATACGGCGGATCGAGTTCCATCAAGAACGCTTTGCGTCCGGTTTGTTCCGCGCCGATCAATGTCGATCCGCTGCCGCCGAACAAATCGAGCACGTTGTCGCCCTTACGAGACGAATACTGCATCGCTTTGACCGCCAACTCGGCCGGCTTGCCGGTGAGATGTTCGAGTTGCTGCGGCGGAATCTTCTTCACATGCCAAAGGTCGGTGGCGTTGTTCGGGCCGAAGAACTTGTGGCCGGCACCTTCACGCCAACCATAGAACGCCCACTCATGAGCACCCATGAAATCTTTTCGCGTCATCACGGGGTGCATTTTGTCCCAGATGATGGCTTGCGAAAAATACAGCCCGTTTGATTCAAGCACGGGCGGATAGTTGGCAATGTTGCTGAACCCGCCCCAAATGTAAAAACACCGGCCGGGTTCCAAGACGCGAGCGATGTTTCCGAACCAGGCTTTCAACAGTCGGTCAAACTCCTCGTCGGAAACGAAGTCGTTTTCCAGCGGGCGATCCTTGGCCCGCATCTTCTTCGGGCCATCTTTGGTCTTGCCCTTACCGGTTTCGAACGAACTGTTGCCGGCTGCGATCGCGTTTTTGCTGCGGGGCTCAACCCGCACATTATACGGCGGGTCTGTATTGCAAAGCTGGATCTTCGCGCCGGCCAGTAGGCGATCGAGGTCTTCGACGCTGGTCGAATCACCGCACATCAATCGGTGATCACCGAGGATCCAAATGTCGCCGCGCTGCGTGACCGCTTCGTCAGGCGGTTCGGGAACGTCGTCTGGGTCGGTCAAACCCTGGCCGACGCCAGGTTCGAGCAACGCAGCCAGTTCGTCGGAATCGAATCCGAGCAACTCGCAATCAAAACCGCTGTCTTGCAACGCTCCGATCTCGAGCGGCAACAGATCGTAGTCCCACTCGGCGTTCTCGCCGGTCCTGTTGTCAGCGATCCGGTAGGCGCGAACCGCTTCGGGTTCCATGTCCGTCGCAACGTGAACGGGCACCTCATCCAACGCAAGTTGCTTCGCGGCTTTGAACCGTGTGTGGCCGACGATGATGACGCCGGCGGTGTCGACCACGATCGGTTGGCGGAAACCAAATTCGTTGATGCTCTGCACCACATCGGCGACCGCGTCGTCGTTGATGCGAGGATTGTTTTCGTAAGGCTTGATTCGATCAAGCGACCACATTTCGACCTGCATGGCAGCGTCCTTTTCCATGGGGGAAAGAAACGGAAAAGGGTCGGTCGTTGGTTCGTTCGTTCGCTGGCTGGTTGCCTGGCTAGCTGGTTGGTTGGTTGGTGATCCGATGCGTTCGGACGGACGTGATTCGCTAGATGGCGAAGGCGGCGACTTCGCGGCACATTCGGATGAAGTCCGCATTCGACAGAATCGACTTCGCACGGTTGATGTCGCGGTGGAGGATCTGCGTGTTCTCAATGACGTGTTCGCCACCGTCGCGAACCGGAACGATGTGATCGAGCGACGCGATCTCGGGAGTCAAAATGCGGCCGGTCAACGCACATTGGTAACTCTGGTGTTCCAACAGCTGCATTACGTTTTTGACGTTGATCTTGCCGGTCGGTTTGGGGACGGACGTTTTCGCTTCGGAACGTACCGCAGATTGATTTGCGGCAGGTGGTTGGCCCAATAACTCCACGTCGTTTTGTCTCGCAACCGCGATTGCCGGCGACTGTGAATTCGGTTTCTCATTCGTTCTGCTGATTGCTTCCAAGTGGTTGCCTTTGTTTTCTTCTCGAGGTTCGGGTTGAGGTTTCCTTGGCTAGCGCGGATTCGCCAGCTTTGGACGATGATGTGGGCTCGATAGCTCCATGGATCGTTGAGTAGAAGGTGGTTGCGATGGTCGGCGTTGATTCGGCTGCAGAGATCGCCAGCCCTGCGTTGCCAATGGTTTTTCATGTGTTTTGCCGTCTTGGAATTGTTCGGACACTCGAAACCAACTGTACTGAATAGGGCCGCTGTTCCCGCGGCCCTGACCGGCGTTTGAAACCGCCGGGAGTACCTAAACGTTTCCGGCGTTACGATTCGTGATCGCGCCTCTGCGTCGATCCTCGTTGGCCACAGGCACATCTCACTGGGACAGAATTCACTGGGACACATCGGTGGGACTTCGCCGCACATCGCACATCAGTGGGACAGCCCCCTATAGGGGCTTTGTCCCACTGGTGTGCTCGGCACTGGGACAACACGTTTGTCCCAGTGAGTCCCAGTGGTCCCAGTGAACCCATCTTCACAAGTGGGACGCAGTGGGACAGCCTTGTCCCACTGCTGCCGGCTGAACAAACGGCACTGGTGGGACTCACTGGGACAGCTCCGTCCCACTGATGATAAAGCCTTCATATTTCTGTCCGTTCGCTTTGGTGATTTCACATTGGCGGGCCATCCCATCATCAATCAACTCCTCGATCAGTTGGTTGAATCGGTTACCGCTGACGCCAGCGGCTTCACGGATGACACGGCTGGTCTCGCCGGTCTTGAACTTGGCCAGGGCATTGAGCATTGACGCTCGTTCCTTCTCATGCTTGCGTTCGGCACGTGACTCTTTGCGTTGTTCGCCGACCTCTTCTTCCTGGGCGTCACGCTTGGCGTACGCTTCATTCGCTTCCAAGATGCCAACATCCCATCGCCGGCCGCCGGGGTCGTCACGGACGCCTTCGTCCACGTCGATGCCCCATAGACCGCTGTGACCGGCCGAGCCACCGACGCTCATCCACAACTCGTGGTGGCCGCCACGGTCCGGGTTGTATTTGATGCGGCGGTTCAGCAAGATCCATTGACGCACGAACTCTTGGAATCCGGCCCATGCGATGTTCTCAAGCTCTGCCGGCTCGTACGGGTCTGCGATGCTCTTCTTGAGGTGGTGACACAGGATCGGCGTGCAGCCGGTCGATTGAGCCAACTCGCCAATCGACTTGAGCAGGCCGCCAACGATGAACAGGTTGCCGGCATCGTTGCCCAGACCGAGCATCATCAAATACGTCGGGTCGAGGATCAACACATCGAGGGCGTGGTCCTCGATGACACGTTTCATCGCGTCAATGTGGTCTTGGTTCGTTAGCTGTGGAACGTCGAAACACCAGACCGCTCCATCGCAATCGGACAGTCGAAGCTGTTTGGCATGAGCGACGCGGCGAGCGGTTTCTTGGATCGTGGCCGCACCGGATTCACCGGACATCACACCGACGCGGCGTGACAGCTTGACGTCGAACTTGCCGAGGAACGGCGTGGCCTCGGCGAGCG
>JBCBOO010000133.1:0-16962 GCA_039821235.1 Planctomycetota bacterium
CTTCGATGCGAATGACCAGTTTTCCGAAGCGTTTTTCTTTGGATCGATCTCACAGGGACAGACTTACTCCACAGCGGAAGTGGTTGCAGAGAGCCCGACTGAAACCATCGACCTGCCCGATGATGTCGATGTTTATCGCTTTGATGCGGTCGAGGGGCAAGAGTTTAGCGTCGCATTAATTCCGACCGCTGGGTCTCATGCAGTGCGGATTTGGGGGCCGAGTCCATTCGGTGATGATTCACCGGTGCCGTTCAATACTTTCGGGCCGGACATCATTGGTGAAGGGACCGTCAACCGGCTTGCATCCCGTTCAGGCGCGTACTACGTCTCCGTTTCAGAGGTTGCGAACACCTCTTACAACCCGACGACCGGATCTGGTTTTGGATCACCATTCGCCAGTCTCGGACCCTACACGATTGTGGTGGGCTCGAATGAAGATCCACCGGGAGTTACGCAGTCTACCATTGGGCTCTACCAACCGGACGCGAGTCTTTTTCATTTAAAGAACTCATTCACTCCTGGGCCTTCGGATCAGTACTTTGCATTTGGTCCGACGGGGAACGCAGGTTGGCTGCCCTTGTCGGGTGACTGGGACGGAGACGGCGTGGATACCATTGGCTTCTATCAACCTGATATCTCTCTGTTTCATCTCAAGGACTCTTTCACGCCAGGAGCCTCGGACCAGTACTTTCGCTTTGGACCTTCTGGTAGCGCGGGGTGGATTCCGATCGCGGGTGATTGGGACGGCGATGGTGTTGATACCATCGGCTTGTATCAGCCTGACTTGTCGCTCTTTCATTTGAAGGACTCGTTCACGCCAGGTGCCTCAGACCAGTACTTTGTCTTTGGACCGGGTGGCAATGCAGGATGGATACCTTTGTCCGGTGACTGGGACGGGGATGGCCGAGACACGATTGGGCTGTACCAGCCCGATCAATCGCTTTTTCATCTCAAGAATGCGTTCACGCCGGGTGCCGCAGATGTCTATTTTGCGTTTGGTCCCGGTGGCAATGCAGGATGGACTCCGCTGTCGGGAGACTGGAATGCTAATGGTATTGACACCGTCGGGTTCTACGAACCCGGTGCCTCTTTGTTTCACCTCAAAGACTCCTTCACACCCGGTCAGTCGGATCAATACTTTCGTTTTGGACCATCGGGAAACGCGGGTTGGATTCCATTGACGGGAGACTGGAATGGGCCAAATAGCGGTGCATCTGGGCGTTCAGCGATGGGCCGTGGTTTGCGAAACCTGGCGCGTCCCGAGGGAGAGCTTGATGATTCCTTGGAAAGAGCGATCGAAATCATCGCAGTTTCAGATTTCGATCCTTCCGGGATCAATCTTGGAGGACACGGCGACTCTGATCAGAGGACTCACGGTTCTGAAATCCTCGAGCTGATCGAGCACAAAACGTCGAACGGGCTCGACGCAATGACTGCGCCCCTTGAGTCGGAATTCGTGGCTTTTTGGGGGCAGTCCACCGTCGACGTTTGAATCCTTGCAGTTGCTCAAGCAAGCGCCACTTTGGCTGGAGTAGCAGGCAATTCAGTGCGATGGCGACTCACGTGCATCTTGCGATTGCTGGGTTTCGGCTCTTTCCAGGATCATCATGATGGCGTTGCGATGTTGAAGCCATGCTGTTTCCCTGGATTGTTGGCTAGCGCCGTTACGATTGCGTTCGATGCGATCCAAAGCTCTGATCCTTTGTTGATGCAGGAATTCCAACGCGGTCCGGCCCCCAACCCGACCATTCTTGGGCCGAAAATTTCGGTCGGCGCCGCTGGCAAGCAGCAGTTCGATGATTTGCAAGTTGGCTTGATAGTTGGCGGACTTGGTGTACTTAACCGCCGCATGCACAAGGGCAGCCGATAGCTCTTCGACTGTGTAGGCGTTCCCGGGCGTGTCATTACTGACCAGGTACCTCGCCACTTCGAACTGATCCTGCCCCACCGCGGTCGCCAGAGCGTGGTTCTCCGCTTTCACACCTTGATTCAAGAGCCATTTCACGTTCTCCAGGCGTCCGTTTTTGCAGGCCATCACGAGCGCGGACGGAAAATACAATGTGCTGCCTTTCTGACTCAGATTCGCACCCTGAGCATGCATTTGCTTGATCAAGGAAAGCTCCTCGAGACCACCGGCAATCGCAACCGAAGTTGGATCGGCTTTCGCTCCATGTTTAAGAAGCAGACGCGCAAGTTCAAGGTGATTCTTTTTGATCGCTTCTGCCAAGGCAGTTGTCCTTGGGGTCGGTGCTTGTGTGTTTCCCGTGATTCGCTGCGACACAATGTTGGGATCAGCACCGGTCTCCAGCAACATCGACACGGCCTTCTTGTGCCCTTTCAGTGCAGCGAACATGAGCGGCGTCCAACCAAATCGACTCGTTTCATCGACGTCGGCACCATCGGCAATCAATTTCTCTAACTTCCCAATGTCGTTCGATCGCGCGGCTTGCATCAGCGGAGTGATTCCTTCACTCGGCCGAGCAGCAAACTGCTGAAACAGAGATTCAATCGCTCGCGACGTCTGATCGATGTTCTGGGCACCTTCCTTGAGTGCCTGCTGCAGCGGATTGTTCTGGGCGAAAACCGGCGTAGGAAAAACTGCTGCGGCAATGACGCCGACAATGGCTGCGGCCGCGAACACTTGACATTTTCTAGTATGAGGCACGTAGAACTCCATCCAGAGGCATCGAACAGGTTTATTAACGATCGTTAGACACGGATTGCCTTGAAAATCCGATGAGTTCTGAGAGCCCATTAGTAGCAATCCACAGCGCGACTTTCGGCATTCTTCAGAAATCAGTGGCGCGCCGCATGTCAACGTGCGACACTGCGTTGTCTCCTCGATTGGAAGAGTACCGACAAAACACTGCCTGTCTCGGTTCAGCGGAAAATGGATTTTTCGATCCAGCGAGTCCATCGGTAACGCGAATGTTGGGGAGTGGCTTTGTCTTTTCTCGCAACATTTGCCGCGCTTTTCCCCTCGTAAATACCTTCGCGTCGGTCGGCGAGTCGATTTCCACCGTCGTCGCAAAGGAAACTTGCTGATCCGCGACCTTGGCGCCGATGGATATGCCTTATTTGCTATCGAACCGTTGATTGTAGCTGAGCACCTTATTTGTGATTTCTGTCACGTCTTGCGCGTTGTAAGAACCGCGCTCCAGCTTTTCGATATCGGCACCGTAAAGCACCTTGAGCCAGGTAAGAGCGGACAGTTCCAGCATCATGGGCCCGCCGTGGCCCATAAGACCATCGAGGAAAAGCGAACGTTTGTTTCGACCGACCAGCTCTTCAATATCATGCAACTCACCGTCTTCGAACATCGCCCTCATGATCGACGCCGTCTTTCCATAGTTGATGAAGTAGATATGGTTGTCCGGTAAGCCGTTGCGAAGTTTAGCAACGACGTCGAACTGGCGCGTACCGCTTATTTCGATTAGCTCGCTGTACGCTGACGTTGGCATTTTGGGGCCACCAGGAGTCCAACAGTGGCCGATGAAAAATCGTGTCTTCGGATTATATTTCAGCGCCAGGTCAATCCATCGCTGATAGTCTTCGAAAGCATTCGTAACTTTCCCAACCGTCATGCCTAGAAGTGCGATCTTTCCCGTGGCCAGCTTGTCTTCAATCTGCTTTCGCCGTCTTGGATTGTCCCAAAGCTTGCCGGCCGTGCCAGCGGGCCCAGGCGAGAAGACCATTTCGATTTGATGTGACGAAAAACCGTTCTTGGTGGCGATGGCATCGAACGATCTTGCCACTGGCACAAAGAAACTATGTCCGATGAACAGGCAGTTGGCGCCATCCTTGAAGATATCATCCGTGCTGGCAGCCTCTTTACGCGATGGAATTGGTTGTTGCCCAAGAACTGATGTGGCCAATGATATTGCAAGCCGTTTAGCGAGCGGCATCGTTGCGGCTTTCATCCGGTAGCTGTCTTCAATGGCGGCCTCGCGATGCTCGACTGCATCCGACATTTTTTCAACCGCATCACAGTACGCCGTGTACGCTGATTCGCTGGGGAAGTGCAGCATGCGAAACTCATCCCATGTTCGCCCATCGCCAATCAGCGCGCCTTCCACCGACGTTTTCAACATGCGTCTCGCGCCGAAGTCCCGAAGAATGCCTTCGGTCGCGACGTCAAATGCATCCATCGCTTTCTTGCCCGTCTGCTTGCGTTTCACGCCCCTGTCGTCGGCGTAGTTTGCGGTCTCTCGGTACTTTAGTAACTGCGCTAACGTGAACGCGTCATCCTTGTCGGCGACTCGCTTTGCTCCCGATAGTTTCCAGGGCACAGATTCGGTGAGTAGTACCTGAGTGACCTCAAGACCGGCGTCCTTGTGAATGGCGCGCTTTTGAAACTCGGGATTGGTCACCATCTCGAAGAACTTGGCTCGCGATGGATAGCGAACGATGGCGACTTCATCCCATCGCGGGTTCATGTTGCCCATCTGATCTTTGACTCGCCCCATATAATTGATTCCGGCCCCAATTTGGCCAATGAATTCGATGGGCGCGTAGAGAGCGTTAGCCTGCTCACCGGTTAGATCCGTTTTCCGTCCATCGGCGTACTTGGCCTTTGTACGGTATTTGATCAGATTGACCATCAGAAACTCGCGGTCCTCATCCGGCGACAGAGATCGCATCCGCGCCCATTGCTTGTCATTTCTTCTTCCATAGGAGGGCTCCGCGGAATTTGCCGTTGTCGCTTCTGTGGTACGACCGCCGCCACGCGATTGAGCTGATTGCTCGGGTTGTGATTCATTGAGGCTGAATTTGACCGGACCTTGGAAAGAATCCTGATTGTCTGTCCTGATGACCGTCGTTTCTCCAGTCAGCTTGAACTCTATGGGACGGTCGAGCGTGTGCTCGATCAAACGCCACTTCTCCGGGAGTGTTGGTTCTTCCCGAGTTCTGTTGGCATCCCGAGTGATTCGTGGAAAGACTTCACCAGAAGGTGAAATGAGAAGCTTCAGCGTCCGACCTTCATCAAACTTCGCAATATGATTTTTGACCACAGCACTCCCAACCAAAAGCCCTTTCGAGTCGAGGTGTTTTCTACCAGCCAATTTGACGGTCGCCACGTGTAACCACTCGTGTCCGAATTGTTTGGCGCGCGAAAAGCTACCTTCTTCAAGCCCCGGCGAATTGAGAAACTTGGCTCCATCCATCTCAACTTCGCGAGGCTGATTCTTCATCCAGCCCAAAGGTAGCTTGATGGCATCGAATTGTTCACGGGTGATGTCCTTCGAGGCCCAAGCAATGATCTCATTGAAGGACTTAATCTGAAGAACCTCGTAGCCAACCTTCTTGACTCTGCTGTCTTCTGCACGCGTCTGCCGCATGGGCCCAAGAACAGCAACTACGATTGCCAGGACAAATGAAATTCTCATTTTTACTCTCAACCAAGTAATCCAGTTCGTTGCCAATTGCAGGCGATGCAACTGGAAATTGGGAATGTGAAGAACTGTGAAAGCTATGCTCTAGCCCCCCGATCGCACTCGGCGAGAGATGCGAATGCCATCGTTTAGACTGTTTTCGCGTTTACTTGGACGAGGTCTTTTTGTACGTCGTGCGAAAGCGAATTGGCTTCTTCAGCTTGCCTCCCGAAACGGTGGTGTCTAGGACCAGATTCATCCCGTCCTCCGAGAGGCTATAAACCGTTTTCTGAGTGCCATTTTTTGCCTGGCTTGTTACAACCAGCTTTCCATTCTGACGTTTTGCCCGTAGCGTTGCAGTACCGCGTTCACTCTGCACACGATTGGGTGATCCGTCTGTTGTGAATGTGACACGACGATTGTTCCCCGACATCGTGATGCGATCCCCTTCGTCCGTAAGAACCATGCTTGGTTGGGGCGTTGTCTTCTCTCGCAACATCTCTCGCGCCCGGCCCCGTATTAAGCCATTCATACCCTGAACGACTTGGTCAATCGCTTTGTACCGCTGGGCCTGTTCGTTGGCGTCTTTACTGAGTACCCAATCGCCCGTAAGTGACGCATCCTGCGCGACGCCTTGTTGGGCAAAGCCCACGATGATGCAGAATGCGGTGCAGGCCGTTAGCCAACGTGATCCGTTAGGCCGAAACTGTCTTGCGCTGATCGATGACAGGGGCATATTCATAGTGATGGACTTCATCGTTGGTGATGCATTAAGGTAATGTGGTTTTGCATTCATGTCGAAAAATGCAAAAAGACTGAAGCTGATGATTGATTCTACGCCTCCCGGGTATCCTTGCTCACACCGGCGGACTTCAGTTTTTCGTCGACATTGCCGTGAATCTTCTCAGTGACCTTCTCTGTGATTTGCGTACGCATTGCTGACAATTTCTCAGTTGTCGGTACGTTGGCGTTGAAGCCTCCGATGCTTCCCATTCCATACATGTCTTCTCTCCTTAGACGTTTGTTGCGAGCTAATCGCTCTACAGAAACTGTGGTTGGCCCAACAATTGGGCAAAATGCGGAACTCGAAGATGTATTGCCGGCAGAAACGCGAACGGGGACAAAAAAGTTGTAGCTCACGAAGAAGTGGTTCCATAAAAGTCACACTCATTCATGCCGAAGCGCATCGATAGGGTTCAGACGCGCGGCCTTCATCGCCGGATAGCACCCAAATACCACTCCCACTAATGCCGAAAAAATAAACGCACCAATTACTAGCGTCCCATCAAACATGTAGGGGATGTCCATCCAAGCTGCGAGGCCGGCAGCAGATGTCAGCCCGATGACAATACCCACGCTCCCACCCAATGCGCTGAGAACGGCGGCCTCAACCAGAAATTGCAGCAGGACTTCGCGTTCAAGAGCTCCAATGGCCAGCCGTGTTCCGATCTCACGAGTGCGTTCTGTCACCGTCACCAGCGTTGTATTCATGATGCCGATCCCACCGACCAATAAGCTGACGGCGGCTATGGCGCTGACGAATGCGGTTAAGACACCGGTGGTTTGTTCAATCAGCTCCGAAATCTCCTTGAGATCTTTCACGGAGAAGTCTTCATCTGCATCGGCGGGGATTCGTCGGCGCTCTCGCATCAAACGATTCAGACTTTCCTTCAGTCGTGGAGTGGCTGATTCACTCTCCGCTGAAACGTAGATCATCGACACCTTTCGATTGCCAGAGACGCGACGTTGCACTGTCCTGAGCGGCAGAACAACGAGATCGTCCTGGTCTTCCCCGGTGAAAGACTGTCCCTTGGACTCCAGAATCCCAACGACCTCGTAGGACAACCTTCCCAGTCGTATTTTGTCACCGATCGGGTCACGCTGTCCGCATAGCTCTCTCCGAACAGCTTCCCCCAAGATGCAAACCGCTTTCCCCCCACGAAGTTCGTTCGGTGTGAACTGACGACCTTGTTTGACCGGCCAATTCCGCGTGCGAAAAAACGCGTTGTCTGAACCCTGAGCCATGGTTTGCCAGTTGCGGTTTCCTGCGACCGCAAGCACTGGATGCACCGACACCGGAGCCGCCGAATCCACCAGTGGAATCTGCTCACGTATGGCTTCCACATCTGCCATCTCAAAGGGTTCTGCACCCGGGATCAAGCCGCCCCCACCCTTTCGTTCCACACCGGGAACCACGATAAGCAAATTGAACCCAAGCTTTCCGATATCACCTTTGATACGTTCGGTCGCTCCGCCACCAAGTGTGACCATGGTGATCACGGCCGCAACTCCGATCACAATTCCCAGGATGGTCAATCCGGATCTCAAGATGTTACGGCGAATCTCGCGGGAAGCGAGCATCAGCATGTTCCACAGCATTCTCGTTCAACTCCCACCGCATCGTCCGATTGAATTTGACCATCGCGAAATCGAACGCAGCGTTTCGCGTACTGAGCCATGTCCTCTTCGTGGGTGACGAGAACTACCGTGATTCCTTCCTCTTTGTTTAGTCGGACAAGCAGTTCCATGATTTCGCGGCTCCGCTCGGAATCAAGGTTACCGGTCGGCTCGTCCGCGAGGATCACCGCAGGCTGGGTCGCCAGCGCCCTGGCGATGGCTACTCTTTGCTGCTGACCACCGGATAGTTCGCTGGATGTGTGTGATTCTCTTCCAATCAGCCCCACTAACTGCAAAGCATGTAACGCATGCTCTCGCCTTTTTCTGCGAGGGACCCCTCGATAGATGAGAGGGAGTTCGACGTTCTCGATCGCCGTCGTTCGTTTGAGTAAATTGAAACCTTGAAAGACAAATCCGAGGTAGTACCGTCTCAAGCGTGCGCGCTCGTTCCGTGAGAGCGCCCCGACATTGACGCCGTGAAACAGATACGTACCTGACGTCGGTGCATCGAGGCAGCCGAGAATATTCATGCAAGTTGATTTTCCCGAGCCGCTTGGGCCCATCACCGCCACAAAGTCCCCTTCGTTGATTTCTAGATTGATTCCGTCGAGCGCGCGGACCTCGGCGTCCGCTTCGCCGTAAATCTTAAATACGTTTTGAAATGCGATCAGCATAGGTATGGAATGCTTGTGAGTTGAATTGTGCCTGCGGAGGCGAGCAAAATTGCTATAGCGTTGCTTAGCGGATCACATCTACCACCACTGGCATTCCGTCATCTAGAGAACTCGTTGTTATCTCGGTGTACCGGCCGTCTGTATGACCGGTTCTCAGAGAGGCGGGGATCGGTTTGTTGTCCTTCAGAAACCAGACTCGAGATGCGAGACTTTCATCTGCCTCAATCGGAGCATTCGTTGAGTCATCATCGGGAGTGAATCGCAAGGCTGCGTTGGGAACGAGCAAAGCGTCGCGAATCTCGGTGGTGACGATGTCGGCTACCGCAGTCATTCCCGGCCGCAGCTTCAATTCATCATTCGAGACTTCGAGAAGGGCTTCATAGGTGACAACGTCCTGGACCCTTCGGGACACGAAACGCAGCGAAGAAATGATCGCAGGGAACATCTCATTGGGATACGCATCGACGGTAAAGCTAGCCTTTTGGCCCTCACGCACTCCTCCCACATCGGCTTCGTCCACATCGACTGTCAATTTCATCCTGCTCAAGTCTTCGCAAATCGTAAGCAGAACGGGGGTTTGAAATGTGGACGCGATCGTCTGTCCCGGTTCCACGTTCCGAGTGAGAACGATACCGTCAATGGGCGAAAAGACTTGTGACTTTTGGAGTTTGGAAAGATCGCCATCCAGAGTGGCCTGAGCAACCAGAATTTGCGCCTCGCTGCTTGATATATTGGCCTCAGCTCTGGCGACGTTTGCTGATGCGATGTCAAACTCATTGGCCGAGGCGGCGTTTGCCTTGATCAGTTTTTTTAAGCGATCATATTTCTGCTTCGACTCCGAGAGCGTCGCCTTGGCGAGCTGCAATTCCGCCTGTCTAACTGCGAGCGTTGCGCGCGACTTGGCAACTTGGGCTTTCAGTTCTTGCGTATCCAGTGTGAACAACAAGTCTCCTGTCTTGACAGGATCGTTGACATCAACTTCCACGGTTTTGATGGTGCCTGAAACTTCACAACCAATTTCCACGACGTTCGTGGGGTTAAGGGTTCCGGTCGCGGCGACAGTCACGACCAAATCACCTCTCCGACATGGCTGGGTGCGATATTGTGGAGGCGTGGGCTGATAGTAACGCTTCACGCCAGCATAGGTCCCAATCCCGACACCGATCAGAAACAGAAATAGCAGCAATCGTGCCGCACCGGCCCACCGTGAGTTTGCACGGACAGTGTTGAGGACTTCCGCGTTTGTTCGATGATTGACTTCCGATCGAAGTTTGGCCGCCGCCGATTCCTCGCTCGGCTTCTGGTCGGAATTCTGATTTGACGTTCGAGCTATCACGCGATGTTTCATCCTCGAGACTGGATACCCTTCGTTAAAAGTTGTCGCGCAACTGAAAAAGGGGGACAAAAAACTTCGCGTTTTGACGATCGCAATCGGAGCCGTGGCTCTAACGACTGCGAATCTTTCCGGATAGTACCCGTCCGCTCACCCGCGAAGATGTCTTCCTATGCCTCGCAGACCAGCTCCCGGTAACTCACTCGCCAAGCTCGAAAGTAGCGAATCCGCAACGTCATCGAATGCTTCGGATTGAAAAACAGCATCGACGTCGGCCGGCACGAAATTTGAAATCCGATCTGCGATAGGTCTTATCAATGGACGGCGGAGTTCTCGACCTCGCAGCAAACCGCGGCGGTTGTGGTCATGATCGACAGCATCACTTCCGCGTTGCTCCACGACCTCACGGACTGGCATGAACCGGCTGGAGACGCGATAGCGAATCAGATCACGCAAAGTATGATCATGAGGCTCTTCTTCCAATTCGGCGGTGCCAACAATCTCGATGGACGTATCGGGATTGGGCTGGTTCGTCGGATCGTAAAGCGTGCCCGCTTCAACACTGACTCGCACGGGTGTAACGCCTTCAGGGACAAGCAGAACGACGTGGTTGTCTTGATCACCTAAGTCCTCGAAGCCGACCGGGCGGTGTGCGTCGCCATTCTCGTCGATCAGACGCATTCCCTGAAGTTCTCTGCGACCAAGTTCGCTGCCGAAACGTCCACTCACGCCGCCTTGCCAAGTTGTCTGCACGCGAGCGGGCGTCGTCTCGTTGCCATTGGCGTCCATTTCGGCGGGGTCAAGAACGGCCGCTACCAAGGCTGGCCCGCTTTCGTTGGTCGATACTTCCGAAGTGAGCCCGCGCAGCTCATCACCATCGACGGATTTCAAAGAACCAACGACGGAAACGCTGACCGGCAGATCGTCGGCCGAACCGAGCGGACCTGCCAGGAGCACCGTTTGCAGTTCGTCAAGCTCATCAGCTGGAGCCAACGTGGCGACGGTTGGTGTTGTGGTTGCTCCAGAAGCGGTGGTGATCTCAAAGTCCTCGGGCGACAAGGTGGATACATCGATCTGAACAGAGAAGACGACGGGCATTCCATCGTCGCCGGGTTGCTGTTCGGCGCCGGTGATCGCTTCAAGAAGTCGTGGAAAGGGAATGTCGACCGCGCCAAGATAGGCCGAGAGAATCTCGGCGTCCGTTTCGACGCCATCGATTCCGTTCGCTTCGTAGAACGCAATGAGTAGCGTTGCGATTTCTTCGCCCTGATCGTCCTGCAGGAAGTGGCTCGCTTCGGGAAGCCGCGTGTGCGGCTGGCCATCTGCCCCTGGCACGTGCGCGACCAACTGCTGCTGCACCTCAGGCCGTCCCAGGTTGCCCGGATCGTTGCCTCCCCAGATCGTGACGAACGGCTTTTCATAAGCGCCGAGTCCCGCCCAGGCTTGGTCGTTCGCGCCAGGGAGGTCGTTGATCACCGAGGGGAACGAGCGAGGGCCAGCCATGTAGGCGCGAGTGGGAAACGGCGCGTCATAGGCCGCCTGCTCGTCGGCCGGGATGTCGAACCAGGTCATCGCTTCGACGACTTCCGATGGTTGGAACGACGCCGCGGTCATGGCGTAGGTCATCCAGTCGCCGAAGTAGTCTTCCTCGAAGGCGCTGTCGAACGGTGCGAGCAACTGGCCGTTTTCGTCGTAGAACGGAACCTGCTGGGGCGGGAAGAGTGCGAAGTTC
Source organism: Planctomycetota bacterium (assembly GCA_039821235.1). Classification (GTDB taxonomy): domain Bacteria; phylum Planctomycetota; class Planctomycetia; order Pirellulales; family Pirellulaceae; genus Stieleria. The sequence goes on from JBCBOO010000133.1 coordinate 11,509, forward strand.
GATTGGATATCCGCTATCTCGTCCGGGTTCTCGACCGGCGGGAAGACTTCCACGCCGTCGGGGAAGACCGGAAGCGCGCCATTGCCGATCGCAATGCTCGCGAACCAATCGGGATTCTCGCCCGCCACATGCAGGCCGATCAGGCTTCCCCAGTCCTGGGCGAACAGGTTGATATCTTCCAGGCCAAGTTCGCCGATGAACTGCTCGAGCCGATCAGTGTGGACTTCGTAGGTGTAGTAGTCGACGTCGGTCGGCTTGTCGGACCGGCCCATGCCGAGGTGGTCCATCGCGATCACACGGTAGCCGGCGTCGACGAGCACGGGAACCATGTCGCGATAAAGATAAGACCATGAAGGTTGGCCGTGCAGCAAGAGCACCACAGGTCCATCTTCGGGGCCTTCGTCGATGTAGGCCTGTCGCAGGCCATCGATCTCGACGTACTCCGGTTCGTAGGGCCAGTCGGGCAGGTTTTCGAACTGCTCATCCGGCGTCCGCACGAATTCAACGCCGTCGGCGGTCGTCAAGATGACCGCGTCATCGTCACCTGGGTCGTCATGTCCGCCGTCCGAGTTCTCCTCCAAATGTTCTAGTAGCGTAGGATTGACGATCTCTGGCACCCGCTCCGGGATCCAGTGGTCGACTCCCGCGAGAACCTCGAAGCGGTAGTCCCCTGAGACAAGATCGGCCGTCGCCTCCGCCGGCTCGGAACACAAGACGGGATCGCTGTCGCCGTAGAGATACAGGGTGTCGACGGTGATCGAGCCTAAGGGCTCCGAATCACCGAACAGCACACGCCCCTCGGTGTTGGCGCGATAAAAGTTGAGGGCGGCCCCCAGGGCCTCCTTGCTACCGAGTGCGGCCTTGTATTCATCGATCGCCTCCTCTTCTAGGCCCGCGTAGATTACTTCGAGGCCGGCCGCGTCGTTGGCGATGAGGGCGTCTTCGGAGTTTGGAAGCGAGAGTGTTTCGAAGTAGGCCGAGGCTTCATACTGACACGACGTGGTGTCACGTTGGGCCTCGGCGAGTGCGTCGGGGTGCGGCACGGATAACGCGGTAAGCGATGACAGCCGCTCAGGCGCCTCAGCGGCGACCGCCCAGGCAACCGTAGCGCCAACATCGTGGCCTACCAGATGGAAGGTTTCCCTTTCCAGAGCATCGGCGTAGCCAAGGACGTCGGCGATGTGGAGTTCCAGATCGTAGTCCTCGACACCGAGAGGGCGGGCACCTTCTGAGACGCCTCTCAGGTCGGGAGCCACCGCGTAGTAACCGGCTTCCCCGAGGGCCTCGAGCTGCGAACGCCACGCAAAGGATGTCTGTGGAAAACCGTGAAGGAGTAAAACCAACTCACCCGATTCAGGGCCGGCCGTCAGTGCCGTGAACGTGTACGGACCGGACGCAATTTCGATCTCCACGATTTCCGTTGAATCGTCGACTTCGCCGTCGCTAAGCTTGCTGTAAGTGTTTTGCAGGTTGTCCTGCAACACCTCGATCGGCTCGTCGACGTTCAACACGATCGGCTCGTCGAGTATGCGGCTCGAGTATGTCCATCCTTGCGGAAGGTCCAATCGTGATCCCAATCCGGGCAGATCGTCCCTTGTCAGTGTTGGATCGACGATCTGCGCGTAGGACTGCATGATGTAGACGTCGCCTGCGTCGCTTGTCAGCTCGTAGACCTCCGCACCCACGTCGAAGGTAAACACGTTATTGCGGTCGACGAATGACGATTGGTACGGCGTTCGTTGAGTCGCTTGAGACGGATCTGCCTCGACGCTCGCAACTCGAATCATTTGCATGCCAGCAACTTCTTGTGCCGGCGGAAACGCACCATCTGAAACGAGTTCGTTGCCATCAATGATCATGTATCTCGGCCCGTTCACGATCACTTCAACCGCGCCCAGATCCTCTTTCGCCTGATCCAAATCAACGTCCCAAACATTCGGAGTGCAGTCGATCGGATTGTTGGTCCACCACACCTCGGCCGAAGGGGTTCCGTCATCAAGGGTGACGGCCATCAGTTCGCAATAGAGATCTCCGTCCTCTGAGTGCTCATCATCTTGACCGATCAGCGACGCCAACTCGGGAATTGGTCCCTGAAATGAATCTTCGTTGTCGGCGCGGATGTTGATCGTTGGGTCTGGTAATTGGACGATCAATTCCTCGTTCGTCGTGTACTCAACGAGTTGCCAGCCTTCCGGGATGGTCGGTACGTCACTGGTCCGTCCGGCGTCTCGGGAAACCAGTACATAGTGTTCGTCTTCGGGTGAGATCAGGATCGGTAGCGGGGTCTCAGCATCAAACGTCAGCTCGTGAGACTTCGTGATCGTATTCGCCGTCAATAGTTGGTCGTCATCAAGCGGAACATTCGTCTCGACAATCGTTGCCACATGACGCCAATCGTGTCCGAAGTGCTCTGCCACGACGAATTCGCCTGACGTCGCACCCGGCGAACCGGCAAACATCGCACTGTCGGCGGTCCCTTCGCGTGGCTGATTCTTGAACCAACCCTGTGGCAGTTCAATCGCGTCGAATTCTTCCTGGGTAATCTGGTCGTTATTCATCCACGTGATGATCTCGGTAGGTGAGATCACTTGCAGAATTTCATAACCGACGCGGGCCTGATCGTCGCCATTTTCGTCGCCCGTCGAAGGACCGGGTCCGAGCGGATTGCCCGCCCTGTCGGCGATGTCCTGAGTCGACGTGAAATTGAGATCTAATACTCCGTCTCCGCTGACCGAAGTAATCGAGACGGTGTAGGTGGATTCGTCTGCATCACCATTGTCGCCAACCGTGATGGCGCCCGTCGCGACACCGCTGGCGGCAACTTCAAAATCATCCGCCGTCACATTGGTCACGTCTTCGCTAAAGTTCAGTAGGAACGCAACCGCGTCGGCGTTGGTATGCTCGTCAGTAGGATTGTGTCGGCTGATGGCGACTGTGGGCGCCGTGTTGTCGATCGTGTAGGTCTCTTCGGACGTGATTCCGGTGTCACCGTCGTTGCTGTCCTCGGAGGTCGGGAAACTGGACAAGGCCGTACCAACGACCAGTCCATAGGCGTCTTCGATCGACGCATCGCGATGGTACTGTGCTGCAAGCACGGCTGGGTCGGTCGAGTAGGCTGCCAACGCCGAGCTGCTCGGCACAGAATCGATCCATACTTCGTCCCAATCCGCTCCGTCTCCGATGATCACGCCTTCGACGGAAAGCCGTGCCATCGGAGAAATGCCAAGCGATTCGCCCACCTCCTCGGTAAGATCCGCATAGTATTCCATGGCCTCTTCACCCGTACGCGACGGCTCATTCGCCGAATCTCCGTATTGGGCTTCATCGTTGTAGTTGAACACCTGCACGGTCGCCAACGACGGTCCCGTCCCGGTCCCGGGAGTGGATGAATCGACGTCGCCATTACCCTCAAGCGGATCGAGGTACGTGACCATGACGGTGCTCTCCTCCACACCTGCATTCTTGTGGATCGAGGTTTCCTGAAATCCAGGGTCGGCGCTCATCGCAAAGAATGCAGCAGGGCAAGGGTATTCGACAATTGCCACTTGATCCCACTTTCCTTCTTCACCGAGAGTCGTGCCAGCGACTTCGCCAACGAAAACGGGTTGTCCGCCAATGGCCTCGATAAACTCGTCAGCGTTATAGAGATCGTTCGCCTCACGGCCGGTCAGGTCTGTGTCGCGCCCGTCCGGATACACGGCTTCGTCACGGAAGCGGATCAGGTTGACCATGTAGAACGGCCCTTCCGTCGGCGCTTGCAGCATTCGCTGAATCTGCTCGGTGTTGACGTTGCCATAGGACGGATCGCCAAGGCCAGCTGGACCTGCGACACCGCCAGCCAAGTCTCCAGGAAACGAAAAGTCGCTGGAGGCGTCGCAGATGTGTGGTGTTAGTTCAAAAGGTGGTTCCTCATCGGTTCCGTCACCCACGCCGCCCTGGACGATGACGGTGGTGACCATCGGGGCGCCGACCGGGCCGTTCGCGTTGACCGGAACGGCGTAGTAGGTGAAGGTGCCCGGCGTGTTGCCTACGTTGACCGAGGCCGTCCAGCCGTCGGCACCGCTCGAGTCAGTGCCGACGGGGGTGTCGGTATTCTGCAATCCATCCGTCCCGTTGCTTTCGCGGAAGAAGACAACCTGGGCAGCTGCGACGATGGGAGTCGCGGTCAGGGTGATGTTCGAGCCGGTGGGTGCCGGGTTGGGATTGGCAGTCAGTGAGGCGACCGGGGTGGGAATGCCGACGTAGCCGTAGGCATTGCCGAGGTCGTCGACCAGCACGTCGATGGTGTCGCCGTCGCTGACCGTCACTCGCAGCGGCTCTTCGAGCGTGATCACCTCGAAGACCCAACCTTCGGGCAGGGTCAACCGGTCGCCAAGCCCGGCGAGGTCGGCACTTTCGATTTCCGTGCCGGTCGACTGCATCACGTACATTTCGCCTGCAGGGCTAGTGAGCTGGTAGATCTCTGAGCCGGCGTAGTAAATCGAATCGGTGTTCCGGCTGACCGTTTGCGGCACGTACGGATCGCTCTCCAGTGATGTCGGCGCCGACGCAGGATCGAGCTCGATCGACCCGATCCGTTGCATCTCGAGGTCGCCGAATGTCTGGATCGTCGCCTCACCCGAGGTTAGGGTGCCGGCGTCGGCGAGCAGGTAACGCGGGCCATTGAGGATCACCTGCGTCGCGCCGAGTTGCTGGGCAGCGGCTTCGAGATCGATCAACGCGGCGGCGTCCGGCGAGGTGTCCGTGCCCTGCGTGCCCCAGACTTCGGTTGTAATTGAACCGGTCGCGGGATTGACGGTGACGGCGATCAGCTCGGTGTAGGCTTGGCCGCGGGTGGATACGGCCGGGTCTTCCGTATCCGGGTAGACGGTGCCATCGAAGGGACTCACGCCGGCAGACCGTTGCACCGTGTGCGACCGGGCGAGGTCTGGAACCGGAGTCAGGTCGATCGGCCCAGCCGAAGGATCGATGTTGGCCGGTCGATATCTCGTGATGGTGTACGTGTCTGGATCTGTATCCGTGTTGACCTCACGGATGTTGAAACCCAATGCCCCCGTGTTCTCGTCGACCCCGCCGACTCGAATCGAGCCGTCTTCTTGTAGCTCACCCTCGACGTAGACCTCGACATACTCCGCCGCCTCAACTTCCACGTTGTAGTAACCTTCTTCGGCGATCACCGCGTGCTTCACCCACCACGTGCCGGTGCCGTCGGCCTCCATCAGCTCTTGCCCGCTTCCGTTTAAGTAGACGGCGTTCGGATGGAAGGCGAGGGTGCTGCCGTCGGGCAACGCCGCAGTTTCACCCGGACCGACCTGAACCGGCGAGACGATGGTGTCACCTACTTGAACTTGCGCGTAAACCGTGACGTAGCCCGTCTCCGTATCGACATGAATGTCGTTCACGAAGGTGGCCGGGACCGGCGATCCCGGGATCGTGGCTTGGCCCACCCAATAG
>JBCBOO010000134.1:0-16900 GCA_039821235.1 Planctomycetota bacterium
TTGATCTCAGCGATCGTTGCCTCAAGAGACTGCCCGCTGTTGCGTGGAGTAAGCCGCCGAATCGTATCGACGAGCTTCCGGTGACTCTTGGCACGAGGGAAGCGAAGCTTCCCTCGAAACGAGTACCCCAGAAAGTCGAAACTTTTCTCGCGACTATCCACGATGTGCGTCTTGTCCGGGTGTAACGTCAGACCTGCCTCGTCAACGAAGCGTTTGACTTCCTCGAGGGCCGCTTCCGCTTGATCCTGACTACGACACAGGATCACAAAGTCGTCCGCGTAACGAACCATCTCATAGCCAAGTAGGGCCATGCGGTGGTCCAGGTCGTTGAGGTACAAATTGGAAAGGAGCGGTGAAAGCACCGCTCCCTGCGGAACACCTGCATCGGGCGTCCACTCCTGAAGGTCCTCCAAGATCGATTGATCCAAGAAGCATCTCATCAGGTCCAATAACCGGCGATCCGAGATCTTCGCTTCGATGAGCTGCATCAAGCGGTCCTTCGGAATCGTGTCGAAGTAACTTTGCAAGTCAGCATCGACAACATACACATAACCGTCAGCCAACAGCTCTGCGACAACTTGCAGTGCATCGTGGCAGCTGCGCCCATGACGGAAGCCGAAACTCCGGTCATGGAACTCGTTGTCAAAGATCGGTTCTATCACATGAACCAAGGCCGTTTGCACGACTCGGTCACGGACGGTTGGAATTCCCAAAGGGCGCGTTTGATTGCTACCTGGCTTGGGAATTCGCACCCGGCGTACCGCCTGTGGGCGATACTTGCCGCTTCGCAGCTGCTCTTGCAACCGCTTGATCTCAGCCATTTGACTGGCACTGAAATCCTCGGTGCTCTGGCGGTCCACTCCTGCGGAACCTTGCTTGCCCACGACCTTGCAGGCCGAGACGTAAAGGTTCATGTCACTGGAAACCTTGTCAAACAAGGCATGCCAACGACCTCCTCGCACTCCTACGGTGAGTGCGTCCAACATGCGGTTCGTCCAGACATGACGATTCGCCCAACTTGAAACCTCACGTGTTGGTTTCGCCTCAGGGTCTCCAGCACGGCTAGCAGTTTGAGGAGATGATTTCGCCCCAAACGGCACTGTCACCGGGATGTAGTCTTTTGTTCTACGTTTCGCTGCCATGGTCTACTTCGCATCCACTTTCCTGCCTCCCTTCGCTCACCGTGGGTTTGGTTCCCACAGGTCAACACTACTACGAAGGCTCTGACTCCTCAGCTCGCGCGTCACAGGTCTGCACGCCGCTGAGGTCTCTCTGCTTATCTCGATTGAACTTCTGAACGTTCCGTCTCCAACCACCGCATTACCATTTCGCTTGCCTCAGTTTCACACGTTACCACGTTCAATCACCGTGCAAGCCGTCTCACCGACCGCCGATTGATTTCTCGGCAGACCTTAGGTCATCATTGGGCCGCCAGCGTGAGATCAGAGGTTCGCCAGTTGCAAGCAGGCTCCCCGACAGGTTTGGCCGAATCGAGTTCACAAATCGTTACGGACCGTTCATTCGCTTCCAGTTGCTCTCCACCCTTTCTTACGAAAACGCAGTTACCTTCAGCTACGGGGCGGTAACGGATTCCCCGATCAGGACTTTCACCCGACCATTCAATCAACTTCACAGACGCACTTGCTCGGCTCTCCGAGACGAGACCTCACGGCTCGGAGAGCCGTGCTACTAAAAAGCCAACAAGCGGGACTTCGATCAAATCGAACCTCTCAGAGCGGTAGAGTTCGCACGCGAATTCTCTAGCGGTCGCGCCTCGGTTTTCGCTACCCTCGCGTGACCCGGCGGAGTCCTCGGAGAGCGATCGCCCCACCTGCCGGGCGTCCCACCGATCATCGGACCCGCAACCACGTGTCAGCGATTCAGCGAACTCGTCCCTGGCTCTTGCCCATCGGGCTGATGGCATGCGTAGTCGTGATCCTGATGCCGCTGCCGAGTGTGGCATTGGATCTGTTACTGGCAGGCAACATCGCTCTCGCGGTCGTCATCTTTCTGAACGCGATTCAGGTCAGGAGCCCGCTGGAATTCAATGTTTTCCCAACGATTCTGCTCGCTACAACGCTTTCGCGTTTGGTGCTCAACCTCGCAACCACGCGGACGATTCTGACGCGGGCACCAATCGATGGCGAGTCCGCGGCGGGCGGAGTGATCCAAACCTTCGGACGGTTCGTTGCGGGGAACCAGATCGAGGTTGGCCTGATCCTCTTCGTGATCTTGGTCGTCGTCCAGTTCGTGGTGATTACCAAAGGTGCGACGAGAATCAGCGAAGTGGCTGCTCGATTCGCGTTGGATGCGATGCCGGGAAGGCAGTCCGCGATCGATGCTGATTTAAATGCCGGCCACATTGACGCCGAAACGGCGGCCGACCGGCGAGACAAGCTGGTCACCGAAGCAGATTTTTATGCCGCCATGGATGGTGCAGGCAAATTTGTTCGCGGGGATGCGATCGCCGGACTGGTGATCACGATGATCAATTTGATTGGTGGTTTGTACCTGGGACTGTTCGTTTACTCGATGGGATTGGGCGAATCGGCGGCCGTCTTCTCCAAACTGACCATCGGTGATGGGCTGGTCAGCCAAATTCCGTCACTGCTCATCTCGCTAGCCGCCGGAATCTTGGTCACACGCGGAACTCGCGCCAGCGACCTGTCAGACAACTTTATTACGCAGCTGTTTGGCAACACTCGCGCCCTGGTGGTCACGGGGATCTTTTTGCTCGCATTGATGGTCACGGGGCTGCCGTTGATCCCGCTACTGCTGTTGGGATCAGGGGCGCTGTTGCTAGCAAGCTCGTTATCACGAAGTCAAAAGGCTCAGGATGCGGAGGCGCGTTTAAAACGCGAGCGTGAGTCGGCGGCGGCGCCACAGAAACGTGTCGAAGACTTTTTGAATGTCGATCCGCTGGAAGTCGCGATCGGATTTGGACTGCTGCCTTTGGCGGACCCCAGCCGCGGCGGCGACTTGATGCCGCGCATCGCAAGCTTGCGAAACCAGATGGCCGCCGACATCGGCATCGTATTGCCCAAGGTGCGTGTTCGGGACGACGCCTCGCTCGGGCAGCAGGAATTTGAGATTCGTTTGTTCGGTGACTTTGTTGCCGGTGGTGAAATCCCCGTCGACAAATTGCTCGCCGTTGGTGACAGCAGTGCGACCGGGACACCCGCCGGGATCCCGGTGGAGATCCCTTCGGAGTCTGGGCAGCACGCGGTTTGGATCGAACCGTCCGGCCGTGAGCAAGCAATGATCTATGGATACAAAACACGAACCGGACCAGCCGTTTTAGCGGATCGCTTGGAAAGTGTGGCGCGAAACTACGCCGACGAGTTACTTTCGCATGATGCAACCAAACACTTGCTGGATGAACTCCGCGAAGTCGCGCCCACGATGGTCGATCATTTGGTCCCCCAGCGGATCGAAATCGGAGAGATTCAAAAGGTATTGCAGGGGCTGCTGGCCGAGGGCATAGCGATTCGGCAACTAGCCATCATCGTCGAAGCCCTTGGGGATGTGACGGCAATCGAGCCTCGCGGCCAACATGATTGGGAGGGATCGGGAGTTTCACAAGACGAGCGAACGGTGCTACGAATCGAGCACGTGCGCAAGCGACTTTCACGCACGATCTGTGCACCGCTGAGAGACGATTCGCGATGTCTACGCGCGGTGGCGATCTCGCCTGAGATGTGCGATCAAATCGGTGCGAGAAGCCAAGCGATGAGTTTCACGGGCGGCGGAGTTTCGGAAGGGCAGGGAAGTGGTCCGAAAACGGAAGACTTCACTTGCGACGCGATTCGTCAAGCCGTTAAGACACTGAGGGAAGATGGTTTTCCGCCGGTGGTTTTGGTACCGCCAAACCATCGTCGAGCGATCAAGCAACTTTTCGATCGCGAAGAACTGTTTGCACACGTGCTGGCAAGCGACGAAGTCTCCGTCGATACACGTTTGCAACTCTCGCGTGTCATTGATACCGCCGTATCCGCTGCCGCGGCCTAACACACTTAAACCTGGTCCAACCCTTCGCATCGATGCATATCGAGATCTTTCGAGCCGCAAACCTTCAAGCCGCCTTGGAAGAAATCCGCGCGACGCTTGGGCCCGACGCATCGGTGCTCCGGACCCGGCAGTGCCCCGACCCAATGTGGGGATGGTTGGGACGAAGCTACGTGGAAGTCCACGCGACGAATGATGACGTCACCGATGATTCCCACGGCGAAAGTTCAAGTCTCGAGCACCAGGACGGTGACCTCGACTCGCAGGCGGAGACCGGTTTCCCGCGTCTGAGGAGCAGCGATGCTCTCAAGAGTGCCACGCGACCCAACGATAGGTTGAATGAGCGTCTCACCGAGCCGCGGACAGATCCGTTATTCGACTACCGAACCGGATTGATCACGCTGGGCGTCACGCCCCACGTTGCCGACCGATGGCTCCGCGCGACCAACGGGTTCCTCGCGAACGTCTCGGATCGTGACAACCCGTTTGCCAACACGACCAATATTTGGGCCGAACATCTTCGCCAGAGCGTCGCCCGCGAGATTCATCTTGCCGGCCCGATCCAGCTGATGCCCGGTGAGCGACGTGTGGTTGCACTGGTCGGCCCAACCGGTGTCGGAAAGACCACGACGGTCGCGAAGCTTGCGGCCGGTTTTCGAATGCGCTCCAAGCGGCGTGTCGGATTGTTGACGATTGATACCTTCCGAATTGCCGCCGTTCAGCAGTTGCAGGCATACGCCCAATTAATGGACTTGCCCATGGTCGTTGTTGAGTCGCCTCCGCAGATGCCGGACGCGCTACAACAACTTGGCGATGTCGACGTTGTTTTGATCGATACGGCAGGGCGAAGCCCAAGAGGTGACCTCGACATCGGGGCACTCGCCGAGATGCTGCGGTCGGCGCAGCCGGACGAAACCCACTTGGTACTCAGTGCAACCAGCACCGCGGCGGTGATTCAATCCTCGCTCGACGGTTTCGCACCGACGCGTCCAACCGCCGCGATCCTGACCAAACTCGATGAAGCTCCGTACACCGCGGCGATCCTTTCATCAGTAGCCGAAGGACCGACGGATGCGGGGTTGCCCTCAGGCGTCCCGCTCAGTTACGTCACTCATGGTCAACATGTTCCAGATGACATCTCGGTGGCTTCGACGGACGAGCTCGTCTCGCGACTGTTGCCCGTTCAAGCCGAGCTGAATCGCGTTGACGTGGCCTGAGGTCAAAAGACATTTACGACGGCTCTCTAAACTTAAAAAACAAACTCAACTCATGATCACGACCAGCCGATACTGACAAGGGCGAGGACCGGGCTTTCGAAAAAGCACTTGAAACTTTTTTCGAAGGTTCGTTTTCGACAACTGGGAAGAAAACACAACCCGTCGGTAGGATACCGGCGGCGAAGCGAAGTTCACGGAGGATTGGATGCCAGCCGCAGTTTCAACGGACGAAGAAATCCTAGAGGTTTGGAAGCAATTCAAACAAACCGAAAAGGATGCGGAAAACTATGAGTCGCTGCGCAACCGATTGGTTGAACGCTACATGCCGCTCGTCCGATACAACGGAGAACGCATCTGGCAACGCCTGCCCGATGGCGTTGAACTCGATGACTTGATCAGCGCCGGAATCTTCGGATTGATGGACGCGATCGACGCCTACGACATGGAACGGGGCGTTAAATTTGAAACCTACTGCGTGCCGCGAATTCGCGGCGCAATGTTGGATGAACTTCGCACGATGGACTGGGTCCCACGGTTGGTCCGCAGCAAGGCCAGCAAGCTCGGCGTCGCCAAAAAGCAACTCGAAACCCGGTACGGCCGACCCGCCACCGTGCAAGAGCTTGCCGAGCACATGGAACTTTCGGTCGCGGAAGTTGAGAAGATGGAATCCGACGCGAACGCCGTCGGTGTCGTCTCACTCAACAAGAAGTGGTACGAAACGGACAGTTATAAGGATGTTCGAGAGATCGACATCCTCGAAGACAAGAAGGGCGAGGACCCGACGCGTCGTGTCCAAAAGAATGATCTCATGCGATTGGTCACCAAAGGACTCAACCGCAATGAGCGACTGATCATCATTCTGTACTACTACGAAGAACTCACGATGAAGGAGATCGGAGCCACTCTCGATCTCTCCGAGTCGCGTGTCAGTCAAATGCACACCTCGATCGTGAATCGGCTGCAAAGCCAACTTGGCATGCGACGGGTCGAATTCGGCACCGCTTAGCCAAGCGGTTTGTTTGATTTCGGGTTGAGGTTTGAGCCGCACCACGCCAGCGGGCTGTTGATTGAGTCACCCAAAGCGTCAGCTAGGATGGACCTGATCCGCTCGCTGACGCTCCGGGTTCTGGTTTGGATGTCAATTACAAGACAGCCAGCGAATCAACAGCCGGCCAGACAATACGGCCGATCTCGAAACGAAACTTCGGCGCACTTTCGAGTTCGCCTGACTATCCTGGGCGACGACTTCTTACCGATCGTCCTTTTGGGAGCACCCTGGTGCGCGTCGCTCATATCATCACTCGCATGATCATCGGCGGCGCCCAGGAGAACACGCTGCTCAATTGCTTGGACCTCGCGGAGCACCACGACGATCAAGTGCTGCTGATCACGGGACCATCCCAAGGTCCCGAAGGCGATTTACTGCAACGAGCCGGACTCTCTTTCGACGAGACTCATCGGCGGGGCGGAGCAGGGGAGTTGCGACTTCAGCTGGTGCCCACTCTGGTGCGAAATATCCATCCGCCCAGCGATTGGAAAGCCGCCAAGTCACTGCGCCAAATCTTGCGTGAGTTCCAACCCGACATCGTCCACACACACAGTGCCAAGGGCGGTCTGCTGGGACGAAAGGTGGCCTGGGGACTCCGTCAGAATCCGTCCACGGGTGGCCGAGTGGGAGGCGATTGTCCCATCGTCGTGCATACCGTTCACGGAGCTCCTTTCCATGAGTTTCAACCCAGACTCGTTCGCGAGTTTTTCAGGCGATGTGAGCGTTATGCCGCCTCGCGATGCCATCACTTAATCAGCGTCGCCGATGCGATGACGGAATTGATGGTTTCCGCCGGTGTTGCGCCCGCGAGCAAGTTTTCGACTATCTACAGCGGAATGGATGTCGAGCCCTTTCTGGCGGCCGACTCGCATCGCACCGATGCGCGGCGTGAACTGGGCATCGAAGACGATCAAGTGGTGATTGGAAAGATCGCACGATTATTCCATTTGAAGGGTCACGACGACCTGGTTGCCGCCGCGAGCAAGGTGGTTCAAAAACACCCACGGGTTGTGTTCTTGTTGGTCGGCGATGGGATCCTTCGCGAAGAACTGCAGCAGAGCATTGCAGCCCAAGGAATGGAGGAGAACTTTCGTTTCGCCGGATTGGTCGCACCCACGAAAGTGCCGCGACTGATCGGCGCGATGGACGCGCTCGTGCACACGTCTCTTCGCGAAGGTCTCGCACGGGCCCTTCCACAGTCCCTGATCGCGGGAAAGCCTGCCGTCAGCTACGACATCGACGGTGCCCGCGAAGTCGTGATTGATGGCGAGACGGGGTTCCTCATTCGACCTCGCGAAATCGATTCGCTGGCCGTGGCACTGGGGAAACTGGTCGAAGATTCCGAGCTGCGGCAAAGTCTGGGCGGGGCAGGGCAGAGGCGATTTACCGAGCAGTTCCGCCACCAAACAATGACCGCACAAATCCGAAAGCTCTACGAGCAACTTCTCGGTAACAAACCGCTCGGAAAAGCGTCCTTGGGGTGAAGGAGACTGGGCCAATCAGGCTGTGTTTCCGGCTGGGGTCCACCTTTCCGGCTGGGGGCGAGGTGAACTATCATGCAGTCTTCGCCGATGCCGGCAACTTCGGCTGCCACCCGGACGATCGATCCGGCACCACCCGTGAGAGACGAATGACCAAGAGCCGAGACTTTTATGGACCGTACCGACTGACCCGGCTGATCCGTTCGGGGTCAACCGCTGAAGTCTGGGAAGCGGTCGAAGAGCACGAGAACAAACGGTACGCCCTCAAAATCCTAAAAGGGTCGATTGCCAAAGACAAAGGTGAAATCGCGCTGTTGAAGCACGAGTACAACGTCGGGCAAAACCTTCAAAATAGTCCCCGGATCATTCGTATCCTGGACCATCTTGTGGCCAACGATCGGCCATTCCTGGTCTTGGAACTCTTTAGCGAGTTGAACATCAAGCAGGCACTCCGCCGTGGTCCCGATTCGCTTGCGTTCATGCTCAGCAAGATCGTCGAACAAGCCGGCGAAGGGCTCTACTACATGCACACGCGTGGGTGGATTCACCTGGATATCAAACCGGATAATTTTCTGGTCAGCCGTGACGGGGTCGTGAAGTTGATTGACTTTACGATTTCCGAAAAGAAGAAGTCTGGGCTGAGCAAGTTGTTTTATCGAAAGAGTCTCGCGAAAGGGACGCGGAGTTACATGGCGCCCGAACAGATTCGCCGAAAAGTCTGTGACGAACGGACGGATATCTATTCGTTTGGTTGCGTCTTGTTCGAACTGGCGACCGGCAAGCCTCCCTACACCGGTGACACACCCAACGACTTGCTAAACAAGCACCTCAATGCATCGATCCCCAGTCCGATCGCATACAACAACAACGTCAGCAAAGACTTCGCGGACCTCATCAAGAAGATGATGAGCAAACAGCCCGCCGCGCGCCCCCAGTCGATGTGGGATTTTCTGAAACAAGTCCGATCGATGGAGCTTTGGTCCAAGAGGCCACGCAAGCCAGAGATCAGCGTGTTCGACGATATGCCGGGTATTCGAGGCGCAGACGACATGTTTCTCAAGCCGACCCAAGACGATTTCAACGAAGAAAAGAACTAGGAAAATTAATCGATGGCCGGACCCGGATTGGATTTCGAAGTCGAAATCGCGGAACTCGAAAGCCGCATTGGCACGCTTCAGCGACAAACCGAATTAAGTTCCACCGAAGAGAACGAGTTGAGAACCCTGCGGGGAGATCTCGTCAAGCAGTTGAAGGACGTCTACGCGGCACTCGATCCGTGGCAAACCGTCCAAGTCGCACGTCACAAAAATCGACCCTACACGCAGGACTATCTGAACCTTGCGTTTGATGACTTCGTCGAGCTGCATGGCGACAAACACTTTGGCGATGATCGGGCGATGCTCTCGGGTTTCGCCAAGCTTGATCGTTTCAAGGTCGTCGTGCTCGGCCATCAAAAAGGCCGAACGTTCAAAGAGCGTGCCGCCTGCCACTTCGGTTGCGCCCATCCGGAAGGCTATCGCAAAGCGATGGCGAAAATGCGTCTCGCCGAGAAGTACAAGCTGCCGTTGATTTGTTTCATCGATACGCCGGGAGCGTATCCGGGCGTCGGTGCCGAAGAACGCGGGCAAGCACAAGTGATCGCGGAAAGCATGTTCAAGATGAGCCAATTGGAGACGCCCATCATCTGCGTCGTCATCGGCGAGGGCGGATCAGGTGGCGCACTCGGAATCGGCGTCGGCGATCGAATCGCCGTCCTGCAACACGCTTACTACAGCGTCATCAGTCCCGAAGGCTGTGCCGGCATTTTATGGAAAAGCCACGAACACGCGCCCAAGGCTGCGACCGCGCTCAAATTCACAAGCGACCACCTCAAACGCCTCGGCATCGTCGACGATGTTCTGAATGAACCACTTGGCGGAGCCCATCGCGATCACCATCAAATGGCATCGCGTCTGAAGACCTACTTGTCACGCACCTTGACCGAGCTTGAATCTCTATCGGTCGATGAGATGCTGGAGGCACGCTATGAGAAGTTCCGCCGGATTGGTGTCTTCCTGGACAGCCCAGCGGCTTAACTGGCTCTGGCTATCCGACCGCACATCTAACGGAGTTTTCGTGCAAATAAGCACACTCCAAGAGAGGCGGCTACGGGGAAACTCCTACAACCGCGAACCCATCGACAACCCCCAACGAGGGGATCCCCTTAAGCACTGCCAAAATTGATCCTTTTACTTTCTCACTCGCTATTTGAGACGCAGGGAAGAGTGTCGCAATTGCTGGATGACCAATGGTTTTTGGCCTCGGTCATTGGGGCAACATCAATAGCCGTTTCAACAGGAGTGAGTGTCAGTGAGCAAATTCAATCTTTCGTTTCAGCAACGTGTTATCGGTGCTGGCATTCTTTTCCCTTCCATTATCGTGCTCGGGTTGATCTACGCGCACGTCAAATCGATCCGCAGCCAAGCGATCGCATCGACCGTTGAAAAAGCCCGCGCGATCTGCCTGGCAACCGAATCGGTCCGAGAGCAGAAACAAGAGGAGTGGGAAGACGGGCTCATCGAACACCAGGATCTCTCGCGTCTCTACAACGAATCCAAAGAAGACGCCGCGTTGGGTTTGATACCGATCGTTTCTGCTTGGCGAGCGGCATCAAAGAAGGCCGCCGAGGGAGGTTATGAGTTTCGGGTTCCAGCTGAGAATCCCAGAAATCCTGAGAACCTTCCGACGGAACTGGAGGCGAAAGCACTGGCGAAGATTCAGCGTGAGGGTCTGGAGGACTACTACGTCGTCGATAAAGAAGCCAATTGCGTGCGTTACTTTCGTCCCGTGCGAATCACAAAAACATGTCTCAATTGTCACGGCGATCCGGCAACTTCAAACGAACTCTGGGGGCGAACCGACGGCACCGATGTGACCGGCCACACCATGGAGGACTGGAGTGTTGGCGATATTCATGGCGCGTTCGAAGTCAGTCAATCACTTGATGCGGCGGACAAGGCGGCCGCGGTTGGCGCTGCCACCGCATTTGGCTTGGCGGCATTGGCACTTGGCGTTGTCGCGGTGCTTACCTTTTATATCCTCAGGCGTCTTACGACACCGCTTTTGGAGTCTGCTGGTGCCATCGATGATGCAGCCGAGCAACTCAAGAACAGTGGAATTGGTCTTCTCAACTCTTCCCGTTCCACGGGAGAAGAGACGGATGTCATGTCGTCATCCGTCACCGAAGTTCACTCCAGCGTTGAAGAACTGGCGACCGCCACCGATCAATTAGGGGAATGCATTGCTGAAATATCGGGTAACGCGGCACAGGCGGTGGGCATCGCCTCGTCGGCAGTCGATGAGGCGTGTGTGACCGGCGAGGCAATCGGCCGTTTGGTCAAACGCAGCGAACAGATCGACAGCATCATTGAGCTAATCAATGGACTTGCCGAACAGACCAATCTCCTCGCACTCAACGCAACGATTGAGGCGGCGCGGGCTGGCGAATCTGGCAAGGGATTTGCGGTCGTCGCCAACGAAGTCAAAGAACTGGCCAATGGAACCAGCCAAGCAACGGAAGGGATCACCGAAAGCATTCGAGCCATTCAAGACGACAGTCAAGCCGCGACACAATCCGTCACGCGGATTCAGGAGACGATTTCCCAAGTGGCTGAAATGCAACAGACCATCGCAGCCGCCGTGGAAGAACAGCGAGCGACCGCGACCGAGATTGGAAACAACACCAATCGTGTCGCCGAAGCGAGTAAGTCCTTGGACTCGAAAGTCAGAACGGTCGCCATCAATGCACGTTCCACCTCGGACAGCGTGGAACAAAACCAAGGCTCTCTCTCGGAGATCCAGGTCATGGCCCAATCGCTCTGCAATGGCCTCACGAAAAGCGACTGCCCGAAGTGTCTTTAGCGAAGTAGTGGGATGGGAGCGGAGTGTTCTCGTTCAAGAGATCCTCCACTCCCTACAGCGAACCCGTGACGGCCCACTTGGCTCATCGGCCAAGTGCGCCGTCACGGGTTCGCCTCACTTGGGTGCTAGTCGGTCAAGCACGAACTCCCCAACTCCGACGAAAACGCTCAAACACGGTTATTTTCGCGTTCTGAATACAACATAAGAGTGATTATCGGACGTTGCATGATGATCAAGTTTTCAGCCGCTAAGTCGTTATCCGATCTTGTCTACTTCAACGTCTTCACCGCAGTTGCCAACGTTTCGGCTTGTTGGAACTCTTCATCGAACCGTTCAAGGTACGGCTGAAGGACTTCGTGAAGCTCCGGCGGGATCATCGATTCGGTTTGGTCGAGATGCTCGGCGATGAAGTGACCGCTCTTACTTGCGACGACGAGTTCGCGGATTCGATCCCCCATCAACGTGACCGCAAACAACGTGATCAACGTGCAGTACAACGCGCCTTTGAGAAGACCGAAGAGCCCGCCGATCTGGCGATCGAATTCTTTTAGTCGCAATCGATCGATGGTCTGGCGGACCATATTGAAAATCACCCAGACGACCAGCGATGTGGCGACGAACAGAATTAGCATCGCCAAGAACTTGTTCCACGGTGGCTCGGCCACGATCGATTGACTGAGCGGCTCACAGAACCGTAGCGCGACGAAATAGCTGACCGCGATCGAGGCGATCGACGCGATTTGCCAAGCAAGGCCCTTGATCAGTCCGAACAGTCCCGCGCCGACCAGCACGATCAACATCACGATATCGTAAATCTCCATGGACCCATGTTACGCGGGGGTTCGCCGACGAGCCAAGGTCGATTCGGTGTACGAACCAGTACGAATCAGTTTTCTGGAGTCCACAGCCCAGAATTTTGGCCTTTCGCCGGGCTTTCCACAGCCTGTAAGACGCAATGTGAGTACGCCAATCCGTGATCGTCACTTCTTCTGAATCGCATTTGCTAGCGTGGCAGACTTCAAAACGCATATCAGCGCCAGCACCGTCGCCGGGGTCGGTTACGGCTATTGGGGTGTGACGACGCAAGGAATGACGCTCGAGAACGGTATTCTGGCCGGCGGATTGTGTGCGGTCAGTGGCATGCTGCCGGATTTAGACAGCGACGGCGGCATTCCGCTTCGCGAGATCAGCATGTTTGCGGCGGCCGTCGTCCCGATGATGATGCTCAATCGGTTTCGTGACTACGAGTTATCCCATGAGTCGATGGCTCTGGCGGCGATGCTGATCTACATCGTGATTCGATTTTTTGCTTTCGAATTTTTCAAACGCTTTACCGTTCACCGCGGCATGTGGCACAGCCTTCCTGCCGCTGCCTCAGCGGGCTTGATCGCGTACCTGGTGATGCCGTGTCCCAGCAACGGCGAACGGGCCTACAAAGCCGTGGCGGTCGTGGTGGGATTCTTGGTCCATTTGATTTTGGATGAAATCTGGGCCGTCGAAGTCGGCGTGGGACGCTTGCGAACCAAGAAGTCGTTTGGGACGGCGCTGAAGTTTTTGGGCCCGAATCCCATGGCCAATGTCTTTGTCTACGCGATGATGCTTGGCTTGGCGTACACCGCCTGGAGCGACAACGCGATCGCATCCCGTTTGCGAGATCGAGCTCGTTACGATCTCGCAGAACCGGGATGGCCTTCCAGCGATCCCAACGCGCCGCCCCTTTTCGATTGGCCACTGAACGCGGGCAAAGATAACGGACGTTTCTAGCGTTCGAGCAGCATCGTCACCGGGCCGTCGTTGACCAGGGAGACTTTCATGTCGGCGGCGAAGATGCCTTTTTCAACACCAATGCCCTGCTCTGCCAGCCTGGCGGCGTATTGCTCGTAGAGTCGATTGGCATCGGCGGGGTCCGCCGCGTCGGTAAATGCGGGACGTCGACCCTTGCGGCAATCCCCGTAGAGCGTGAATTGGCTGACGACCAAAATCGATCCGCCGACATCCATAATCGACCGGTTCATTTTACCGGCTTCATCTTCGAAAACACGCAGAACGGCCGTTTTCTCGGCCATCCAGTCCACCACCGACGAATCGTCTTGCTTGCCGATTCCGACCAACGCCAAAAAGCCAGCTCCGATTTCGCCCACGGTCTCTCCGTCGACGCGAACCGATGCCTCGGTGACTCGTTGCAGTACCACTTTCAAGAGATCTTCCTCTAAACTAGGGATTCAATCACCCGAGAAATATCGATCGAAATGTCCTTCATCTTTACCTGCCCTCACTGCCAAGCGAAAACCGATGTTCCCGAGCAATACAGTGGACAGGCCGGTGAGTGCTTCTCGTGTGGAAAACCGATTCAGTTGCCGAGTTTCTCGAACACGGAATCCGGCGGCCGTTCGAACAAGCGATCGTTAAGCGTTTTCCTGGCGGCGGGCCTGATTCTGGTTTGTTTGATCAGCGGACTGATCGCCATTGTCCGGCTTGGCGGGTCCAGTTTAACGCGGCTTGCCGATGCTCGAATGCAGAACGCGTCGATTCGAAACTTGGAAAAGATCGCCGCCGCATTGAATGCCTATGCGATTGACCACGGCTCCTATCCGATGCCCGCCACGGTCGATTCGAAGGGTGTGCCGATGCACTCCTGGCGGGTATTGATCTTGCCGTATCTCGGCGAGCAAGCACTCTACGATGAGTTCGATCTGAACAAGAGCTGGGACTCGGAAGACAACCTCGCGGTCGCGATGGAGATGCCGGACGTGTACCAGCATCCGGCGGCTCAATCGGCCAATCAATTTGGCGTGTGTTCCTACTACCTCATCGTCGGGCCGAATACGCTGTTCCCAAAAACCGGACCGCTGGGTCCGTCACGTGTTTCAGATCCCGCATCCCAGACAATTTTGGTGGTTGCCGCACAGTCACCTCCCGGCCGAAATGCCTTGGGGCAATGGGCCGAACCGGGAGACTTGGATGTGACGCAGATGCGTGGCGTCATCAACGGAACATTGGGCGTGGAAATCGGTGGCTTCTTGGATTCAGGCGTGACTCTTGCGACGGTCGACGGCCGAGGCCACTTCGTCGGTGAGGACATGCCGTCGACCACCGTCAACGCCTTGATCACACCGCGAGGCGGTGAACCACTGCCCGACGACACCTTGGATTGACGTTAAAGACTCTCGGTCTGAATCATCACGCTGGTAATCACGGTTCCGGGTGACGCCTGAACTTCGATCGTGTTGGACGCTTTCAAGACACCGGCTGGAATTTCAATTTCGACCGGTGCAAAGAGATGCTGAAACTCTTGCAGCCAGCTTTCGTCGGCTTTGAATTCGGTGCCGTTGATGGATCCAGAAACTCCTCCATCCAGTCCACCTTCGCGGCTGACACCGATGACGATTCGCGTCGTTTGAACGGACTCGGTGGCTGCCACGTCGACTTCGAACCGCACCGGTGTCTCGACCGTCGCAACCGCCGTTTTCGCCGCGTAAGCCGATCGATGCACGAGCGTATTTTGAATCGAAAGCGGGTCGTTTAGTTCGATGATCACCAAAGTGGTTTCTTCGACATCGACGGGAATACCCGTGAGGTCTTCTAGCTCCACCGCATCCTGGTAAACCACTTCCCCATCTCGATAGAACATCCTGCGTTGCCTCATGGAGCCGACGGATAACTGCTCGGTGAGTGTGGACAGATCAATCGATCGCCGTCGCCCATACATGTTGGTGATCGCGACTTGGATACGATCTTCGCTGTGAACCGCGGTGACATCCAACCAATCCGCGTCGTGGTCGACAGAGAGTCGTCGTCCATCGAAGTCACGCCAGAGATCAAAGAGGTACGCGACAGGAGTTTGTTCGAATCGATCCATCGTTCTTCCCGGACGGTCCAAGTCCTTTGGGACAAACGCGGCATCGCCGCTGGTGGGATTCCACGGCATGTGCAAAAACGCGAACGGAACCGCCAGATCAATCTGTTGCGGGCGCTGCATCATCTTGTGCATGTAAGCGCTGTAGGACCGAAGTCGCAGCCAGTAATCGCTCGGTGCCCTGCCCAGTTGCAGCGAACCACATTCGGTAATCAAGATCGGCTTGCGATTGTCCGTGGCATCCATGTGAGCGACGAACATATCCAAGGTGGCTTCCAGACGACCGAGCAAGTAATTCGAGTAAGTCGTCGATCGTCGTTCCCAAGATCCAAGGCTGGCAAAGTCTTCGTAGAAGTGATGCGAATAGAAATCAACATGGTCTTTGGTCAGATCCATGAACTTTTGTTGGTTGCGATACAGACCGAAATTCGCGGCTTGCATCTGCATCCACGCCGACGTCGGACCGCCGACTTTGATTTGAGGTGTCTTCTCGTGGATCGCATCGGCGACTTTGTTGTGCAGTTCCGCCAGGGCTGCCCATGAGTCGACGTCCTTGCGGTAGTGGTAATCCCACTCCGATTTGATCGTTGATTCATTCTTCACTTCCCACCAAGCAGCCGTTCGCCCGCCATCGCTCAACTGATCGGCGACGTATTCGGCCGCCAACTCCGCGGCCGCATCGAAGTGCTCAATCAGAGGGGTCCCGCGACCAACCTGCTCCACCGACATGAACTCGGGATAGTCATTGAAACACATCGCATAGGGAACGCTCTGAAATTCCGAGATCGTTCGACTGGGGCCGCTGTTGTATTTCCCAAAGAACGACGGCTCGGCATGGCCGGGGCGTTGGGAGTCTTCCTGAAGTTGCGGCTGATTCTTCGAATACCCTACGACGAGCGCGGGTTGAAACTTCATGATCTGTCGTCCCGGCTTGAAATTCCGTTCTGCCGCCCATCTTTCAAAGCTCGAATCGACGTTGCCCGGTGCCGCGTAGTACCGACAGAACTTTTCACGTTCTAAGTCAACGTGTCCTTCGATCGAAAGCTCCATGGTCGGGTTGACCTCAACACGGACCACCTCACGCTCAAACCCTTCGCCAAGGTTTCGATAGGGAATGTCGTCGAACTTCGTGTCCAGTTTGGCCTGAGAATTGAGCGTGATCTCGGTCACCACCGCTCGTGTGCCGGGCTTGCAACGCGTTCGAAGAATGGCGGGCGGCATCGATTGGCTCGGCACCGGCATTGCAGCCACTTTCACTCGATAAATCCCTTCCTGCTGTGTGCTGATGGGGAGGTTTGCTCCCGCGGAATAAGGGGCAAGCTGGATTCCCTCCAAGTGCTGCAGTCCCTCTCCACGAAGCACGATGTAACGAAACAAGCCGATGACCCGTTCG
>JBCBOO010000135.1:0-16698 GCA_039821235.1 Planctomycetota bacterium
GTTGAAAATTGCAAACGCTTGTGACTCGAAGCGCGGGGTGACTCATAAAACGCCACCCAAGTCTCTTTGGTTTCAACGCCCACGAGTTCACAGAGCCATCCCTGTTCCATCGTTTGTGACGGTGTCTGAAGAGACTCACGAGGAAGTTCAACCAAGACTTCCAAGGCTTGAGGGAGTCGGCTGTACGCGAGCGGGAATCGATAGACTGGGGGGGAGTCTTGTGCGGAAGTGAGATGTGATGTCGGTTCCATCTCTCGACCCTCGATCCAAGCCGCAAGACACCGTGCTTCCGCTGGCATCCGGACGGAGATGAAACGGTTCGTTTCTGGAATGATGTCGAAGCGCTGATGCAGGACAATTTTCTCGGGTCCCACAAAGACCCTCGCGTCACTCGTAAGCGCGGTCGGTTCCAATTTCGTTCGCGTGAGTGGCTCCAATTCAATCGACCACGCCGGACCATCGGTTGAAAACAAAGCGTATTCGTTTTCGGCGTAGCGGCCGGAATCAAAACGAGTCACCCAATCCGAAGGAGGTTTGATTCTTCGCACGGAGCGAGGCTGCCAACGTAAGTCTTCCTGTGCAGTTCGGTCGGGAACAGCGAGGGTCACGTTGCGACGTCCTTTTCCAAGAACCTGTACATCTGGAAATGCGATCCGCGCGAGGTCTCGACTGTCGAGGCCGAGAGTTAGCTTGAGCGTTACTTCTTCGTCGACCGTGCGACCGGTAGTCCGTTGAGGAGTAGCAACCCGAACGATCATAGTCGCCTGATCCGCTGATTCCCGCTGTCCGAAGACTCTCTCTCCATCAATCGAAAGCTCCTTCGTCCAACGGGTCGGAATTTGGATGTCGATGTACTCGGGGATTCTTTGGCGGAGAAAACGAATCGAGACGTCACAAAACCAAGCACCCTCTGAGTAGCGGAGTGCCGAGATCTGGTCGCTGACGAATCCATCTCCACCGGGTTTGGCTTGCCATTGAATACGGCCTTCGAAAGGTTTGTCCGCGAAAAAGACCGGGATTTCGCCGCTCAGCAAACTCTCCGAATCGAGTGGCTCGTTGAGAAGGTCTTGTGGTCGAAGCGAATGCTGAAGCTGCACGTTCACGCCTTTTCCACGCGTGATTCGGTACTTGCAGCGAGACTCTCCCGACGGGAACAACTCGAACGACGGGATCGGAAATCTCGCTTTTTCTTCCGCAGATGCGAATGCCAACAACTCAAGTTCCACTTTGCCTTCACGGCGTTGATCGCCAATTGCCAGTGTCCGGCTTCGTTGGTCCTCGGAAGACTCCAGCCAGTTGGAAACCGTTGCCGTGACACCATTCAATCGATACTCCGCCAATTGAAATCCGTCCGGAAGCGAAATCATCAGTCGACGGATACTCTCGCCCGGATCACTTATCGTGCTCTTGAGCGAGAGTCGCTGGTGTGTTCTGGTGAGGTGCAACTGCTGTTCGGTTTGGAACACAGCGGGTGGGAATTTGTTCTGCAGCAAGACGAAGGTTGGGAATCCGTCTTGCACGACAAAAGAACGTAAACGTTCCGCGTCACCCGCGTATCCGCTCCATCGCCTCAGGAATTCGCTCTCGGCGATCGCCATGATGTTTTCGGCGCGTTCCCTGACGACAACCATGGATGACGATTCAATGGCAAACAGAGTCGTGCCAACCCGATCGGCGGTCGACGCAAAGACTTCTGGGACTTGAATGGGCAGGCTGTCATCGGTCGATGTCGGATCATTCAAGACCGACGGTATGCTCCACAACAACCGGATGGGTTGGTTACCCGCTGCAACTTTGGTGAATCGATAAACGCCCCCAACGAGTGGCCCCGTCGCGTTCGCGACCCGCTCCGCACCTTCTCCTTGGTCGGCGATTTCCATGCGCCAACCGCTGGACGTCAAGGAGTTGGGGGAAGGCCCAAGGATCGTGAATTGCTTCGTTTCGCCGACTTTCACTTCCTTTTCGGGCGTAACTTCACATTCAACGATTGTGTTCGTCACTCCCGCAGCGATGCGATAGGTGCGAGCAAACGTCTCTTTCGCGGCCGTTTCGTTCGGTTTCACTGGCTCGCATCGGATCACCAATTCTTGAAGCGTCCCCAGGTCCGCTTCATAACGTCCGATGTCTCTTTGGATAACGGTTCGGCCCTTCGGTTGCCCGAGGGATGTGATCTGCAGTTGCGGAGTGGATTCGACAAGCACTCGTGCGGAATGAACCGGTGGGATCGGCAGACGGATCTCAGATGCATCTTCGGTTTCGTCTTGCGGTAGGCCGGGGTCGGCTTCGCTTGCCATCTGCTCCAGTTCACCCGACGGGATGGCGTCACCGAGTCGACGTACCTCTGGCCGAAATGTAACACGAAGTCGGGCATCTCGCGTGGGAGGAATGACTGCGGTAACCACTCCATTGGCGTCCACCGACGAGCGAACGATTTGGCTTTCATCATCGAGCAACAATTCAACCCGCCGAATCGTCTCGGCACGGAAGGGCAGATTGAGACGCGTGACTTCGTAGTCGAAAGCGATTCGGTATTCGCCATACACCTCCGCAACGATTTCACCCACACTTTCACGCGACAAACGGCAACTGACTCGATACGTGGCCGAACGGAAATTGACATCACTGGCTCGGTCGGGTGCCGCGGCGGCCAGAATGGACTGGAAGTCTGACTCAGACAAATAGACTTTGTTGCCCACTCGCTGATGGTCTTCGGAAATCGGCACAAGGACTTCGATCGGATCGTTGTTGAAACGACTTTCGCCTTGCGGAAGACTTGACGACGTTGACTGTGCCGATAGGGGCGTCCAGCTCAATCCGGCCAGGATGATCGCAAGCAAGCTTGTTGTGACAGAAAACTCGAGCGACCGCTCGCCCGAATCACGAGCCTGCCGTGGTTCATCGGAATTTTCGGGTCGTGTAACCTTGGTATCGCGGCTGTTTTGCGAAACGCGATTCGTAACGACATGGGTCAGAGCCCCCAGAACCAGTGGCAAGATCAGCCAGACACAAACGACAACTTGCCACGACCACCAAACCAACGAGATCCCCAACAGCAGGGCAAAGACGGCGAGTAAACCATTTAAACCGTTTGGATGTGACCGCGCGATCTGCCAGGACAGTAGAAACACGAGTAAGGAGCAAAGGAAACCCACGGCAACGCCGATGTGGCGAGGCATCAACCAAACCTCTCCTTTCAGGTCACCGCTTTTCAACGGTCGTTGCCAAAGTGTCAGGCTCTCAGGGCTGGTTTGCACAATGACCGAACGTTCAACGGTCTCCCCTTTTACGTGCACATCGGGAAGACGCATTTTTCGAATCCAGGCACCGCTGGAATGGCGGCGACGCATTTTGATTGAGAATCGATCCAGACGTTTTTCTGGCGAGAATGTCATCTTGCCAGCGAACAATCGATCCGGCGTGACAAGGACACCGTTGCGATGCGCCGATAGCACTTCCAGTTCCGCGTCAAAAACGATTTCAATCGGTTTGCGTGAACTCACATCGGCGACGAACGTGAGGCGATCCTCGCTGCGACAGGACGCAACCACCTCGACAAACTCTTTCCAAACCAAGCACCGACTGGGGTTCTGCAACGACTGGCGCAGACGCAATTCAGGCCTTTGCAATGGATCGTAACGCAGCACCTGAAACGCATCCTCCAGCGCCGACGGTTTGCTCTGCTGAGACGAGGGAACCAACTGAACACCAGCGGGTAAACCCAAGATCTCTAATTGCGAGTCGAGTACCGAGGTTGCCGATTGATTTCTTGCGAATCGAACGCTTGGGAGAGACACGACAAATCGAGTGGGTGCATCGAGTCTTCTCGACCCGATCAGCTTGAAATCACTGAGGTCTCGATCATCAACCCGGATCGTTACCGCCCCCAAAGGATCGTCGGAGTCGGATGCAACGCTAGATCTCGGGATGTTGAACGTTGCTGAATCATCAATCCGCTGCAGCAACCATTCGAAAGCCGTCTTGTTTTGACTCCCCGTCAAGACAGTGAGCTCGTTTAAGGGCTGACTCGTCTGCGGAACAATCTCAAGGATCTCCTCAACTTGGTCGGAGCGTTTCCGCAATTGGTGGCCAATTTTGACACTGAACGAAACGTCAACCGACCTCAAAGAGACTTCAGGGATTTCACCGTGAATCGACTTGAGAACGAGGGAATCGTCATTTGGCGCCAAGAACTCCTTTGCCGCTTGCGGAATTTTCGTCAGCGCTGTCACTCCCTGCAGTAAAACGGAGTCTCCGTCCCATTGCCGTAACTTTGGTGGGTGGATGGCGAATAACTGAGAAGCCCCTCTCTTTCGGTCGCGTAGTATCCAGGTCTTGGGAATGGAAATCCGCCGCGAACCGCCGGAGAGGTTGCGATGGGAAATCACCTCTAACTCGAGAGGCGATTGGGCAAACTCTGCTCGAGTCGGCCAAACCATCAGTTCGCCATTGAGCGGGATCGAGATTTGTCGCCCGCTGCTTAGAACGGTGACCGAATCGACCGTCCATTCATCATTGACTTCAAAGCGAAGCGGGGGCGCGGGGATTCTCAAGAACTGACTACGGACACGCGTCACCGCCCGCAACCGCAAAGACGGCGACGACTGGACTCTCATCGACGTCCATATGTCGTCGCTGCGACGCACAGCCGACTCATAGAGTTTGATTTGGGACCACGGCGAAAGCGTCGAATCTCCTTGTTGAGGTGGACCTTCCGCGATCAAAAGCACTTCTCCCTCCCGCGATGGAGATTCAATGGTTTGACGCCAATCGAGAGGCAGAATCCACTGGGCAACTCCGAGCGGTTCCATCACCGCAACAAATACCTTCGTCGATGGCTCCGAATAAATGACGGATGGGCTATCGAGTCGGATGGTCGGTAAGTCGCAGTTGCCCCTTTGAAGATCCCAACGCGTCACCCCTTCAAGCGTGATTGAAACCAATCCCCCGGACGCCTCATCGCCCGACCCGTTCACGGTCGCACTGCGACTGGGAAGCGTCAACTCAAGCCGTTTTCCACGTTCGTCATCGGTTAACAAACGAAACTCGGACTCCACCGAATTCACGCTGACACCGGTAACTGTGCCTTCGCCGTAGCGGATTTTCAGCGAAGCCAACTCTGGATTCGAGAGATCAAGAAAAAACCGATGTTTCCAGACCAGATTCGTCGGGTCGATTACGTAGTCTCGTATCTCCCTCCGAACGACGATGGTTCGCCCGCCTTGCGATGCAACTTCGCGACGAACAAAGAGCTCAACTCGATCCAAACCTCCAGCTTCCAACACATACCAACGGATGCCTTCACCACGCGACTGGACGTCGGCGTCCGGTGGCGGTCCTGGTCTTTCGACGAGGACTCCTTGGCTGGATTCCATTTCCACATCGCTGGGGACAGAAAAGACAAATCGAGTTTCCGCCGTTCGGGGCACTCGAAGCAAAAAACGCCTTGCTTCACCGACCAATTCCCCGCCCAACGTCCAGCGAAACCGAAGTTTCGAACTCGACAGACTCTCTTGTTCGGTGCGTTCACCGGATTCCTCGATTGAACGCTCCGGCTTGGCATCCAAAGTGGTTGGAATGACCGCGAACAGGTTGCCCAGATGATCCACTTCAAAAAGTGGGCTGCCGTCGGCTGAGCGAGCAAGACTTGGATCTGTCGACCGAGATGATTCAATGGCCAAATTGACTTCGCCAAGCGACTTGCGCACGGCGGAGGGACCATCGTGCTCAATCGTCAATTCACTCTGATCGCTTACCAAGAAATCGCCATCGAGCCGGACGTCATAGAACCCGCGTTGGAGCCGCGCCCGACTAGGTGGGTTTGAAAAACGGAGCCCTTGCGACAGGGCCTCTCGAAGTTCATCGACTTCGATTGGGCGAAAGTTCTTGGGGACTAAATCGACCAGCTGAGACTGATACACTGCGATTGCTTGCAGGGCTCTCCCCATATGACTCTTCACAGGCATCCTGATCGCCAACTCATCCGAGCCAACGAGCGTGTCGATCGGTGACGGCTGAGTGACTTCTGTATCAGCGTTGTCTTCTTGCGCAAACGCAAGCGTCGTGCAACTGCTAAACGCGACGCAAAGAATACAGCGAATGACGAACAGGAATGCTGGCCGTGTTCGATTGCCACTGCAGCCGACGACGCTCACGAGGCAACCTCATCATGGGCCGAGGCCAAATCCTCACTTCCAATGGTGAATGTCGCGGTAGCGCTGCTACGTGGACGAACATCCGGACGACTCGGTTCGGATCCCCGTTCAACCGACCCCGAACGTGAACTCGTGAGGACACGCGAGGGAGGTGGCAGGATCAGATGGCGGATGGAGACCATGACGATGACTAACGTGAGCGATAGCAGCGAAATTTGGCCCGCAATGATTGCCGAGTCCGGAGCGATGAAGACGATTCCGGCAAACATCATGATCGCAATCGCGACGGTAATCGGGTGTCGCGTTCGAGGCCAATAGGTGAGAAGAGCCGTCATGAGCACGACCGCCCCGGAGACCCAAAGCCACAGGAGGGACTGTGATGCCGCGCGTACCACAAACATGCGACTATCCACCGCTGAGAAGAGATACTGATTTCCGGTCGGCATCGCACTCAAATCGACCAGGTCCACCTTCGACTTTGCAACCCGCTCAAGAAGCGCCGCTTCGGTGACGAGTGGTTTTCGCACCAGTTTCAATCCCTCTCGCGCCCAGCTCATCAGTCGGCCCAAGGAGGGTGTTGCCCAGACAAGGTGTTCGCTGGAGGGCATCATTAACTGCCAGTACTCCATCCTGGGTGACATGCCACTGCGCACCAGCGGGCGGATCTGGGCGAGTCCGGTCTGCTGATCTCGATCCGACCACATGCGAATGTCAATCAGCTGCGTGTCTTCGAGTGGTGGAACCGAAATGAAGAGCGTTCCTTGCGTGATTCGGTGGCTCGCGGGAGCCCCGTTGATCTTGACGTCCACTATGGTCTCACCGGGCTTGCGAAGCTTCAGCGGGAACTCGCCCGTTCCTTCGGCAAGCAAGAGCACTTGATCATGTTGAGCAAATTCACTGATCGCGGTGCGGACGATCACATCACCCGTCGCCAAACTTGATTTTGAAGGCGGTTTAGCCGACAAGCGAAACAGCAGCGGGCGCTCCGGCAAAGAGCGTGGCGACCAGCCATCCGTGGTCGGCGACGACAGGAGTGCGAAATCCCTCGTACCGTCGTCACTCAATCCAATCGTGAATTCGCCTCGAAGCGTCACATCTTGCACGACGGGGAACGGCAATCCGACCGCAAACTCTTTCTGCTGTTCCCCACCACCGATTGAAACCGGACGGGATGTCTCAAGTCGAATTCGGAACCGCTCTTCTGCAAGCGCGTCGGAAATGAGTTCGTAATAATCCACTTCGGAAGCCATCGAAGTGTCTTCCTGAGCGACCGGGCGCAGCTCTGCCGGCAGATCGTTAACGAGTGCATACCAAGACGACGGTTCCGAACGTGTTGGATCGATTTCGTTGGCTGCCGTGGACGCTTCGGAGCCTGCGTCATCGCGCGACGAGACCGTTGTGCTTCCTGAGCGGCTGGCTTCGGGTTGCGTTTGCACACGTGGAATCCCAATTCGAAGCCTCCCTTCGAGATCGGTTTGACTCTCGACATCCCACTCGATCGCCGCCCTCATCCGACCGGCTAGATAGTCAAACTCGGCACTGGGTTGAACAACCAGCCTCGGTGGCTGAACGACCAGAACACCCACCAACTGTGCAGCCGATTCCGGTGGCATCACGGTGAAGGTTCGTGCGGTGTCGAGCCCTTCGGTGTTCTCCGATGCCAGTCGTTCGACATGTTTTGATGACGCAAGGTCGACGACGAAGGTTCTTCTTCCTCCCCCCGACACAGTGACGTCTGCCGACTGAATCATGACCGGGTCTCGTTGATCACCGGATCCCACCACACGCGGAATGGGAAGCAACAACGGATCGCTAATGCTGGCTTCAGTCAGGTTTTCCAGCAGGCGATCTGCTTTGATCAAGACTTTGTTGCTCTCCTCCATCCCGCTGTAATTGGTTTCAATCTCAACGTAGCCGTCTGATTCATACCAGTACAACGGCGCACCCGTCCGAGCATTTTCGATACTGAAAACCTGCCAATCGGCCAAGTCGACACTCAACAGCTGGGCGCGGCTGCTGTTGCCGACGGAGTCAATCTCCATGAACAAGTTCAGATAGTCGTCACGAAGCTCGATGTCGACCGAAGAATTGACACGCAGTTCTCGTTTCGTTGCATCGAGCCAAAGTGGAAGCTTGAAGCCACCACGAATGAAATCGAACTCATAGAGCCGACGGTCAACGGTCGATTCCTCAACTTCGGCCGTCGACATCAACTTGACGTAGGGTCGATCGCGCCATCTCAGCCGGTAATCTGAACCGGTCGAGACTCCGATGGAACCTTGGTTTCGGATAGCCGACTCGACCGTCGGGACGGAAAGTTCGAAGGGTTGCTGGGGGCTGGGGTCTTCCGGTGCCGCGAGTTCTAACTGGAATTCGAGGACGATACTTTGCCTTCGTTCGACTTTCGGAATCGCGATTTGAATCAACTCGGCTTCCTTCGGATTCGGGCTCGAATACTCGAGCGTCTGGCCGAATTGGCCGCTTGTGACCAAACGTATGTCATCCCGCAAGACCGAGTTGGTCGGCAATCGAACAGTCAATGAAGAGATCGGTCGACGCGCGTCGCGGACCGTCATTCTGACGATTTCGATCAACTGCTCTTGAGGTGCATTCCACTGCAGTTGAACGTTGCTCGTCGACTCCAATAGCGGCGCCGTCAGCGGACGCTCAACGGCACCCCACTGCAACGTGAATCGCCCACCACTGCTTTCCACAACGAACCTGCTCCGACCAAGGTCATCGCTCTCGTTGCTTAATACTTCATCGTCGCGATTCGGGATGGTTGCAACCGCATCCCGTTGATCGGTGGTGATTGAGATTTTGGTCGGTGCAGCGGGCAAACGAAAATCGAGAGATTGCGTTCCCTCTTCTTCGACGCGCGAAGACATCTTCATTCGCAGCTCAATCATGCTGGCCACGGGCAGATTTGCGACGAGTTCGTAGCGACCAGTCGCTTCGTTTACGTTAACGCCGAGTTGTTTCGCGACGTTTGCGCCTTCGAGAAATTCAACGGATCCCACTCGATGAAAGTTCTCCATTGCCAGCGGTATCTCAATGGTCTCACCACCGGTCGCTTCAACCTTCATTCGAATCGAGACGGTCAACTCCGCTCGCTGACCATCCACCTGGCCGTCGATGGAGACCTCTTCGAAAATGTATGGGCGCTTCTGTGAGGGCGCACTTGACTGCATTTGCATCAGCCACTGCGCCTGCTCAAGGGTCATCCCCGGCATCAAGACACGAGACTTCGATTCATCGAGCAGAAGGAACCCGTCTACTTTCAGATCTTCGGACCCGACCGGATTGTCCCGCGGAGTAAGCACCTCTGAGGGAGGGAATGTCCCGGGAGGCTGCGCCCGCAAAGGGCTGTGCAGCGAGAGTGAGACTGCGAAAACACATCCGAGCAACCTGACCAACTCGCCGAGCACACGCCATCCAGAACGGCGTGTCGGCGGACAGTAGTGTGGATGCTGGATCATCAAATTGCGTGCGGCGATGAGACGAGGGCGAGCAATTTGCCCGGCCCATCTAGTCTACGCAAACCAAACCGTTCGTCACAGCGAAACCAAGATCGTCCAGGCCAGTTTTCGCCATTGCACTTGGTTTCAGTACCCAAGAACGCTCAAACGTCAAAACCGTCACTTTCGTTTGGACGCCCGGACAGGCTTCGCGTCGCATAGTTAGAGGACTTGTTCGCTCTCTTGATGCGATTTTGCCACGGCCTTTCAGGTCAGCGGCAATGGACTTGCCTGCAGTTCTTTGAGCAACGACTGCAAAAAAGGCTCGCTGCAAGTCTGGTTTGCTCGCGACTCCAGTACGAGCCAAGGTCGAGCTCGGCGAATCACGCCCTTTTCGAGAAACTCTCCAAACAGGCGGAACGTCGTTTGTTTATTCGACACATCGACCGAGGTGAACGGGGCATCGTGCCGCCCCAACAAGACTGCGCCTGAAAAGAGATTTCCGGAGAAGCTGGTTGCGACACCCTCCGCCTCTACGTCCGCAAGCCGACTCCCATCCGCCTCAGGCACAACGATATCGATGGTCGGCTCAAGATCCAGAAGCGTGGTTTGAATGGAAACCAGGCACTCGAGAACGCGTGCGGTCGATTCGGATTCCGATGACGCGATTGGGCGGAATACCAGGTTGAAACCAAAGTCATTGACTCCCTCCACCTGCGGAAACGCAAGGTGAAGTTCATCACCCCGAACAAATTGCTCCTGGAGAAGCGGAAGCGCGTTTTCGTCCGACGAAGTCAACTGCACCGAATGAGAGTCGCCACCAAGCTGAATGGAATGCTCTCCGCCGCGAGCATCGAGCCGCCATGCCATCGCCCCATCGACCCAAGCGGCAAACCCAAGTCGATTTGGTGCAGTTAACCACATACTAAAAGTCCCTCCGCGCTTCCGTCGCGACGCCGACGAAAACTACTTGGCGTACTCGGCACCAAAGAATTCCTTGCTGTTTTCCACGTCTGGCTTGATGGTCCGCGAACCTTCCTGCCAGTTTGCCGGGCAGACTTCGCCGTTCTCTTCGAAGTACTGAAGCGCTTGAACCATTCGCAGTGCTTCGTCAACGCTCCGGCCGAGCGGAAGATCGTTGACGACCTGATGCCGAACAACGCCTTCTTTGTCGATCAAGAACAAACCGCGAAGTGCAACGCCGCCATCGAGCAGGACGTCGTAGTCACGCGCGATTTGTTTGTTGAGGTCGGCGATCAACGGATATTCCGTCTTGCCAATGCCGCCCTCGGCACGATCGGTGTTCGTCCACGCGAGGTGCGTGAAATGGCTGTCGATCGAGACACCCAAAATCTGAACGCCCAACTGGGAGAAGTCCGACGCACGGTCCGAAAACGCGATGATTTCCGTGGGACAAACGAACGTGAAGTCGAGTGGCCAAAAGAATAGAAGAACGTATTGACCTTTGTAGTCGCTTAACGAGACCTCTTTAAATTGCCCATCGGGCATGACAGCTTGAGCCTTGAAGTCGGGGGCCTGCTGAGTCACCAAAACGCTCATGGGATCAATCGCTACCTTTGTGCGAGATTTCAAATTGCCGTTACGACGAGCGATGCCTCCAACGGCCGTTCGCTCGGGACCAATACACTATTGAAACTGTGCAAGATTCCCACAAGCGGTCGATCAAAAAACAAACCGGGCGAACTCGTCAAAAAAGCGAGTCCGCCCGGTCGTTCGTTTCGGCTCGGTGATGACCGCCGACTGTTCGGCGGGCATCTGGCAGCACGTGTCGCGTTTGCTTAAACGGCGGGATCTTCTCCTGTAGGCGGTCGTCGCGGACGCTCGCCACCCGGAGTGTCGCCGCCACCACGAGGCCCGCGCCCTTCTCGTGCTCCGCCGCGGCCCATGCGAGCTTTCATCGCGGTTTCAATTTCTTCCCTCGACAATTTTCCGTCGCTGTTGGAATCCGCCCGATCCATCATCGCTGCCATTCGCTCTGGGATTTCGCTTCCGGAGAGCATTCCATCGCCGTCTTTGTCTTGCTGCATCAGCCGATCCAGCATCGCGCCACCACGGCCCGCCGCACCTCGACCTGCAGCATCACCGTCACCACCCGCTCCCGGGCGGCCACCGCGTTCGGTGTCCATGCCGGGACGTCCCCGCTGGGGCTCAGTACCGGGTCGTCCCCGCTGAAGGCGGTCCTGACCCGCCATTCCCTGGGGACGCATCTCTTCCGCGTCGATTTTCCCGTCATTGTTCTTGTCCAGCTTTTTCAAGGCGACCGCTGCATTTTCAATCTCGGCGCTCGAAATCACACCGTCACGGTCCGCATCCAGAGCGGCAATCACGGGAATTCGCATCATCATCTGCGCTCCACCACGCATGGGCCCACGGTCGGACGGCCCACGATTTTGCATCGGGCCGCGCTCATCCCCGGGGCCGCGTCGCATTCTCCGCTCTTCGCCGCGAGGTGGTCCACCCTCGGGAGGCTGAGCACTGACAAAGTTTTCAGCCGGAAGCAAAAAACCGGCAGCCAAAAAAAGGGTCGCAAAACGGATTCGCTTCGAACGCATCGGAATACCTGCTTTTCGTATCGGGGAGGTCGCCGAGACATGCCCTGGGGATACACTCTCGGTGGAAACTGGACGAGCGAAGCTGTGATCGCTCCTATTTACAGTGAACAGTCCATTTGCGGTTCGGTTCCGCAGAAACCGCATAAAATCGACTTCCGCTTGAAGGGGAATGCCAAATGGAATCGCCATGGAACGAATCCGATAGTGACTCGATTGACGACGAGACCATCGGGCAAGCCTATGATGAGGACGGCAGCTATATTTGCGACCAGTGCGGCGAGGAAATCGTCATACCACTCGATCCCGCGGCGGGAAGACACCAGAGTTACGTGGAAGATTGCCCGGTCTGCTGTTGCCCCAATTTGATTCATGTCGACTGGGATGATGCTCACGCAAGCGTTCGCGCCGAACCGGAGCAAGATCGTTACTGAGCTCGACTGCTGTGGAAGAAAATCCTCCGGCCCACCAATTACAAACATTCCATGAAACTTCCCCCCTGGGCCATCGAAGCGATCCGAAACGGCGTCGTCGACGTGGCAAAAAAAGCGAGCGACCCCAATACCATTCAAAGAGTTCGGCAACAGGCGGCTGAATTATTGCGAGACCTCCCAGAGCAGGCATCGAGAAGCCTCGATGCGATGGTGAAAACGGCCAGCGAAACGGCAAAGGCGGCCGTCGATCAGGGGCGTGAATCGGTATCCAAATGGAGCGGAACAGACTCGCACGTTTTTTCGCCTTGCTTGAACGCCACCTCCACCCTGCTTTCCTGTCGCGGTCCCCTTGGCAACCACCAAGTGGGATTGGGAGTCGATGAGGATGTTGTGCAAGCTGGACTGGAGATTCTTCGTGGAAATTGTGATCTCACGTCCGCGCGAGACCACTTCCGCAATGCCCTGTCCAACTCAGTCGGCAACTCTGAAACGCGAGTGTTGGTGGCTCACTCGTTTGATGCTGCCATCGCGGCGCTGCCATCCGTCGCGTCCAACCGTCCCATGGTCATGCATCGCAGTCATGCCATTCGCCTGCCGTCGGGCGTTCCCATCCCGGAGTTACTCGGTGAGACAACCATCGAGTATCACGGGGGTGCCGAGGCTTACTCACGGCAAGACTTTCCGAGTCAACATCCCATGTGTGTCCTACTGGCGGATGACGGGCGACATCCAATCGAACCGAGGGAATGGGCGGGTGCTCAAACGATCACGATCGGTGTAATTCCCGTGGCAACGATTCATCAGCCGATCGATGGAATTCCAACCGCCACCGAACTCCTCTCGGTCGGAATGGATCTGGTCGTCGTGGCAGGAAACGCGGTCAACGGCTGCCCACCGTGCGGCATTCTCTTGGGAAAGCCCCATTTGATAGAGCAAATCGAATCCAGTCATCGATGGCGGGCACTCTCCGCCTCTGAAACAGAACTCGCGATGGTTTTCGCAGCCGTCCGAGCAACGACCAACCCATTCCAACGACTCGTCGAAACGAACATCGAAAACTTGCGAAGTCGCGCCGAAAGAATGGCGACTCGTTTGACCGGGTGCGGCTCGATCGCGCAATGCCAAGTGACGGACGAAGATGCTTTCGTCATTGCCGACCATCGTTGGTCATTTCCCTCTCGTCAACTCCGGATGAAACATGATTCGTTGAGCGCAGGAGACTGGCAAGCCGCGTTGAATAAGGGCAGCCCCTCCGTCTTCGCGGCGACCGATGACAATGGATCCGTCGTCGTTGATCTCCGCTGGATTCCGGCGAGTGCCGATGGTTTACTGAGCAGCCAAATCGAAAACGCGGCAGGGGGCAGTTGATGTTCTGGCTCCAAACGATTTTTCGAACAACCCAGGGTTGTATCGCGGCCCTCCTTATTGCCACTTTGATACCGCACTCGACCACGTTGGCGCAGTCCGCTTCTGCGGATTCCGCCGGTCCGAATGTGCTGATGATTTGTGTCGACGACTTGGCCTGCACACTGGGTTGCTATGGTGATCCACTGGCAAAGACGCCTCATCTTGATCGACTCGCGTCCAAAGGGGTTTGTTTTCAGAACGCCTATTGCCAAATCCCTTTGTGCAATCCGACGCGTGCT
Source organism: Planctomycetota bacterium (assembly GCA_039821235.1). Classification (GTDB taxonomy): domain Bacteria; phylum Planctomycetota; class Planctomycetia; order Pirellulales; family Pirellulaceae; genus Stieleria. Next base: position 14,261 of record JBCBOO010000135.1, read on the forward strand.
TCACTGATGACCGGCATGCGGCCGGACAAGATTCGTGTCTATGACCTCGACCGCCATTTTCGCGACGAAGTCCCGGACGTGATCACGTTGCCGCAGAACTTTCAGCGAGCCGGCTACGAGTCAGTTCGTGTGGGAAAAGTCTATCACTACAACGTGCCGGCATCGATCGGAACCAACGGGTTCGACGACGCTCCGTCTTGGGATCGGCGGATCAATCCAAAGGGCCGAGATAAAACCGACGAGGCATTGGTTATCAATGCGGAGCCTCATCGCAAAATTAGCGCGGCACTCAGTTGGCTCGAGGCCGATGGGACGGATGAAGAACAGACCGATGGGATGATCACCAGCGAGGCGATTAAGGTTCTCAAGGAGTCTCGCGAGAAACCCCTGTTCTTAGCCGTCGGCTTCTTTCGCCCCCACACACCTTACATCGCACCGAAACGCTATTTCGATCTTTATCCAGTCGATGACATGCGGTTGCCGTTTGCTCCCAAGGACGATCGCGACGACATTCCCGTCGCTGCGTTCGCGCACAACAACCCCGTGCCAAACTACGGGCTTTCGAAGGAGACGTTGCTGCAAGCACGACGCGCCTACTACGCAAACGTCAGCTTTATCGACGCACAAGTGGGGCGCCTTTTAAAGGCACTCGACGAAAGTCGCCAAGCGCAAAACACGATCATCGCATTTTGGAGTGACCACGGTTACCACCTCGGCGAGCACGGCGGCGTTTGGCAAAAACGAACGCTGTTCGAAGAGTCCGCACGGTCGCCGCTGATTCTCTTCGACCCTCGCAAGGAATCCGATCGGGGCGTGTGTCGGCGAATCGTCGAATACGTGGATTTGTATCCGACGCTTTCAGAACTGGCCGGCATCAATTCACCACCAGGCCTGGAGGGGCGGTCGTTGGTGCCGCTGATGAAAGATCCGACGGCACCCTGGGACGCGCATGGAATCACTCAAGTACTCCGGCCGGCAGACGATCGCCTGGCCGAGCCGGTGATGGGTTGCAGTATTCGAACGGAGCGTTATCGCTTTACCCAGTGGGGCAACGGGAAACACGGCGAAGAGCTCTACGACCACGCGACCGATCCTGGCGAATTCAATAATTTGGCGTTGAATCCAGACCCGAAGACTCGACGGTTGATGGATCAATTGCAAGCACACCTGAACCGCTATGCGAGTGGGAAAACGCCACGCTCACCGTTCAATCCGCCACGATTGTGAATTTGAGACAGGTGCGGCGATTTGAGTGACTCATTTTGCATCACACGAATCCTCTCTACAGTACGTGATCACTAACTGACTTCGTCTTACGCATTGGCATCGTTTGTGCTCCGCATAAGTAATTCACGGTCAACGGCGCTCAACGAGGTGGGAAAATGAGACGAACTGGATTCGGACTTTCGTGTGTGTTGTTAATGACTTGGATTCCCATCGCGGGAGCGAAGTCGCCGGAAGCGAAATCGGCAGGGGCCATCGCGGAGGGGCAACATTTGTTTACCCAGAACTGGTCTGTTCAGAATCCGAAGCTAATGGGGCGTGACGGCTTAGGGCCTCTCTTCAACGGCCAATCTTGCGCGACATGCCATCAACAGGGAGGTTTAGGCGGTTCTGGCAAAGCCGAGTTCAATGCAAAGACGATCAGTATCGAATCGATGCACTTGAGCGCCAGACGGCTGTCCAAAGAGATGGTGTATGACGCCGTTCGAAGATTTCATCCTGGTTTCATTCGCGCCGATGGCAGCCTTTCCAACGCGTTGCCGTTGGCCCACCACGGCGGCACAGTCGCCTATCGAAAGTCTCAAGAAGCACTGGTTGCAAAGGTTCCTGCTTTGTTCAGCGACAACGGAGGCGCCACCAATGCGGCCGAAGTTCGTGCAGCCAATGCAACTCCGATTCTCTACTCGACCAAAACGGATTTCTACGAAGCAACGATTCGTGCGAGGTTGTTCCAGCGGAACACGCCCGCCCTTTTCGGTGCCGGTTTGATCGATCGGGTAGAAGCGAGAGAGTTGCGGTCGATCGAGAAAACTCAAAAATCTCATCCTGAAATCAGCGGTCGCCTCGCGACGCTCGCCGATGGGCGGTTGGGGCGATTTGGATGGCGAGCCAACTCGCCAACGCTATTGGATTTCTGTGATCGAGCGTGTGCGGCCGAGTTAGGTTTGGAAACAAAACGCATTCCACAGCCGAAAGATCCAATGGTTCCCGGCTACCGGCATCCCTCGTTCGATATCTCGGACGCGCAGATCCGAGCCATGGCAAGTTTCGTTGCAACTCTGCCGGCACCGGAACGCGAGATCCCGACGGATCCCGAGCGACTCGCGAAAGTCGCTCGCGGTGAACAATTGTTTGCAACCGTTGGCTGTGCCGTTTGTCACCAGCCCAATTTGTCGGTCGCAAAAGGCGTGTACAGCGATCTCTTGTTACATGAC
>JBCBOO010000136.1:0-16649 GCA_039821235.1 Planctomycetota bacterium
CAAATTGAACACGCTCCCGCACGAACCACAGGTGACTTCGCTGAGATCGGCTTGCGTGTCGACCGAGGACGGCACACCGCACTGAGGACAACGAATACCAAGACCGTCGCGGGTCGCGGGCTCCGTATTGGGATTGGAGGCAGCCAAGTCACCTCGTGTTGATTCAAGATGAGACACAGATCGTCGGTGAACAGTGGTAAGAGTGGGGCGGATGACCACGCATTCGCAATTCTCTATTATGAGCCACATCACTCATCAACGGTATCGTGACGGCACAATTAGACGGTTTTCGTTCCACCTGACCACGAACGACCCGAACTTCACGCGAATTCACAATTGAATCTGACGCCTTGCCCCACCGACGATTCCCTCAAGAAACTCGCCAGCGGAATGCTATCGAGCGATGAATCGACGAATCTGACCGAGCATGTCAGCCAGTGCGAGAACTGCGCGCAGGTACTCGCGTCACTGAAGATGAAGTCTGGAAGAAACGACACAGTGGTCGATTCACTCAGGATTCGTTTGCCTCAAGAGTCAAAGCCAGAAGCACAGGACTCTCGCGATCACATGGCCGCGATTTTCGAGATGAGTGATGATGGACAATCACACTCGAATGATGCATCAATCAAAACGCCAAAATCAGACCTGGGTGAACTCGGTCAGTACCGCCTGATTGCGAAGGTCGGCGAGGGCGGTATGGGCACCGTCTACAAAGCTCGCCACAGCAAGCTAGACAAACTGGTGGCGATCAAACTCCTACCCTTTCAAGCGCTCACCGATTCCCTTGCGATCAAACGATTCGAACGTGAGATGAAGGCGATTGGTCGGGTCGAACATTCCAACGTGGTGGCGGCGTTTGACGCCGGACAGATCGACGGTCAACACTACCTGGTCATGGAGTACATTGAGGGCGTCGACCTTGCGCAACTGTGCCGGATAGTAGGCGACTCGCAGTCCAGATTGCCGCTGGGTGTGACGTGCGAGATCATTCGCCAAGCCGCGTTGGGCCTGCAGCACGCCCACGATCAAGGACTGATTCATCGTGACATCAAACCAGGCAATTTGATGCTCAACGAAGCCGGTGTCGTGAAGGTGCTGGACCTTGGACTCGCTCGGTTGCAGATTGAGCACCTCTCCCAATCCGGAAGTATCCGCGGTGATGAAATTACTGGCGCCGGAGCCGTGATGGGAACAATCGGATTCATGTCGCCCGAGCAAGCACGCGATAGCCGACGCGTTGATCAACGCACAGACCTCTATTCACTTGGAGCCACCTTTTATCGACTGCTCACGGGGACCATGCCATTCTCCGACAAACAATACAACACCGTCGGAAAGATGCTGGTGGCGATCACCACTCTCGATCCGCCATCAATTCGAAAGGCCCAGCCCGAACTCCCCACTCCCTTGGTACGTCTCATCGATTCGATGATTGAGCGATCTCCGGACAGCCGGACTGAAACCGCGCGGCAAGTCGCCGATGCAGTGCAGCCTTATTGCGTCGAAAGCCTTGCCGGTCTCTCGACGGGAAAGCTGACTGAATCACAGCAGGCATGGCCCTTGGTTGCAAGCGCTCCCCAGAACACCGATCCCGGCGAACCCGTTCGGCCCGAAAGCTGGAATCGCGTCTGGAGTTCACCGTTGCTTTGGTTAATTGCGATCGCGTTGTTGGCTGGCCTGATCTACCTGGCATCGATACTTCGCTGACGCAACTAAACGGAAAACTCATCGTTGCTAGAGCGGGAATTCTTCTTCCGCAGCGGCTTCGGCGTACAGTGGCATGTGCCGGTAGTAGACTTCCAAGATCATGGTTGCAAACGACGTAATGCAAAGGCGGCCGGAATCGCTCATGTGTGGAGAGTTATTAAAGAACCAGCTGCCTTTGGCACCTTTGGATTGATCTTGAGTTTCAACCAACCAGTCACGAAGCTCGGTGTTGAACTTGTCCCACTCTTGCCCACCGTGGTGCCGTAGGACTTGAGCGGCGTAGTAGTTGTAATAAAGGTCGGGCTTGATGACGCCGCGTTTGGAAAGATGCTGAACCCCCTTCTTGATACCGGGATGGTTCTTGTCCCAACCGGTATACATGCGGCAGAGCAGACCGACGGCGGTGGTCGCAGGCCGGAACTTTGGCGTCTTGGTCGCGTAACCATAAATCGAACCACCATCGCTGCCGACTTTTTCAAGAAACAGCTTTGATCCTTGGATCGCGTTGGGTGGCACAATGAGGTGTCCCATGTGACCACTTTTCAGCGCCATGACCTGCCATCCGACAACGGACGTGTCACCACCACGTGCATCCCGTTTTCCATAACGCCAACCGCCGTCTCGGCACTGGGCGAGGGCAATGAAGTTGAGCGAAGCTTGTGCGGGTCCGGCGAGTTCCGGATCACCCGTCATCGCGTACGCTTCGCAGAGCGTGATGGCCGCCAGCCCATGGTCATACATCGACCCTCCGGAGCGATAATCAATGTAAGGAATGTTCTGTTCCTTCCCAGGCTTGCCGTTTTGAACGAGGAACCGCAGTCCCATCATCACGACATCACGAAACTCGCCCTTGACGTGAGTCTGGCCCGCGCCGAGGAAAGGCAATAGTGCCAACGACGTTGCCGCATTGAGTTGTTTGGCGCGATTCGGTTTGGTGCATCCATTGCCACATGCACCGCGGCAGACGAGCTCGTGTTGGAGTGTCCACGCACCCGCGTTTTCTCCGCTCTTGATCTGATGCCGCGAAAACCACTTGAGTGCTTCGGTCACGGCCGCTTCACTGCTTTCGGTTCCGCCGTATTCACGAAGCAGCTTCTTCTTCATGTCGGCGCTGCGGCTCCCCATCGGCTGCATGCTCATGGCGCTCATGGTCGTCATCGCCGTCGGCGCGGTCGGCGCCATCTCGGCGGCGAAGTCACTGAGTTCCAGTGGGACGGCGGTCATTTCCATCACCGGTGCTTCCATCGCGACCTCGACCATTTCAACCGGCTCGGTCACCTCGACGGGCTCGGTCATTTCTTCCGGTTCCGCGATCTCACCGGGATCAAACTCTTCAATCGTAAGCTCTTCGATCTCTGGACCCTGTTCTCCGGTCGCAGACGCCGTCAAGACGTTGACGATTTGAATTGGATCGGCGAACGAAATGAGTCCGAGAATGAGCAAAATCAGGGCGTGGACAAGCGTACTGACCAACCACGCGGGCATGGCCTGGAACCAGAGAAACCGGCTTTGCAAATCCGGATTCTCCGCGTCATCTGGCGATTGGCTTTCAGCCTCCAACGGACCGCCAGTCGGACTGGAGCCTTTGGTCCCCAGAACATCAGACTTACCGGTCTCGTCCGCTTTGCCGGCAGGCGCAGCATCGTTCGGTTCGGTGGTCGTGCTCACGACAGACGATCCTAATTTCAGAAGAAGAGCGCGGCGGGATCCGCCAGAAAAGGTGGCCGGAACGCGAGTTTGCCACCCCGCCCAGTGTAGACGGTTTGGCCAGCGTTCGCGCGTTTCTCCGAGCCATTGCGGAGAACCCGTGGCTCCCCGCGTACTCATCGAACGCAGGGATCTCCTAATCGTACCCGCCGAAACAACAGAACACGCCCCCCGATCGGTGAGCAATGAATCCTCAGCAAGAGGACAGAACGACCGGGGCGATTCGTGGCGACTCCGCAGCATTGCCATCCGCATCAGAGGGGATGACAGAATACACGCACGTGTTGCGGCCCATTTCCTTTGCCTCATACATGGCGACATCAGCCCGATTGAACACATCGATCAACTGATCGTGTTGACCCCGTGCCACCCAGCAGATCCCCAAGCTCGCAGTGACTTGCAGTTTCCTTCCCTCAACATCGACTTCCTTCACTTCGACGGCCCGGCGTAGTCGCTCCGTGACGCTGACCGCGGATTCGTAGTCACAATCGCCGACCAGCACGACGAATTCCTCGCCGCCGAATCGGTAGATCGGGTCGTACTGACGACACTGCGTCTGCAAGCACTCGGCAACCGCTTTTAACACGGTATCGCCGGCCGAGTGCCCGAAACGGTCATTGATCGATTTGAAGTGATCGATGTCGATGACAATCAGTGCAAACGAAGTTTCGCGACGGCGATATTGATGGGTCAGCATGTTCGCTTCGGAGTCGAATGCGGCTCGATTTTTCAGTCGTGTGAGGCCATCGATCATGGCCATCTGACGGAGCTCCGCTTGCTCTTCTGACATCGCCTTGATGGTCTGGTCCAAGCCCAAGGAGATTTTCATCATTGTTTCCCGCGCACGCTTTTCGAGGTCTCCCACGGACTCAAACGGAAGCGCGTCAAACTTGAAGAGGCTCTCGTACTCTTTCCACTGCGCGATGATCGAATTCAGGTGATCATTGAAACCGGATTCTTCAAGACCCAGCTTTTCACACGCCGATTTTCGCAGGCCCCGAATCCGCTCATTGCTCGTGTCCGGATGAAGCAGCAACCTGGCCGTTTGCTGCGCGACATCGATCAACCTCTGTTTGGGCGATTCACTATTCAAAAAGTCACGGACCACCTCTGTCATGTCGCTTGGAAAACTCCAGTTCTCCAACAGGTGATAACCGACTTCGTAGCGGTCTGTCTCGCAGAGGTCTCTTTCCTTTTCCGTGGTGAGAACCGCAAGGACGTCCTGCTCCGGAAACGCCCGTTCGATCTCTTGCGAGTAGACACAGCCAATTCCCAACAACCCGATGTCGAAAACGAGACCGAGCAGGAAACTCTCGTCGGGATCATTCTGCACCAAAGACGCGAGTTCCTTCGCAGCGATCGCAGTGGCCAGGGAGCGTTTCCAAAAATCCTGGTACGGAAATCCGTCTTCGCCGCGCGTCCGCATCACCGAGAAGGAGAGGGAAAGCAAACGCAGCGTCCGCATTCCCATGATCGTGACGGCTTGCTGAAGACTGCTCACCGTGCGAGAGCCCGCCATCATCGGCGAGTTACAGTATTCGATCAGACTGGTCGAAAGCTTGGGATCCGCCCCGATCACGCGGGCGATCTCATCCATGGTCGCATCAGGCTGATTCACCAATTCCAGAAGCCTCGCAGCCACGGTCGGCGGCGAGGGCATCGATTCGCATGAGATGATTCGGTCGACGGCGGGCGGGGCGGAAATCGAATTCATGGGGGCGAGGTAGGGGAAGCGGCTTTGAGGGGGCAATTGCGTACGAAAACTTGCCTTTCAGCTTCGAAGCCGGACAGCGGAGAATGCCCGGATGAGGGCAAACCCCGGGTTTCCCTGGCTGTTTCCGTGATTGTGGCCCCATGCGAGTCGATTTTTTCGGCGTCAACCTTGCGAGAATCCCTCCAACGCAGTACCCTCCGCGATTCATTTGCCAGGAGCGTGCCGGAGTGTTCGGCGATCCTGACGACCCAGTCCATTCAAACCACACCCCCGAGGCCACCCATGACGCTCGATCGCAGCCTGAAGGTACGTGCCGGGGCGATCAAGTCACGAAATGTGTTGACTCGAGCCGAGCGGATCGCCCAGTTGCAGAAGCAAGACAAATTCAACCCGGAAGAGAGCATCATTGGGATGCCCAAAGTCCGCGTGGTGAAGGTCTCGCTGAAGAAGAAAAAGAAAGTTAAGAAAGCCGACGACGACAAGAAGTAAGTCGACCGCTTGCCGCGACCTGCCTGTTGTTGCGGCCTATCGGAATTCGGTTCTCACGACGCCGCGAGTGATTTTTGCACTCGCGGTTTTTTGTTGCTTGATTGGTCTGCCACCGAACGAATGTCTCGGGGTAAAACAGCCCTCTCGCTATTTCCCCACGCACGCACGCACGGCAACCCAGCCATGAGCTTGACGGAAACCACCGCCACCGATGCCCCACCCCGCGACGAGTCACACGCGTCCGAGACCGACGCGGCCGCGACCAATGGCGGTAAGGAGGCAGCCGCCGAGTCACCGACGCCGGATTCGGAAAGCAGCGGCACACTTTCGCAGCCCGAACAAACCAAGCCGACACGTATTCTCTGGGAGTACGTCGCCGTACTGTCCTTCGTCCATGTCGTCGCGGCCCTGGCAGTGCTCCCCTGGTTTGCATCGTGGCTGTTCACCTGGTCGGGACTGGTACTCGCCATCGCCGGCCACTTCGTCTTCGGCATGATGGGCATCACGATCGGATACCATCGTTTGCTGACACACCGCGGTTTCAGTTGCCCGAAGTGGCTGGAGCACACGCTCGCTGTTCTCGGAATGTGCAACCTACAGGACTCTCCCGCACGCTGGGTTGCGATCCATCGCATGCACCATCAACACAGCGACAAGCAACCCGACCCCCATTCTCCGCTGGTGAGTTTCTTATGGGGTCACGTCGGCTGGGTCGTGGTCCGCAATCGTGACCTCGATCGAACCAGTCACTACGAACGCTATGTACGCGACCTGTTGCGAGACCCCTTCTATCTACGATTGGAACGCCGTGGAGGATGGTTCTTCGTTTTCCTCGCACATGCGGCATTGATCACGCTGCTCGGTGGCGTCGTCGGCCTACTGGTCGGAGGTGTCTCCGAAGGCATCCGTTACGCCGCCAGCTACTACGTCTGGGCCGTTGCGGTTCGCACCGTGTTCGTGCTTCACGGAACCTGGGCCGTCAACTCGGTCGCCCACGCGTTCGGCTATCGCAATTATGAAACCCGCGATGAAAGCCGAAACAATTGGCTGGTCGCGTTGTTCTCCCACGGCGAAGGCTGGCACAACAACCACCACGCCGAACCTCGCGCCGCCGCGCATGGCCATCACTGGTGGGAATTTGATATGTCCTGGCGAGTGATTCGCATCATGGAAGTACTCGGACTGGTCAAAGACGTGGTCCGGCCGAAAGCAATGACGAAACAGACATCCTAGTCAGCGTCGAGCAGTCGAGACGGATTCGCGGTCATCCACCGGCGCAGGTCTTCCTCGGTTGCCAGGTCCTGCTCAAGCATCATCTGCGCGGACTCTCGCAGCGTCGTCGCACACCCCGCGAACTGTGTCCGGTCTGCCATCCAGGCCGCGCCATTTTCATCGACGTGGACCGTTTGCCCGCCGAGGCGATGACTGCCCGGCCCGAGCCCCGCAGCGCTGATCGCGTCGCTCACAATGATCACACGCTCCTTCGGAATGCACTGCAGGTAATTTTGCATGGCAAACCAAGGGACGTGATGGCCATCGGCAATCATCGAAATAAACAACGCTTGGGATCGCGCGAGCGCTCGTTGAACGATGTTGTCATGGCGATGCATCTCGGAGGGACAGCCGTTACCCAAATGCGTAAACAACTGCAGCCCGGCGTCGATGGCGGCGTCCAAGTCAGCGAGTGACGCATCGGTGTGGCCCGCCGCAACGATGATTCCCAGATCGCGTAGTCTCGCAATCAACCGCACCGCGCCATCGACTTCGGGTGCAAGTGTGAACAAGCGAACTCGGCCTGCACCCGCATCGATCAATCGCTCCGCGGCGTCGACGCTTGCATCAAAAGCATGCTCGGCGGGATGAGCCCCGATGAAACCACGATTGCGATTTAGGAACGGGCCCTCGACATGGATTCCGCCCACACACTCCTCAATGAACGCGTCGGATTCCGCCAGCTCGGACAGTCGCTTGATTTTACCCACCATGCCGTCCAGGTCGTCGGTGATGACGGTGGGGAAAAAACGAACCACGCCATCGTCACGAAGCCTTTGACAAGCTTCGCGCATTGCCGAGTGCGTCAGATCCGCGGCATTGAAGTCGACTCCGGCGTAGCCGTTGACTTGAAGATCCACCAAGTCGTTCACTCGAGGATCTCCGCCCGACCCAGGATTTCATCCGGTATCTGGCTCGCCGCCGCGCGATCGAGCACAAGATCGACGGCCGAGTGTTCGCGCAGTTTGGTTGCCGGGCATTCGGGACCAATGGGCTCCATCAGTGTCCGTCGGACCGCAAGTGACTTTCGCTCATCCGGTACGCTGCAGTAGATTCGCCGACACTGCAGTATTTGCTGGACCGACATGCTGATTGCGTGGGTCGGCACGTCATCGAGAGACGGAAACCAGCCTTCGCCGACCTGCTGTTGGCGACACGCTGTGTCTAATTCCACCAACAAGTACGGCGCGGTCGTCGCAAAATCGGCGGGAGGATCGTTGAATGCCAAATGCCCGTTCTCGCCAATGCCGATCAACGCCACATCCACTGTGACGGCAGCAACGGCCTCGCCGGCAATCCGGAGCGTCTCCTGCGGATCACGATCCCCATTCAAGTAGTGAAATGAACGAATCGGAACATGATCGACAAATCGCTCCTTCAGATAGCGGCAGAACGAGGCATCGTGCCGATTCGAAAGGCCGACGTATTCGTCCAAGTGGAAGCCATCGACCCGACTCCAGTCGATCTCGGGCTCGCGGACGAGGTGCTTGAGGACCTCGAATTGGGAAGCCCCCGTCGCGACGACCAGGCGGGCTTCCTGACGACTGGCCAGGGCGGCACGAAGGTCCGCCGCTGCTCGACTGGCCACCCAACGCCCCATTTCGATCGCAGTCGGAGCAACAATAATTCTCATGGCAGCTGGGATGACCTGGGAGGTTTTGACGATTCCGACCCTTCAAATGGCTCGTCCACTTAAGGATGTCTTGCCCCAATTCTTAGAAAGGATGATGCGCCTAGTCAAACGACGATCGCGCAATCAAGATGCGGCCATGATTCGTGCATTCCGGCAAAAACTCCTCGACCGATTCGTCTTGCGGCCGACACGCCATCGCTTGCCGTATGCGCCAAAGGAACGCCTGGTGATCTCCGATTCGGGGACACGAGATGAACTGTTCGTGCAGCGGCCCTTGCTGAGCCAACACGAGTCGGAGGACCCCGGTGCAGACGAATTCAAACCGCCAGAGTTGATCGTCTTCAAGTTTCCAGGCACTGCCGGACGTGCCGAGCGTGCGTCGGACTGGCCGGCGTCCGCACTCGGTTGCGTGGATGTCAAGCTGTTTACCTGGAACCCGCCGGGCTATGGACGGTCGTCCGGCCGAGCGTCGCTTACCAGCATCGCCGAACGTGCAACGAAGATGTTCCAAGTGCTGACCGAAGACACTTGCTCGTCGCACACCAAGGTTTGGCTGGTCGGCAATTCGCTGGGATGTGCCACCGCCGTGTGGGTCGCGAATCAATTTGCCAACCGAGTTGATGGGCTCGTCATTCGAAATCCGCCACCTCTGGTTCAAACCGTCAAACGAGTGGCACACCGTTATCCGGGTGGGCGTTGGACCGATCGCATTGCCGAGAGTCTTCCGGCATCCATGGATCTATTGCGTACGGCGCATGGCATTCAGCTGCCGACGGTGGTCCTGCAGTCCGAGTACGACAAGCTCGTGCCTCCCGAACTGCAGTTGCAGGTCTACGACGCGATCCGAGCGTCCAAACGCCTCGTTGTCATGCGCGGATTGGGACACGATGGGGTCGCCACCGAGCAACACGAGCCTGAAATCAACGAAGCCATTCGTTGGCTATGGCAAGAAGCAGAAACAAACGCGAACGCCTCCTCGGAAATGTCTTCCTCGTAGCAAGACATCCCGTCGTCGGCGGCTCAAGTGAGACCGGCAAGCTCACTTGCACGCAGCACACGTGAGATCCCAATCATGTAGGCCGCCGTTCGCAAACCGACGCCTTCTTCCTGCGACAACTGCCAGACCTTTTCAAAGGCTTCATTGAGTGTGCGATCAAGTTCTTGCCGAACACGATCAAGCGTCCAACGATAGTGCTGGCGGTTCTGCACCCATTCGAAATAACTGACCGTCACGCCACCGGCGTTTGCCAGGATGTCGGGCAGGACAGTGACACCCGCGTCTTCCAAGATCTTGTCCGCGTCAGGATCGATCGGCCCGTTCGCCGCCTCAATGATCGCCTTGGCCGAGATCTGCCCCGCGTTTTCGGCGGTGATCACACCGCCGAGTGCAGCCGGGATCAGCAAGTCCACATCCTGCAGAGTCAGCAACGCGTCGATCGGCAGCACTTCGCAGTCGGTAAAGCCCTCGAGCAAACCGTACTCGTGGGACAACTTGTGCTGCAGCAGCTTGGTGATGTCGAGTCCATCTTTTTTGTAGTAGGTTCCGGTCACGTCGCTGACGGCCACGATCGGGAACTGGGCCTCGGTTAGAAACTTGGCCGCGTGCGAACCGACGTTCCCAAAGCCCTGAATCGCGACCCGAGTGTCATCGGGTTTCATACCGAGACGCTTCGTCAACTTGACGGTCAGTGACCCGACGCCACGTCCGGTCGCCTCTTCACGTCCTTTCGCGCCGTATTCCTCGACGGGTTTTCCGGTGATTACCGCGGGATTGAATCCGTGGTACTTCTCCCATTGATTTCGAAACCAAGCCATGACCCGATAATCCGTTCCCATGTCGGGCGCAGGAATGTCGGTGTCGGGCCCGACGATATCATGGATTTGATCCACGAACGCTCGTGTCAGTCGTTCGATCTCGCGTTCGGACAGCGTCCGTGGGTTGACGCCGATGCCTCCTTTGGCACCCCCGTAAGGCAAATTCACGACGGCGGTTTTCCAAGTCATCAGACTGGCCAACGCCCGCGTCTCATCCAGGTCGACTTCATGATGAAAACGCAACCCACCTTTCATCGGGCCTCGGCTCCGATCGTGCTGCACTCGGAAGCCGACGAAATTGGCGAGCGTGCCATTGTCACGCTCGATCGTGACTTGAACTTGGACTTCACGCTGGGGCATCAACAGTGCTTCGCGAAGATCTTCGCTCAGCTTCATTCGCTCGGCAGCCAAATCAAAAAACCGCCGAGTTGCTTCAAACGCTTTCATTGCAATCGATCACAGGTGGGGAATTCCGGTGGACGTTCAGGCCGGAAAGTCTAGCTTGCAAGCTAGTGATCCATCCAGTGAGCAACCGGCGGACGGTGATTCCTCACAAAACGCCACCGGTTGTCCCCGCGCTTCAACCCCGCGCCGGCGTTACTTTTCCTGCTCGCGGTTCTCGACCCGCAGTGGTTCGAAGTCCGCGATTTGTTTCAGAAAATTCGGCATCGCTTCCTGAAATCGGTCGTTCAACTGGACGTTTTGTTCGCCCTCGCGAAAACCCACCCGGCCGCTCACCGTGTTGATCACGATTTGCTGGTTGGGAAACCGTTTCGCTGTCGGATCGCGGAACTGCAAAAGCATCGTGTCTTCGTCCAGCTCGATCGGCTGGGCAAGCTGAGATTTCCACTCGTAGCTCCGCTCATCCAGCAGCACGTGCCGAAGATGCCCAAGACCGGGTAGGCCACTGATACGGACCGTCTTCTCCGGCTCCGACTCCGGCTTCGGAATCAACTCCACCTCCTCGGCGAGCTGGAACGCTTTGATCGCATCCTCGCCCCAAAACGCGGTCGTCTGAACCAGTCTCGTCTTGCGAGCCCAAATGCTCAGCCCGGCTCCGCCGATTCCAAAGAGCACGACCAACACGCCACACAGAATGCCTACCGACGTGATCTTGACTCTGGGATCGTTGTATTTGTCCGAATGGGCTTGAATGTCGTTCATTGCTAGACTGGGGGCTGCAAAGCCGTAAAAAAGCGAACCAGGAATCTCGACCGCTTGAGACCGCGACCAAGATGAGTGTAGATGTGCATAAAGGACCCTCGCCGGACACGATCCAAGTCGAACTCGATCGGCGCAGTTATCCAATCTGCATCTCCGAAGGAGCAACCGGACAATTCGCCGCGATGGCAACGGATGTCCTCGAGGATCTTTCGCATACTTTGATCATCTACGACGAGGCCGTACAGCCCTACGCGTCAGAACTCGGCCAGCAACTTCGCGGCTTCAACGAGGGCGCGATTCGCGTCGATTCTTGCCCGGTTGCCTCGGGCGAGCCCAGCAAATCGATCGCGGAATATCAGCGTTTGCTCGCCTGGATGCTGGAACATCGGGCGGATCGACGCAGTGTCGTGATCGCCGTGGGTGGCGGCGTCGTCGGGGATTTGACAGGTTTTGTCGCCGCCTCCTTTGCACGCGGAATCCGCTTCGTCCAAGTCCCGACCACGCTGCTGGCGATGGTCGACAGCAGCGTCGGTGGAAAAACCGGTATCAATCTGCCCGGCGGAAAAAACATGGTCGGCGCGTTTTGGCAGCCGAGCTTCGTTTGGATCGATACGGCGACCATGACCACACTACCCGATCGCAGCTACCTCAGCGGACTCGCCGAAGTCGTCAAATATGGCGTGATCGATGACGCCGCGTTCTTTGCTTGGCTAAGCGACAACGCCCAACGACTCGCTCAACGAGATGCCGCGGCACTCGCGCATGCCATCCGAGAAAGCTGCAGCAGTAAAGCACGCGTCGTGCGGGACGATGAGCGAGAGACCAGCGGTAGACGCGCGATTCTAAATTACGGTCACACCTTTGCGCACGCGATCGAAGCCACTGCCGGATACGGCACCGTCTTGCACGGCGAAGCCGTTTCGATCGGAATGCAAATGGCAGCCACACTGGCCATCGATCTCGGCCTTTGCGATCCGGAGCTACTGACAGCCCAAACACAAGTTCTCGAGAACTGCAAGCTCCCCATCACATTTGCGGACGCGGATCCAGATGCGATGCTGCCGATCATGATGCGAGACAAGAAAGTCTCCCACGGGAACCTGCGGTTTATACTGCCCTCCTCCATTGGCAACGTCGACCTCGTCGGCAACGTCCCATCCGGATTGGTTCGCCAAGCCATCGAAGCT
This sequence comes from Planctomycetota bacterium, assembly GCA_039821235.1. Lineage (GTDB taxonomy): Bacteria > Planctomycetota > Planctomycetia > Pirellulales > Pirellulaceae > Stieleria. The sequence goes on from JBCBOO010000136.1 coordinate 12,689, forward strand.
CACCGTTAGGTTCGAGAATGCCCCGAAACAACTTCGTCCATTCAACCCTTGCTTCGCCATGTAGGATTGGCACACGAATCAGGGGTTCACTGTCATTTGGATTCCGCATGAGAGATTCAACCAGTCTTCTCTTTCTTTGCGTTCTCTCCAGCACGTTCCTGTTCACAACTCGTCTGGAAGCGGCCGACCCGCCTGACGTGGTTGTCTATCTCGCAGACGATCTTTCGTTCCGAGACCTTTCGATCTACGCGGACCGCGGAGGCTCAACACCCGCGCTGATAGCATTGGCCGCCGACGGCATGACGTTCGACTACGCGTTTGTCGCCAGCCCCTCCTGTGCACCCAGTCGTGCAGCACTGCTGACCGGTCTGATGCCGGCTCGTAACGGCGCCGAAGAAAACCACAGCCAACCTCACGAAGGCACCTTCCGATTACCTCAAACCCTGAAAGCGATGGGGTATCAACTCGCAGCATTCGGCAAAGTGGCTCATGCCAAGAGCGCCAAGCAATATGGTTTCGAAGTCATCGAAGCCGCAAAGGAACTTCCGAAGCTGTGTTCAAAAGTCACCCAGTTTCTCCGCGAGCGAAACGACGACCGCCCCCTGGCATTGTTCGTCGGCACGTCCAACCCTCACGTCCCCTGGCCAAGTCAAACGAAGGTCGATGCAGAAACGGTCCAATTGCCACCCACGTTTGTCGATACGCCCCAAACTCGCGTGCAACGATCACGGTATCTGCAAGAAGTCCATGATTTAGATGCGTACTTGGCGGAACTGCGTTCATTGGCAACCGAGACCCTCGGCCCCGACCACCTCTTCGCGTTCTCAAGCGACCATGGCGCGCAGTTCCCGCTTGGGAAGTGGACGCTGTATGACGAAGGAACCCGAGTTCCCTTGTTGTTTGCTTGGCACGGGAAGATTCCGGCAGGAACGCGAACGAGCGCGATGGTCAGCTGGATCGATCTCTTTCCTACACTGATCGAATTAGCCGGTGGCGAAGTCCCCGCAGGATTGGACGGCAAGAGTTTCGCCGACGTGTTGCTCGGCAAGGAGACGAGTCATCGCAAGCGCATCTTTACAACCCACAGCGGCGACCGGTTGATGAACGTCTACCCTAGCCGCAGCGTTCGCGAACTCCGTTTCAAGTACATCCGCAATCCCCATCCAGAGTTTGCCTTCACCACACACATCGACTTGCTACTTCGGCCAACGTCCGGCGACTACTTTGCCGAATGGACCGAAAAAGCAAAGACGGATGCGGACGCAGCACACAAAGTCGCGCGGCACCACGGTCGACCGCTCGAAGAACTCTACGATTTGGATGCAGATCCTTACGAACAAATCAACTTGGCGAACGACCCGGAGTACGCCGCGCAGAAAACCTCGCTCTCATCGCAGCTCGACCAGTGGCTCGAAACGCAGGGCGACCAGATTCGTGTCTTTCACGAACCCTTGCTGTTGGATGCACCCGAAACCTGGAAGCCCCGAGGCTGGAAGGGCGGGACGGGGCGCTGAGGAACGGGACTCATGCAAGTTGGTCGCTGCACAGCTTTCAGCCGTCAGCAACCCGTGAACAATAAATGGCGAATCCGAAACGTAGGACAGGCTTCCAGCCTGTCTAACCAAGATTGACAGGCTGGAAGCCTGTCCTACTTGTTGATCACCCGTTGCGACTGCGTTCTGACTCGAACATGGTTGCAAGCCCGAAGCCGGGAAAATCCTCTCTTAGGTCCTCAATGGAGATTTCGTCTTCTTTTGACTGTTTTGGAATGGTGTAGTTCAACGCCATCAGGACCCCGAAAACGAGCGTCACGAGGGTGAAACAGTAGGCAAAAACGAGTGAATTCATGCGAAAAACCACGATTTGCGTGGTTTTTGTGGGACACTGTGTTGGAAATCACCGTGAATAAATGAGAGGCGTTCTGGGAAGTCTTTAGGGACTCAACTCCAACCCTGTTTCAGATCGCTTCAAAATATTCAGCTGAGCCCGAAGATGCGGTTCAAGAAGCCGCGTTGTACGCATGGTCGAAAGTGGTCCATGGAGCATTCCAATGGCAGGGTCCGAATCAACTGACCTCCTATTTGGCTTCGGTTGTTAAGTATCGAGCCATCGATCTTTACAAGACACGATTGAAGGTCCTGAAGGCGGAGTTACTTGGGTTCTCTGATCCTGTAGTTGAGGGGCTGGATCCGTCGGATGCGGTCAGTGATGCGGAGACGCTTGAGCGACTTGTTCAGGTCACCGAGCGTCTCGATCCTTTACTGCGGTCCGTATTGCTCGATCTTGCGTATGGCTACTCCGTTCGAGCAACTGCGAGTCGGCAGGGAATGAGCAAATCAGAAATTCAGCGTCTGCGCAATGAGGCAATCAACGCGGTGCGAAACGCCATGAGGGGCGAAAATGAGTGACTTTGAGAAGACGACCAAGAAGATCGAAAGACTGGCGAAAAGTGTGCTTTCCCGGAATCAAATAGCAACTCGACTTGGCATCCAGTTTGGTGTGTTTGCGATCGCGGTCGTTGCTCTGCTCGTCAGTTCGGTTTTTGGCTTGTTCGACTGGAGTCTGTCGAGCGATGGCCTCGCATTCGTTCGGTTCTCGTTCTACGGGTCGGTCGCGATACAGCTCGCTGCATGTTACGCCGCTATCGTGACCTTCAAGACGTGGGTCGCTTTTGAGAGAGGACGCGCTAACGTTCAAACCGGTTCACAGAATGAGCGATCGATCAATGCTGATGATTTGATACAAATGAATGCAACGGCAGTGGCAGAGATGAAAACGATGAGGGATGCGTTGCAAGAGGCAGTTGAAAAGATCAATTCGATGAAGGAAAGTCAGGGAGGTTTTGTTTCTCCACACGGGACGATGGTAACTGGAGTGAGTGCTGCAGGATCTCCAGTCACCTTTCGCGGGCACAAGAAAATCAAGAAGTCAGCGAGAACAATTCAGATTCTGGGCCAGAACTTAAAAGGAGTCATTCAGAATAGTCCGGGCGAGCAAAAAGCATCGTCCGATCCGATTGAGTTCAACATAGAAATGCCTGATGGAACGATGATTCCAGTTAGAGCTTCAAAGCAATCAAAAGACTTCGATCTTCGATAGGATCGTAAACCGTAGGCGGTCTGGGGGGGCACTGGATGTTGCTTTCGCTGCCGAGGCGTAGAGGAGCTCCCGTATCGTGCATGAAACGTGCATCTCACGTTTCAAACATTCGGAGCTGGCGGAGGGAAAGCAAGAAATTCAACAGTCGGGATGACAAGATTCGAACTTGCGACCTCTGCACTCCCAGAACGCCGATATCACAGATCTTTCGGCTCAATCACCTTGCCGGAACTTTCTGGCTAGGAGATTCGACAGACAACCAACACAGCTGGCGAGGAAAACGGATGACGTGCAAATCCCCATTCGCACGACATTGTGGTAGGTCGGAACACGGGGGCGACTTCCTGTTCGCGAACCAAATCCTGAGGACACATGAAACGAGTGCATGACACCATGCTGTGTGTATACGCCCGCTTCCTCGCTCGGGCTGAGATCGATTCCAAGCGTAAACACTGTGTAGACTTTGCGCGGCACTTGCCACGTTTGGCTACCAGGGGGAGTTTCTGCGTAGAACCCAAGCAGAAAAGCAATGAGGCCCAGCCCGACGACCGAGAACACTTGCAAGCCAACACTGCGAGTCATGAACGCCCGGGCAGAAGATCCGACCAAGAGGGCAATCGTAGCTGCAACAACCAATGTGCCAATCCAGTAGCTCGGCTCAATGTAGACCAAGCAACAGATAGCAATGTAGAGAGCTGCTAAGAGAAGTGTGGCGAGTCCAAATTTCATGTTCGTCACAACGTTGCGATTGTAGAAAGGCTCCATCCTAGCATCTGCACACCAACCGTAACCATCATGGTTACAGTTGCTCGATCACATCCTCATCCACCCCATCCAGCAGCCGCACATGCTCATAGCTTGA
>JBCBOO010000137.1:0-16628 GCA_039821235.1 Planctomycetota bacterium
GTAAACGCCAGGTGTCTGCGGCTCGGATTCCTCACTCGAATTGGCTTCCTGCTTTGTGTCTGTCGCGGCGTTATCAGCAATCTTTTTGGGCGCCGATTCCGCTTTGGGTTTTACTTTCTCGTCGAGCTTCTTGACCGGTTCGGTGATGACGCCTTCGACGGGGCCTTCATCCGGACCGACTGCTTGAGGCGACGCGTCGCTGACGTTCTGCGCGCGGGCCTGGGGGGACAAAAAACAGCCAAGAACGGCAGTGGTCACAAGAAATCGTGTTGTCAGACGAAGTGACATCGGCAGCGGTGGGGCGAGAGGAAGGCGGGGAAATGGGAACGTTTGTAAGAAGTTTAGTTCGTCCTCGACGATTGTGCACTCGCGATCGAGACCATCGAACGTGGATTTATCGAACGTGGATTTGATGGCGTGTGCCGGTTGTTTGTGACCCCGAGAGGAAACGACTAACATGCGGGTTTCCCGCCCGAAGATCCTCCCAAGGTTCCCTCCGATGAGAAGCAGCCCTTTCCCCAGTGCGTGTCCCCCGTCGCACCGGCACTCGCAGCACCGTCACTTGCAGCACCGTGTCTGTCCTCCGGTGCACCGGCATCCACCACGAATCGGACGCGTCGCACCTGCCCGATTTCGAATGCTGGCGTTTGTGCTTGGCTGTTTCGTCCTCGCCGCTTCTGGGCAATCGCGCGCCGAAACGCAACGACCCAATATCGTGTTTATTTTCACCGACGATCACTGCACCCAGGCACTGAGCGCTTACGACCCGTCACGGATCACGACTCCGAACATGGATCGCATCGCACGCGAAGGCATGCGTTTTGATCGCTGCTACGTGACCAACGGGATTTGTGGTCCGAGTCGAGCAGTCATTCAAACCGGCAAGTACAGCCATTTGAATGGGTTCATCCGAAACGGAAACCGATTCAATGGCGATCAGCAAACGTTTCCGAAGTTGTTGAAAGCTTCGGGCTATCAAACGGCAATCATCGGAAAGTGGCACCTGGGAACGACGCCACAGGGGTACGACTATTTCGATGTCTTGAAGGGTCAAGGCCCGTACTACAATCCGCCGATGATCACGGCCGGCGAAGACGGCGAACCGGTGACTCGCAAGCACACCGGCTACACCACGGAAATCATCACGGAGAAGACTCTGGATTGGCTTCGTGACGAGCGAGATCCCGACAAGCCTTTCATGGTGATGTATCAACACAAAGCTCCTCACCGGAACTGGCGTCCGGCGCCAAAGTATCTCAATTGGCTGGACGACGTCACGATCCCTGAACCGGAGACGCTTTGGGACGACTACCAGGGTCGAACGCAGTCGGCAGGTCGTCAGGAGATGACCGTACGCGAGCACTTGAACGCCAACGACCTCAAGTTATCCGGCTACGGAAACATGAATGAGGAACAAAAACAAGTTTGGGACGCCGCGTACCAACCGAAGAATAAAGCGTTTCTCGCGGCACGTGACTCGATGACGGAAAAGGAAGTCATCCAGTGGAAGTATCAACGTTATGTCAAAGACTATCTTCGCTGCGTGAAGAGTGTTGACGATGGAATCGGGGAAGTGCTGGACTTTCTGGATGACGAAGGTTTGGCCGACAACACGATCGTCATTTACTCGTCCGATCAGGGGTGGTATCTGGGTGAACATGGCTGGTACGACAAACGATGGATGTACGAGGAATCGCTGCGTACACCGTTGCTGGTTCGTTGGCCCGGGGTGGTCGAGCCAGGCTCTGTGAACCAAGACATTGTCAGTAACTTGGATTTTGCTGAGACGTTTTTGGATCTCGCAGGTGTCGAGGTTCCGACCGATATGCAGGGACGCTCGATGGTCGATCTCTTCAAAGGGGAGACTCCGCAAGACTGGCGAACGGTGTTTTACTACCACTACTACGAGAACCCAGGCGCGCACAATGTCGCCAGGCATTTCGGAGTGACCGACGGAGAGCACAAGTTGATCCGTTTTTATGCCCTCGAAGGGAAGCCCCTTGATGATTGGGAATTGTTCGATCTCAATAACGATCCGAACGAACTCCAAAGCGTCTTTGGCAGCACCGATTATGAGTCGGTCCAATCACGTTTGATGAAGCAGTTGGATGCGGCACAGAGACAATTCGGTGTTCCTGAGGACACCGATTTGGGCAATCCCCGTCGTCGGGGTGGCAAACGCAACGCCGCGAAACCGAAACCGGGACGCTAAGGAACGGGCATGCCAACGGCGATGACTTTTCCGCCCGCGAAACTCAATCTCTTCCTGGAGATTCCCGCGCGGCGGAATGATGGCTACCACGAAATCGACACCGTGATGGCCGCGATCGACTGGCGCGATGAGCTTCGCGTCCAGTCCATTCCAGAACCACGAATTGAGCTGGACGCATGCTGGCTTCCGTCCCGCGACGAACTCGAACGACAGCTCGGAATTGCGACGCCTGAGGCGTCCGAGCAGGGCCTTTTGGATCTGCCTCCCGCAAACAAAAATCTGGTTCACGTCGCTCTCCAGCGGTTTCGAGAGCGATTTGAGATTCGAAGTGGTTTTCGAGTCGAGCTCGGCAAACGAATTCCAGCGGGTGCCGGAATGGGAGGTGCCAGCAGTGATGCCGCTCACGCAATTAGCTGCGCTGCCCAGATTCACCAAGTTAACAGGCTAGAGCCGCTTCACGAAGTTGCGGCGGACATTGGTAGCGATGTGCCATTCTTTCTTTATCCGGGCATGATTTGTCATGCGGGCGGTAGGGGAGAGCGATTGACGCCCATCGACGTCGAGATGGCAATGAGTTTTGTCGTGGCTTATCCGCCGGTTGCGCTTTCCACCGCCAGGGTTTATGGAGAGTTGACCGTTCCATCTTCTCCTTTCACATCGGAGCGATTTCAATCGCTATTATTCAAGAGAGAGTTTGACGTCGCGCAGCGTGAAATGCGCAATCGATTGCAGGAACCCGCGGAACGAATTCTGCCTCGGACGAGCGAATTGTTAGATTCGCTGTGGAAATCCGGACTGCAAACGTGTCAACTAACTGGTAGTGGGTCCGCGTGTTTCGGGATTGCGCGTGATCACGCTCACGCGATTGAGGTAGCCGAAAGGCTCAAACAAGAGTTGCAACCGGGTCACTTAGTGCGTGCGGTGCAAAGCGTCGCGGCGGCGGCCCCCATCGAGATACTTGAAGACGAGTGATCGAATGGCGGTCGGCACTTGCGAAAACTGAACCACTGTTTCGGTAACGTTTGTTCCGCGACACAACAGCGAGGGAGTTCACAATCGTGGAAATCACGGAGATCCGAATCAAGTTGATGGAGTCTTCCGAAGACCGACTTCGCGCGTTTTGTTCGATCACGATCGACGGCTCGTTCGTCGTTCGCGATCTCAAGATCATCGATGGTGCAAACGGTCCTTTCGTCGCCATGCCCAGTCGAAAGTTGACGGGCCACTGTGGTCGGTGCCATCATAAGAATCACTTGAGAGCGAGTTACTGCAACCACTGCGGCAACAAGCTGTCATTCGACACGGATGGTTATGTCGATTCACCGCAGAAGCTTTACGCCGATGTGGCTCATCCGATCAACAGTCAGTGTCGTGAGTTGATTCAACAGGCTGTTCTCGATGAGTTCGAAGCCGAACTGCAGCGTTGCAAGCAACCCGGGTACCGCTCTCGTTACGATGATGAGTTTGCAGACGCGGGCGAGGACGTGGAAACGGCACTCATTGATCCGCCGCATGAGACGCCGAGTCCCAAGGGGCAGGTAGCCAAGGGGCAGGTAGCGAGGGGGCAGGGAGCCGGCTCAAGAGTGTCGAGTCATCAACCTTCGGAGTCGCAGCAGTCGGATCAAACGGGTGCCGGAGAAGATGACAACTTTGGGGCGGGCGTCTTCTAGCACCGCTCCCCGTTGCTGAGTCCTGGGGCTAAGTCCCGCGGCTATTCACAAAGCCATTCTGCCGCATCGAGCGCGAAGTACGTCAGGATCCCGTCCGCTCCGGCACGTTTGAATGCAAGCAGCGATTCAAGGGCAACCGTTTTTCGGTCCAGCCATCCGAGTTGGTCCGCGGCACACAGCATCGCGTATTCACCGCTAACTTGATACGCAAACGTTGGCACTCCGAAACACGATTTGACTCGGTGAACGATATCGAGATACGGCATGCCTGGCTTGACCATCACGGTGTCTGCACCCTCGCGTAAGTCCATGGCGACCTCATGCAATGCTTCGTCACCCATTGCAGGCGATTGCTGGTAGGACTTCTTGCTCGCGCCTCCGAGATTGCCTTTGGAACCGACGGCATCGCGAAACGGCCCGTAGAATCCACTGGCGTATTTGGCCGCGTAGGACATGATTTGGACATTGCGGTGCCCGGAGGATTCCAATGCGTCGCGAATCGCGGCGACTCGCCCATCCATCATGTCACTCGGTGCGATGATGTCGCATCCCGCATCGGCCTGGACGGTCGCCTGCTTGCGGAGGATTTCGACCGTTTCATCATTGATCACATCGCCGTCCTGGACCAACCCGTCGTGTCCATGAGTGCTGTAGGGGTCAAGCGCGACATCGCAGATGATGCCGATTTGGTCACCGAGTGCCGACTTGACCGCACGGACCGTCCTGCAAACCAAATTGTCGGAATTCACCGCCTCGGCGGCATCTTCGGTTTTGAGTTTCGGGTCGGTCGCGGGAAAAATCGCGATCGCCGGAATGCCGCGATCGACGGCCAGTTTTGCCGCATCAACGATTTGGTCTGTTCCAAATCGGACCACGCCGGGCAGAGAATCGACTGGCTGGCTACCCGAGCCGTCGTGGACAAAAAGGGGCCAGATCAGATCATTGATCGAAAGAGAGTTCTCGGCGACCAGACGTCGCGACCACTCATGTCTTCTCAGTCGCCGTAGACGCGTTCCCGGAAACGGACCGCGTTGAAAATCATACATGCCAAATCATTGATGCCGAGGACGATGACGATTGCCGTTGAACGCAATTGTCACCGTCGGACGGCGTCTTGGAAAGGTAACGCTTTCGCGAAGGCCTACTTTCCGCGTTCTTCTGCGAAGGAACGAATCCGGTAGACCTGTTGTTCCTCGACGGATTGTTTGACTTTGAGTCTTCCTTGGCTGTCGATCATCAGGAACATTCCCGGTTCGGTCATCTCTTCCTCTTCGACGATCTCCAGCGGTAGTCCGCCTTTGATATCGATGATGGTCGATTCGGATTTCACGATGATGGGACCACGTTCACCTTCGACCTCTTTAACCTCTCTCACCTCCAAGGTAATCGGGTCCACCACGTCAGCCTTCTCGACCTGCTCACTGAGGACGGTTCCTTCGGTGGCTGTCATCGTTGTAGGAACGAAGACTCCCAGAGGGATGTCGAAGCTGGATGCAACGATTTCCGCCTTTGGCGATTCGGGTTCGTAAACGAGGGTGCGCGATCCGCTTTGGACTCGCTTGGATTTCTCAGCCTTTACGGGGCCGACGACGGATCGATCAGGTGAAGCCAAAGCGACCGGGGCACTAACATCGCTCCATTCACTCCACCGTTTGTAGCTACGTTCTTTCGTTTTACGTGACTCTGCACTCAGGGCAATGAATCGCTCATAGGCTTCACTGTCCAAATCACGTCCCTTGGGCTGCAGGTTGGCGTCCTCGGGGAAATTGGGGTCGTTTACTGCAAAGCGAATTCGGTAGACGTATTTGCGACCGGGACGTGGTGCCTCGGTGTCTCGCTTGGCACCCGGTATGAATGCGAAGTCATAAAAACGCAGCAGTTTGTAATCAACGGGGTTCTTTTCGGCAGGCTGTCCGATGCGACCAGCGGATGAGCCACCGCCACCCATTCCCATGCCCATTCCCATCCCCATGTCTCCGCCGTAGTCATCCATGCCGCCCATTCCCATGCCCATGTCGCCCATGTCTCCGCCGTAGCCGTCCATGCCCCTGCCGCCACCGCCGGAGTTGAACATGCCACCGCCTTGTCCGGTGATATTGATGTCGAAGTCATCATCTCCCAAAGGCGTCGCATTCTTGCTTTTCTCTTCCGCTTCCAGGCGAGCCTTTTCAAGATCCAGTTCCTTCTTGGTCTTCAGCGGGACCAGGGAGTTGGTCGCGAAGTGGGCGTAGGGATCCAGCATCACGGGTGGAATCCACATCGTGACGCCATTGACCCAGTAGTCAGAGGGGACGACTTCGTCCGCAAACCCCGACCAGTATTTCAGTGCATGACGCAACGTTCTTTCATTGTCATCTCGCAGAATCCAGTCATCGTCTTTGAGTTCGTCAACACTTTTGCTTGTGACATCCGCACGCTCGACTTGGTAAGCCACATAAAGCGGCCGGTCGCGACGTTCCGGGTTGTAACCAGCCGCATAGGAGAATGCTTCCTGATAGCTGTCGATCAACTCTTTGTGTGGAATGGCGGCTGTGCCAGCGATGAACCATCCGATGCCGGGAACCGGTTCCTGTTCCTTCTTTGACAACAAGTCGGTCGTCGTTGTTGGTTTGTATCCAAGGTTGTTTTTTGGATCGAGCGTCCGGACGGCTTCGGATGTGCCGGTGCCGCGACCGGTATCGCCGCCGCCCATCATCCCACCACCCATCATGTCGCCCATGTCATCCATTCCGTATCCGTCACCGCCTTGGCCCATACCCATGTCCATCCCCATTCCCATGTCGCCCATGTCTCCACCGTAATCATCCATGTTGTTGCGACGATTCCGGCGTCGATTGCTTCGTTTGGGTCTCTTTTCTTCCACGTCCAACTCACCTGCGGGATCAAGTTCGGTAAGCCTGTAGACTCCATCCGTTGAACGCCACGCGATGGACGCGATATTGCCGCTGACTTCGATTCCCATCGGCTTGCTGAGAACAGGGTCCTTTCGTTTCACGTTTTCTGCTGACAGCGTATTTCCCTCCCAGATGGTTTCGGGAAGGTAGAGCTTGGATTGGATCGGATTGCGAAAGTTGTTCAGTTCCTGGGCGATATTGAAGGTGGGTTTTCGAGGATCGATCACGGTCTCGTTGTGGTTCTGGTCCACATCGTTTTTCACTTGGGTGGCATCCCTCACCAGCACTTCCGGTTGGTAGTCCTTCGTGATGTCGGGTTTGCCCAAACCACTCCAAATAAGGAATCCGGAGAGCGCAGCCACGCCCACAACGATCGCTTTTTCGAAGTTGTAGACCAGAAAGTCTTTGATCTTGTCGGCATCCATGAAATTGATCCCCGCTTGATTGGGAAGTGGCGCGTGATTGGTTCGAGTTCGGTTTCGTTATTGGCTTGGTTGATCGATCAACCAGCCGGTGTACCGGCGGTTGCCGGATCATCGGTCGCATTTGGGTCCGCCGGCGGATCGCCTGAGCCGTCGCCGGAATCCGCAGGCGTTGTCGTGGAGGTGTCGGTACCCTCGGTTCCCGTTCCGGCAGCGGTGGTGCCATCTCCGTCGGTTGATGTCGTGGATGGGGTCGTGTCGGTACCCGGATCAACGGGCGGTGTCGTCGTCGTTCCCGTTCCGCTGTCGGTAGGACCTGGAAGTGCGTCAACGGTTTCGACCGTGTCATCGATGCTCACGTCATCGACAACTTTGTCCAATCCCAGGGATTCTTCACTGGGCGGGTTGTAGAAATAGATCAGGCCATAGATCTCGATTTCCATATCGAGCGGGAAATCATCGGCGGGACCCGAGACGCCACCGCCACCCATGCCCATACCGCCGCCACCCATACCCATTCCCATGTCTCCGCCCATACCCATTCCCATGTCTCCGCCCATTCCCATGCCCATGTCTCCGCCCATACCCATGCCCATGTCTCCGCCCATGCCCATGCCCATATTGGATGAGCCTCCTTTGGGCATGATTCGAATTTGGTGCACGTCGACCATCAGTGGAGCGTTTCCGCATGCGGCCAGTAGGCGTGGAATGCTTCGTTGGTCCATTTGCAATCGAAGCATGACGGGCAGTCGCTTTGCAACTGCGATTGCCACTTGGTTGGGATCATTACTGACGAAAGCACTGCGAAGTGTCGAGGCGTCAATGGGTTCAAAGGCGGTGTTGACGTAACGGTTGTCGCCAGGATCGGGGCTGGCCTCGTCCGCATCGGTGCTGCCCCCGAAACCGTCGTCGAAGCCGCCCATGCCCCCCATGTCTCCGCCGTAATCGTCCATGCCGCCCATTCCCATTCCCATGTCTCCCATGCCACCCATTCCGCCAAAGCCGCCTGCGGCTCGCGATCCAGGCTCGGAGATATTGCCCTGGTCGAATTTGACGCTCTCACCCATCGAAATGGCTTTGATTTCGCGAATGTTGGCTTCGAACCGCTGTTTCGCATCGCCGTTGACAGCGGAAACGATCTGCAAGAGTTGGCGAAGGATCCAGATGTTTTCTTGCGAATAGTAGACTTCGAGTTCGGAAGGGTAATCGACACGACCTCGCCATGGGAAAAGATCTTTGAGCAATGCATCTTGGCTACCGGAACTCCATGCAACCACGGGCTCATCACTTTCGCCAGTGAGTTCGTCGACGTCGCCACCACGCCCCATGTTGCCCATCCCCATGCCCATTCCCATCATGTCACCGCCCATTCCACCCATCATGCCGCCCATCATTCCACCGGTGGGATTGTCAAATTTAGCGGTCCATTTTGCTCCGGCGATTTCGGCGAGAGCGGGCAGTGTTCGGCCGATGTATTTCTCGTACCGGCGCAGGACTCGAGGACTGATCGAGTCTCCGTCTTCTTGATCAAACTGTTCGTACTTTTCGAATGGCAGTTTCAGCTTGCTCTCATCGAACTCTCCCGTCTCTTCATCCTTGACGAACTTGAACTCTTTGACGAAGTCATCTTGGAGAATTTCCGGCCAGGTCAGGATTTTGGTCTGGGCATCAAAAACGGTTTGCCAGGCTTCGAGAACTTCATCGGTGCGGTCTTCGATCAGCCCATTCATCAACGCATGCGAAAGGTCGTTGGGTTGGTTTGGCAGTTCCGCACGAGTCGTCGAGATCTTGGTCGCATCATTTTTGATGGTGCTGATCTGCTGTTCGGTTTGCTTGCTCAGCTCACTGGTCGACATGAACCAGACGGCAACGCCACCCAGAAGGATGAGAACGCTGCCGATCCAGAAGCCGTGTTTGACTGCGACACCCAGGTACTGTTTGACTTGGTCCATGTGTTCGCCGAGGGTTGTAAAGTGGGTCGAATTGCGAGAAGTTCAGAAGAGACAGTCAGAAGCGATGGGGTCAGGGAGTGGCGGCGACGGATTCGTCGGGCGCCGCTGCGGCCCCGTCTCCGTTTTCCAGTGCATCCTGCTCTTCTTGCAAACGTCGAGCTTCCATTCGCTCGGCATAGGTGGTCGGGTTCCAAACGAACTGCAGGACAAAGTCCATACGCTTGGCCGGGATGAATTGGGGCTCAACGTCTTCATCGCCCTTGGCTTCACCACCGTTGATTCCAGTCCCACCGGCAATCCCCATTCCACTGGCGGGATTCGCAGTCGTGGGGTCGTAATCGGGGTTGGGAATTTGCTCGTCGATCACCGTTCCCAAGTTCAGCAGTAACGGGTAGGAGATGCCCAACTCGGCGGGAGTGAACGATTCGATCTCGGTCGGATTTTCCGGGTTTGGAAGACGGATTTCTCGGTTGGCCACGTCGCGCGGCAAGAGTGACGGATCGCGAAATGCGGTGATCAGGTACCGACGGATATGGTTGTTTCCGTCCAGACCGATCCTCTCGTCGTCGTTGTAGTAGTGATAGCCCTGCAACTCGATCACCCAGGCCTCGCCGGTGGGGCCTTCGTCCTCCTCCGCAACGGCGCCGTCTTCCGCGTCGGCGGCTTTGGGTGGTTTCATGATGTCCACCCAGTCAGCCTCTTCCAGCTTGAATCGTTCCAGGCGTTTCTCGTACCACTCGGCCGCGACGTCTTCGTATTTCTTCGAGTCAAACGACGTGATATGGAAATCGATTCGATCTTCGTACGGCATCTCTTTGATGCTGGGGATTTCGTCGTTCTCGTACTTGCCGCGAGGAATGATTTGGTTGACGCCTCGAATCAACTCCATCCAGACCAAGCGGTCTTCCGCATCGCCGGCAATTTCTTCTCCGATCGCGTTGAGGAACGTCAGCTTCTTATTGAGCTCCTCGTCGGTTTCGATGTGACCTTGGGAGTATTCTTCCATGTTCGTGACTTGAACATGGGCGTCTCCCCAGAGGTCTTCGTGGCTCTTTTTCCAACTGTTTTGGGTGAAGTAAAAGTTCGTCGACATGCCGAGCATGAGGATCCCGAGTCCGGCGACGGTCCACGGCTTTTTCGCGCGGATCATCCGCTGAGTCAGAATCTCTTGCGGAATCAGGCTGGCATGAATCTGCGAGAGCCCTAGTCCTTGAAGGCACAGTCCGTAGCAAACGGCGAAGGTGGTGGCGTTGTCTCGGAACGTCGGGATTCCGAGGACGTCTTCGCCGGCAAGCCGATTAAAGCGATCGATGACATGGACTTCGAAGCCCAGGTTTTTACTGAGGTAGGCGGCCAAACCAGGCATCTTGACCGTGTTACCGGTGACCAGCAGCTCGCTGATTTCGGCTTTGCGATCAATGCTGCGGAAGAAGCCAATGGACCGTTGAACTTCGGTGACCAAGTCGTTGAAGATCGGACGCATCGTTTGGAAGATCAGCTTTGGATCGACCGCCTCACGTGCGTTCCGTTTGATGTGCTCGGCTTTGGCAAAGGTCATTTTCAGATCCTTCGTCAGCTGGCGGGTAAAGTGATTCCCGCCAATCGGCATACTGCGTTGCCAGATCCGAAACCCGTTGGTGATGATCAGGTCCGAGCTGTCGGTTCCGATCGAGAGCACCACCGAGGACGCGGGCGGATCATCCGCGTTGAACATTTCCGTTTCGAGTCGATCATGCATTCGGTCATAGGCGACCATGTTATAAAGCGCGATCGGTGCAAGCTGGACGACGTCGACTTCCAGGTTTGCGTCGTCAAACGGTCTCAGCTGGCGATTGGCCTGCTCGCGTTTCATGGCGAAGAGACCGACTTCGCTTTCCAGTGCGTAGCCGTCTTCGACCATGCTGCCGGGCATCATTTGGTAATCCCAAACGACGTCGGACAGTTCAAAGGGAATCTGCTGGCGGGCTTCGTAGCGGACCAGGTCGGCAATTTTCTTGACTTCGACCGGCGGCGGCTTGAAGAACTTGGAGAGTCCGCTCTGGCCGGGCACGCTGATGCAAATCTTGTCGTTCAGGCCGTCGTTTCGTTCGAGCAGCTGATTAATGGCATCGGCAACCAATTCCTCCGCGACCGCTTCGGGTTGACTGAGGATTTTCGGGTACTCGACAAAGTCGAACGCGTCGGCAACCACTTCGTCCCCCACGATCGAACATCGCAGCGCCTTGAGCGCCGATTGCCCGATCTCAATTCCCCAAACTGGTGTGCTGCTTGCCATAGTGAGCGATTATGAAAAGTGGAACTCAAATGCGAAGACGCACCAACGAAAGGAGTCGGTGGCCCTGAATTGTGGCAGATTTCTAGCGAGTTTGATCGTCGGTGAACAAAAAATCCGTCACATCCTGACCTGAAGCCTACTCGGCGCGAGTCCCCATCTCCACGGTTGGAACGTCTGCTACGTCGAAATCGTGAAGTCACCCGCCTCCGAATGTGCCGATTAAGCCAAATTCCAGCCAATCAGTTGCTTTGGGAGACCACGACTCGATCTAAAAACCGTCCCTCAAGCCGCCCGGCTAACTCCCCCAGGTGATCCCACCGGGTGAAGTGCCGTCAACCAAGTCAAACCAAACGGAAAGGGCACCAACACGAAAAGGCTTCGGAGCAGATCGAAAACAACCCCGTTGTCGTCCATCTGATCCATTAGAAAAGGAATGCCGCGGGCATCACCCCTCGACGCCTAGTAGTCTATCCGTCCGGGCGGTCCTGCGTCAAATTATTTGCCCTTGAGACCGTCCCGAGTCCACTTCCGGATACTTGGCTCTTTCTGCCTGTCTACGCCCACCCAAGTCGCTATGGAACCTTTCGACGAATGCTCGGTGCTGATCCCTTCGGCGACACTGGAAGACTTTCCGGCCGGAGGTTCTGCCGAGGACGCTCGTAGCTTGCTCGCCGGGTGGACCGTGCTTTGGCACCCCAAACTTCTCGCCCAGACGGAGCAAACGCCGACATGGTATCGCGCCGATGCGCCGCCCACCCCGGACGGGCCGCGTGTGGTCGTCGTACCGAGGTCTTCGCTGGATCAAGTTCCCACGGAGTTCCGGCGACGTTGCGAAGCGAATCCGGAGTGCCGCTGGATCGAAGGCAATTGCCGATCCGAAATGCTGGACCAACTCGGGCTGGCGAGCGATGACGCAAAGGCGAGCCTCCGACCGATACGGTTTGAGTCGCGTGAGATCGCCACCGAGGACTTCTATGCCGCGGGCTATCTGGTCCTGCAAGTTCAAATCATGACTCGTCGTCTGCGCTACACCAGCAATCTGGACGAACTGCATCTGCAAAGCCGAATGGTGGCAGCGGCCAAGTGCTTTCTTGAGCGTGACGCCGAGGGGTGTGCGGAGGCAATGCACGACGTCTTCGACTGCCTCAGTGAGGAACGTGATCATTACTTTTCGACTGACCCGCACCTCATCGATCTTTCGTTGTTGACACCCAACGTGCTCGACGAGTCGCTGGCAGCCGGTTGGTGCGAAACTCTTCGTGAGCAAGCCTTCAAAGGTGACGAAGGCAATGGGATTCTGCCAACGCCTCGCAACGTGCTGGTGGACGCCGCCGTTGCTTCTTCCATCGCCGAACATGCCGGGCGCGACGACTATCGTGCATTTTGCGACTTGCTAAGTGAGCCGTCTGTCGGCTGGGCCGGCGGAGGTCTTCCCGCGACGGTCAACCTGGCGACTGCAGACCTTCCCGGTTCGAACCAACGCGCTGTATGTGGTTTGGATCTATTGACCGATGGCGAAGCAAGAGGCGAACTGAAGCGAGGATTCGATTTGGCACTTGCGGCGATCGGGCAATCGCCGCAAGTCTTCGCACAGCTGAGCGGACAGATTCCGTCGGACTTGATTGGAACGCTTGCTTCACTCGGTTACCGCGGCGTCGTCCCGATCGATTTCGCAGAAGGCTCTGGGTTTGGCGAAGAACCGAAAGTCACCGTTGGATCAGGAAATCAGGAGATCGAAGCGCTGGTTGCCAAGCCGATCGATGCGGCTGACGATGCGGCGTTCTTGGCGATTGGGGCCGCACTGGGTGAGTCAATCGATGGCGGCGAAGTCGCAACCGCACTGATGGTTCATTGGCCGAACCGAGTTTGCGACAGTTTCTCGGACCTTTGCCGAGCCGCGTCCTGGTGTGTCGCGTTGGGGCGTTTCTGGACACTTCCGGATTACTTCGTCAAAGGCGAGCGTCCCTATCACTCCGCATCACTTGAAACCATCGACAAAGGTGCCGCCACGAGACTGGTCGAGCAGATTGAAGTCGCTGGTCAGCCGCTTGCGGCTTTGGCCGAGTCCTTTTGCGAAGTGATCCGCGAGGAATCGAATCGTGTCTCACAAGGCATCGCCCAGATCGCGGATCCCCGCTTAGTCTCAACGTCGAATGAACCCGTCCTCCAGAGCACGACTGAAGAAGAGAGCCATAGTCTTGCGACTGAGATGATTCGCTCCGCAATCGGTCTCTCGGAACCGATGTCTCAGCAACCGAAAGAGGTCGTTGTCTTCAATCCGCAATCCGCGGCCATTCGGCATCAAGTCGTTTTGCACGGAGGTGCACCCCCGGCAAGCGAGTCGTTCATCTTTAAGACCTCGGCTTCCGCGAAGACTGGGGCCCCAAATGGTTGCAACGCGACATTTGATGTTCCCGCATTCGGCGTGACGCGAGTCGGCGGAACCCATCGCATTCCCAAGAGTAGTTTGCTCAAGAAAATCACTGGCCGGTCCAAGGGAATCGCCGAACAAGGCGTACTCCGAAACGAATTCATGGCCGTCACGCTTGGTGAAGAAAGCGGAGGCATCTCAGGAGTGTTCAGCGCTTCTCGCGGGAATCGATTTTCAATGCGACTGGTGACCGGGCAGGAAACCGACTCGAAAATGATCTGTCGAAGCTGCGAGATCCTGCGCAGCGATGCGGCCGTAGGTACGCTACGCGTGGTTGGAGACCTGGTGAAGGGCGACGGGGAACAGCTGGCAGGTTTTGAACTGCGATACACGCTCCGCCGCGGAAGTCGTGTCTTGGAAATAGGCGGTTCGATGAAGCCCGAGCCGTCCGAGCCGGAAACGGACTTCTGGGCCAACCACTTGGCATTGCGTTTTGCCTTTGCGGAGGAGGCGGCCATCTTTCGTCCAATCATTCGTGACAAAGCTCACGGGTCTGCGCCGCGGCGATTCGTTGCCCCGCTGGGAGTCCTGGTCGACGAAGCTGAAAAACAAACGTTGATCAGCGGGCACGGCCTGCCGCTCTTTCGCAAGGTCGAGAAACGCATGCTGGAGATGCCCTTTGGTACCGCTCAGGCGCCGGCTGACTTTCAAGTCAGTGTCGCGTTTGATGCACCCGAGCCGGTCTCGCTCGCTCGTTCCTTCTTGGCGGCACCGATGGAGTTCCCAATCACGGTTCCCGACTCGCGGGCGCCGGAGACGAATCAAGCATGGTTACTGCATTGCTCCGCCGACGAAGTGCTCGTCACCGGCGTGGACGTCACGCGACGAACCGACGGCAAGCTTGCCGCTCAAGTGAGGTTGGTTCAGACACGCCCCAAAACATCTCGTGTGAGATTGGAGTTCTGTGTCCACGCCGAAGCCGCGTTTCGAGAGGACGCCGACGGCATCAATCGGCTGCTCGAAGAACTGCCCGAGGACGTCCAGTGTGACGATGGTGTCGTTCAACTTTCACTGGCGGCCCATGAAGTCGCACAGTTGGTTGTCGTCTTCGATCTTTGAGGCGAGTTGCTTTGAGGCATCTCGCGGCGCTCGAATCATCGTGGGAACCATCCAAAGGACCCGACATCGGGTGAATTACCAAACAAAGGTGATTCCGAAGTGCAGACCGTGCCATTCCAAGTCGCTCAGGGCGGGAGCCTGATTGTCCGACCCGAAGAGTGTGAGCTCGTTGGATTGGTTCACGGCGGAGGCCGCATCGTTCAGGAAGAGGCCTTGGTAGGCGACCTGAAGTGTGGCGACGCTGGAGATGGCTCCGGAGACACCGATTTCAAGATCGAAGAGCGATGCGTCTTCGTCACCGCTGAAGTCGATGGTCGCATTTTGCGCGACGGCGGTTCCGTCAATGTCATTGTCAAAGAAGGCATACTTACCGCTCGCGAAGACTCGAAAGACTCCGTTGGTCCACACGGTGGCTTCGCCGCCAAACTGGAATCCAAAGAACTCGTTGTCAGCGTTCGAGAAGACTCCGTTGAGTGTTCCCGTGTCGGTAATGTCGAAATCCTCTTCGAGGTTGACCAGCCGGAGACCCGAGATCAGTTTCAGTCGTGCCATCGGCCGATAGTTGAGGTTCCATTCGATGGACTCGATATCCGATTCCACGCGAAAGGTGTTGGCGGCTACGGGTGATGCGGGAACGCCTTGGAAGAAGACAGTGTTCAGCACACTTGCCGTCGGATAGTTGGCGGCATTGAGCGACTTGTCCGCCACGGTGTCGCCGACTTCGAAGTAGATCAATTCGGTATCGAGGCCGGGAACGTGCTTGGATAAATTGAAAAGCTGCAGCGCGAACCGAAATCCGCTTGCACTTTCAGGTTCGAGAATGCTGCTGTCGGAAAGCAGGGTGGTGAAGGAGTCGTCCAAGACGAGCGGAAACGTATTGTCTTCCGATCGCTGCAGCCAGATTCCGCCAAATTCAACGCCAAGGATGGGTTCGAATCGCTCCGGGCCATCCACGTCAAACCATTCCGGCTTGGCCAATTGTGACAGAGGAGCCTCCGGTGGAGCCTCGCCCCAGTTGATCGGCAGAGATTGCGCAGAGGCACAGATGGTCTGTACAACAATCGTAAGTACCGCGAGCATTCGCGGTCGGAGAACGTCCATGTCCATTGATCCAGAGAGGCGATTCCGTTGCCCTTTGATGCGGCATCACCCGAAGGTGGTACCGCCCTGTGGGAGCAGAATCGGTTCGACAAGCTGGTCGTTTGAGGACTTTGGCGGCGTGAAGCCACAAGAACTCGCTTGAAAGGCTTCCCAAGCGGAGGAACCCTTAAACTCACACCCGGCCGGTTCGGCTGGGGAGTTCTCAACGGTGGCTGAAAGGAGAAGAAGTGGTTTCTCCCGAGCTCACCGTGCCGGAGGTCTATTTCTTACGATGGCGGATCTTGCTCCGCATACGGCGTTTTTTGCGGCCTACTTTTCGTCGCCCTTTTCCAGTCTTCTTGGTACCCACCTACTGCATTCTCCGGTTTGGTTGCGCCGACGTTGGGATCGGCCTCTTTGTTCAAAATGATCTAAAACAGGGCTGCAAGGTCGGCGCAGCCTCAACGGGAACCCAAAAGCGTAGCAAATCCGGGGCGGTCAGCAAGCCGAATTCAGCCCAACTGGCTGAGATACTGCCCTTGTTTGCCGGACTTTTTGCACGCTTTCTTGTAGATCTTTTTCATTCCCTTGTTCGACACCAGCGACGGTTCTAATTCAAAGATCTTGTCGTAA
>JBCBOO010000138.1:0-16523 GCA_039821235.1 Planctomycetota bacterium
GTTGATGACACGAACCATGAGCTAGACTGAAATGCGGTCGCCGAGTGAGTCGCCGCAGCAAAACCACCGACAAAAGAAGCAACCTGACACAACAAC
The DNA here is from genome assembly GCA_039821235.1 of Planctomycetota bacterium. GTDB lineage: Bacteria > Planctomycetota > Planctomycetia > Pirellulales > Pirellulaceae > Stieleria. The sequence goes on from JBCBOO010000138.1 coordinate 97, forward strand.
CTGAGATGAATATTTCGAGAGCTCTCCTGCCAGCATTTGCCACCTGCGTTCTGGTGAGCCTGCTCCTTGCAAGCCCCCAAGCAAAGGGACAATCCGCCGTCGCAGTTTCTGCACCTGCCAAATCCGATGGCGACTGGAGTCCCATCGTGTTACCGACCGGTGCCTATCGACAACAAATCAAGGCACTGCCGATCGAACAGCGACCAGGCCGGTTGCTGCACGTCTACGGCAATACGATTCGAATGATCGATCAAGCCGAGCGAGGTGCTCCGGTCCGTCCGTTTCGACAAATCGTCGTCGGCGCGACGCGTCTCCGAGGCTTGGCGGGCGGAAGGTAGCGAGTGTTCTTCGTCATGCGTCGAGACGTTCTCCGTTCCAAACCCGGTGATCAAGACGACATGAGCCGGCAGTGCTCCAAGATTTCGTCCGCACCCGCGCGATAGCCCACGTAGAACGGTCCAAACTCTGCGTACTTCGCGCTGGCGACATCGAAACGCATCTTGTAGACGATCTCCTTGAGGTAGTCGGGGTTGCGACCCCACAAGGTCACCATCCACTCCCAGTCATCGAGTCCGACACCGACCGTAATCAGCTGAGAAACTTTTCCGGCAAACGCAATGCCGCTCTGGGCGTGTTCGGCCATCATCTCATTGCGGCGGCTGTAGGACTCCGTGAACCAATTCGCTCCCGGAACACGACTCTTATTCATCGGATAGAAACAAGCGGCCGGCCACTCCGGAAACTCAGGGCGAAGGCGTTGCTCGTTCATCATCGGTAGCCGACGCTCGTAGGCCGCGACTTTGGCGTTGATCGCATCGGAGTCCGGCTCGACACCTTCGCGTAACAGTCGTTCCCGATACTGCTCGATCGTCGGAACGTACTCGCTGACTTCGCTGATGGAAACGAACGACCAAGCCGGCTGAACGAACTGCCCCAGGGGCGGCCCCATGATGGCCTGGTGAACCGAATCCACTTTGGCCGGATCCGGATCCATCACGACGACTCCGAAATCCGCTTCGTGTCCACTGATCCAGTAAGACGCCAATCGCTGCGGAGCGACTTCACTGTCGGGATGGAGCGCCGCATGAAACTGCTTGCGACACTCCGCCGAGAGCGGTCCGGAAATCGCTTCTCGACGAAACCGGTAAAAAAAGTGGCTGCAATGCCATCCTTTTTCGGGGATCGTCGAAGGCTCGGGCAAAGGAGCAGCATGCGGATTGGGGCGACCAGCCATGTTTCTTCGGGGCAATCGGGGGACGAAGCAAAATCACGAAGCATTGCTATCTTCGCAACTGACCCGCGACTCCCCAAGCCCCCGCAACCGTCGGTGTGCGGGGAGAGCGTCACTCCCGAATGGAAAAACTTTCGTCATTCGCCCTTGCACACGGACGACGCACCGCCTACTGTACTACACAACGCAGTACAGTAGTGAGGTTTCATTTTGCTACCCATTCGAGTTTCCACCGGCGGAAAAGTCCCGATCTACCGCCAGGTCATTGACCAGATCCGATCGGCGATCGTCAGTGATCGGCTGCGAGTTGGCGATTCTTTGCCAAGCGTGAGGGCGCTTGCCGGCGAACTGGTCGTGAATCCCAATACGATCGCGAAAGCCTACGCGGAACTCGTTCGCGACGGCGTGCTGGAAAGCCAGCAAGGACGCGGCTACTTCGTCGCGAAACGGCGCGAAATCTACACCAAGAAGGAACGCAATCGCAGACTGCAAGAGTCGATGGAACCGTTCTTGGCCGAAGCCGTCTCCCTCGGATTCGGCGAACAAGAGATCGTCGAGCGGATCCAGAAACAACTTCAACACATGTTTTCTTCCTAAGAGGTGACCAGGTGATGAGCGATGATCAATTTGCGATCCAGCTTCGGAAGCTCAATCGGTATTTCGGCAGGAAACATGTTGTCCGTGATTTGAATCTCCGTGTCCCCAAGGGACAAGTGACGGCGTTGCTGGGTCTCAATGGTGCGGGCAAGACAACCACGATTCGAATGCTGATGGGCTTGCTCGCGCCGACCCGGGGACACGCGAGCGTCTTGGGGGAAGACGCGTTGGCAATGTCGACCGGGACGAGGGCCAAGGTTGGATACCTGGTTGAAGGCCACTTTCTGTATCCTTCGATGCGTGTGCGGGACTGTCAGTCTTTCCAGCGAGCCGGCTATCCCACCTGGAATGACCATCTTTTCGTCGACATCGTGGACCACTTCGGAATTGATCGCCAAGCGAAAGTGAGCACGCTTTCACGCGGGCAGCGAGCCGGTGTTGCGTTGGCACTTGTGCTCGCACCCGATCCCGAACTGCTGGTGCTCGATGATCCGGCTCTTGGTCTTGATCCGGTCAGCCGCCGTGCCCTCAATGAGACATTAGTGGAGTTTGCAGGGAATGGTAAGCGAACGGTTTTACTGAGCACCCATCTGATCGACGACGTCGAGCGTATCGCAGACCGTGTGGCCGTCATGGTGGGTGGACGCCTGAAGGTCGATACGTCACTCGATGAATTTGTCGGGCGCGTTTCCATGTTGAGCTTGCCGGAGTCGTCGATCGACGCCGATCAACTGGCGAGTCTTACGGGCTTGATCGAAGCGAGACGCCTCGGCAGCGGTACCACCGCACGCTGGCAACTGACTCTGGTCGATGTCGACGAATCCGCAACTAACCAAATCGAGCGTTTAAGCGGAACGCCGCCGGAACGAATGGAAGCCACACTCAATGAAGCGGTGCTTGCGTATCTCGTCCGCGAACGGGGTGATGGATCGTTTTTCAGCAAACCACTGATTGCAAAGGCAAACGAAGAGGGAGCAACGGTATGAGAGCGATCTTCAAAAAAGAACTCGGTGATTTGATGCGGTGGATTCCCCTGGGGATGATCGTGTGCGTCGTGATGCTGTGGCGTGAGTTGCCGAGCAATTCGCAGGAAGCCCTCGAAGTGGATTCGGAACTGGCGACTGCGGCGGCCCTCGTTGCCGCGACGCTCGCATTCGGTCTCGGCCTGCTGCAGTCGGTCTTCGATGCACGCAGTGACGCACGCGGATACTTAATGCATCGGCCGTTATCCGCGGCCTCGATTTACTGGGCGAAGACTGCTGCGGGCTTTGCCGCATACTCACTGACAATGCTTCCGGGCATGTTGATCGCTGCAATCTACTTGGCAGCGAAGGGCCCCGAGCAGTTACCGACGAGCGCCTGGCAAGTGGCACCAGTTGTTTGGTTGTCCGTGGTGGCTTTCGCCTTCCATCCGACGGCCGTTTGGATGATCTACCGGCAAGCCAAGTGGTTAGGTACGAAAGCGTTGCCAGCCGTTTTCGTCTGTGGAGGGTTGTTGCTGTGTTGGCTCATTGTGGCCCAGACTCCTCTCTCAAACTCATTCGCTGTCGTGTCTCTCCTGGCCTCCCTTGGAATCACCTTGCTCGTGCTGACGCTTTTCGCGGCACGACATGCGTTTGTTGCGGAGTCACTTCTTGCAGAAACCCCAATGACGACTGCGGGCTGGCCACGCCCGTCCCAATGGCCGGGCATCATCGGCATCACACTTTCGGCAACGATCCTTTTCGGCACGGTCGCCACAATTGCCGTGACATCGACGGTGGAAGCGTTTTCCGATTCGAGCGGCGATTACACGACTTACAATTTGCGGATGAGCAAGGACGGCGAGTTCTATGAGCAGTCACGTACGGTTGAAAACCAGCAATGGGATGCTCCAACCATCAAAGTCCGCCCGGTGGACAGTGACTCGGAGTTCCAAACCGTCGACAACAATTGGCCCGCAGCGGATGCCGCGGCGTTCGTCGATGTCTCCAGCTTTGGCTCGCATCCGCTGCGACCCTACCGCCTCCTCGCCAATGTGACGACCGACCGTGTGCCATTTCGCCAGGTGACACTCGTGCAACATGCCGACAAGCTGCTCGTTTACGGCAAGAGTCTGATTGCTGTCGTGACGCCGGAGGGGGTCTTTGATTCGTTCGACGATGCGACCGGTGCGTTCAAGGACCAGCTCTTTTACGTTCCGTTATTGTGGAACACGCAGCCGTATTACTCTCAATTCGACGGAAATCAGTTGTTCGTTGATGGGAACGCCGCTGTCTATCAGTTCAACCGAGATGATCTGAGCGTCACGAAACTACTGGAGAGCCAAGTCGACGAAATCACCTTGTTACTCTCGTCATCTGCTAACCGCCCCCCAACTCTCTGGACGCGATCGGGCAATCAAGTCAGTGAGCATCAGCTTGAGACACGGAACCCGAAAAACGATGTACCAGTGGCACCGGCTCCTGACCTGAAGGGGCACCACACGGTGGAGCTCCCACGCATCGAAGTTACGGCGACCGAAACCTATGAGCTTGTATCGAATGCCGCGCGAGCCCAAGGTTCACTCCTCGTCGTCGCAAGCACCGCAGATGGGCGTCTCGCCGCGATTCGTTCCATCTACGGGTCAAGCGATACGTTTCGAGTTGAATATCAGTTTCTTGAGGTTGATAGCCAAAACGACTCTCCCCAGACGGCAGCCATGCCGATGCCCTTGAGTCGCGGTCCAGTGGATTGGTTCGTCGCGTTCACTCTTCCTCCGTTATTGACAGGAACAATTGTGTTCGCTCGGGCGAACACTACCCCGGGATCGAGCAATGCGGTCCCTCGCATCGCGTTGGTGATGGCACACTCTATGATCGCTCTTCTCGTGACGGTGTGGCTCTCGCGACGCTTTGACCTTTCGAAAAAACGGTGTTTCAGTTGGCTGGCCGGCGCCATTCTCACCGGATTCGGCGCTCCTTTAGGCATGCTTGCCATCTACCGGAGGCCCCGACGCGAAATCTGCCGTAAGTGCGGTGAAAAAAGCCGCGTGGACTTAGAGACCTGTCAACATTGTGGCGAATCTTGGGCGACGCCTGAGCTGGAAGGGATCGAGATTCTCGACCTGGATGCAACGAGTTCCATCGATGCAAAGGCAGCCGTATCGATGGCATGACGCGATGAACAGGCAAGGATGCAGTCCACAGTAAGTCCTTTTTAATCCGGCCTCGGGGCGTTGTAAAAGGAACGCCCACGGAGTGGGCGGCGACGGTTGTCTTCGTGAGTGTCGGGTACACTGGTGATCTTTATCCACTCGATTTCCTCTGAGACGACCGTTCACATGTGCGACCAAGATCACTTCGAAGATGATTTAAAAAAGTACTCCCGGCGAGACCTGGGCGCACTCGCTGCGCTTGGTGTTGGTGCGGCAATGATGCTGCCCCGCGCGGCGAATGCCGCCGACGTTAAAGAACGTGACGTCATGATCGAAACGCCCGACGGAATGTGCGATGCCTACTTCGTCACGCCCGACTCCGGCTCACATGCAGCCGTTCTGATTTGGCCGGACATTTTTGGCTTACGACCCGCGTTTCGCCAAATGGGAAAACGACTCGCGGAATCCGGCTACAGCGTCTTGGTGGTCAATCCGTTTTACCGTTCACAGAAAGCTCCGACCGCAAAGCAGGGTGCGAGTACTCCGATCAAAGATGTTGTCCCTTTGTACAGAAGCCTTAACGCGACGACGCACACCACCGATGCCAAAGCCTTCGTTGCTTGGTTGGATGAGCAAAGCGAAGTCGATACCAGTCGAGGCATCGGCACGACCGGCTACTGCATGGGCGGACCCATTGTGATGCGCACCGCCGCAGCCGTTCCCGAACGCGTCGGCGCGGCCGCAACGTTCCACGGTGGAGGCTTAACGACTGACGCCAAAGACAGCCCCCACCTGTTGATACCTCAAATGAAAGCGGATTTCTTAATCGCGATCGCGGAGAACGACGACCAGCGAGATCCGCAATCCAAGACGACGCTCAAGAAAGCCTTCGCCGCCGAGAAACTCACCGCCGAAATCGAAGTTTACCCCGCCGGACATGGATGGTGCCCGCCCGACACCAGGGTTTACAACGAAGAGCAAGCCGAACGAGCCTGGGCACGCATGCTCGCGCTATTCGAAACCGCTCTCGCTTAAGCTCAAACAAACCGGACGTAAGCCGGGATAACACCGGCATCTGACTGACAGGCAGGATGCCTGTCCTACGTATCATTTGGAGTGATTTAATGAGTCGAGTTGTATTGACCCTTCTCCTCTTGGGACTGCTCGCAACGCAGCCGAGCACACATGCCGAGGAATCCGATTCCGCGGTACCGGACAATTTCCGGCGAGAGAATTTGGTGGCCTGGTGCATCGTTCCGTTTGACGCCAAACAACGAGGCCCCGAACAACGAGCTCAAATGCTGGCCGACCTTGGACTCAAACGCTGTGCCTACGATTGGCGGAAAAACCATGTACCGTCCTTCGAGCAAGAAATCGATGCTTACGATCGGCATGGCATCGAGTACGTCGCCTTCTGGGGACAGCACCCGAAGGCATTTGAACTCTTCACCCGGCGCGATATGAATCCCGATCTGTGGATTATGTTCGCGTCGCCCTCCGTCGATGGACAAGCCGAGAAAGTCGCCGCGGCGGTGAATGGCTTGATGCCTTTGGTCAAACAGAGCGGTGCGATGGGTTGCCGGTTGGGGCTCTACAACCACGGCGGGTGGAGCGGAGAACCGGCCAACATGATTGCCGTCTGCAAGGCCATCGAGGCCAAGGGATACGACCACGTCGGCATCGTTTACAACTTTCACCACGCTCACGATCGCATCAAATCCTTCGAGACGGATTTCAACACGATGCTTCCGCATCTTCAGTGCGTGAATCTAAACGGCATGGTCAACATGAACGGCCTGCCGCCGGGAGAACGAAAGCGGCTCAAGATCCGTCCGATCGGAAGTGGTGAATTTGAACGAGAGATGATCCAAATCGTCATCGATTCGGGCTACACCGGCCCAATTGGAATTTTGGGACACGTCGCAGACCGCGACGTTGCGGTCGTGCTCAAGGAAAATTTGGAGGGATTGAACGAACTCCTGGGGAATTTGAAGTTGAGTCCAACACGGCCGGCTGAGTCGAATCGTTAGCTCTACCGGGCCGGCGGATCTCCAATCTTGATCTAGCCTCCGAGTCACCCTGTTTGATACAACCGGCTCTGCGTGTGGCGGTTGTGCGGCAGCGCAGGCGAAAGGCCTCGGAAGTTGCAACGGTTACTCCGGATGCTCCACAAGCCCCTTATCCGCTCATCTTTTGGGGGTGTCTGCGGCGATACGACACGCAAGGCCTGAGTCTTTTTGGGCCGTCCCTGGAACGCAAGGAAGCATACAGGATGCAACGACGACACTTTTTCGCCCTATTGGGATCACTGGCCGCAACCGCCGCCGCAGAGCAAGCGTTTGCGAAACCTCCGCACCTGACCGAACCGGTTCACCGGGTCGCCAATGCGTCGAGCATCCCGCCGGCCAAGCCAAATCTTTCGGCACTTGATTCCGCACTGGATAAGGCTCGCAGGAGCCTCGAGCTATGCCGTGCTGACATCCGCGATTACACGGCTCTGTTAGTAAAGCGCGAGCGTGTCGGCAACGTGCTGGGACCACACGAGTACATGACGGCAAAGATTCGTTGTCGCAAAGTCAGTAACGGTCGCTTGGAGCAACCGCTCAGCGTCTACCTGAGCTTCGTTAAGCCCGCCGCTGTGAAAGGCCGCGAGGTGCTGTACGTCGAAGGCAAGAACAATGGCAATTTGATCGCCCACGAAGGCGGCTTCAAAGGACGCTTTCTCCCGACCGTCAAACTCGCCCCAACCGGGTCGCTTGCCATGCGTGGCCAGCGGTACCCGATGACCGAAATCGGGCTCGAGAATCTGCTCGTCAAATTGATCGAACGTGGCGAGCAGGCCAAGACGCTCCCCGACGTCTCGGCTGAGATGCGCGGCGGGATCAAAATCAACAATCGCCCATGCACCTTGTTGACCGTCACGCAACCGACGAAGCGTCCGGAACTGCTGTTCCATAAGGCCAAGGTCTACATGGATGACGAGCTGAACGTGCCGATTCGATACATCGCCTACGATTGGCCCAAACCAGGCCGAAAGGAATTGGATGTGATTGAGGAGTACAACTACCTGAATCTCAAAGTCAACGTCGGACTGACCGACGCCGACTTTGATCCCTACAACTCCAGCTACAACTTTCATTAGAAGTTGCCATGCTTCGGCAAGTTGCGGCACTCAAACTTCTACTTCCACTTCAACGTCAATTCGCAGACACCGGTGGAGCAAAGACAGTTCCAGCGCCAGACTTGAGTTCAGGGCTCTGGATCGACTGAGATCAGTTCGACTTGGTCGTCCAACCGGCTTGCTCTGATCTTGCCGGGAAGTTCGAGAATCTGACGGTTGCGGCCGGCGAGCAGTTCTGCCAATTGCTGCCAGTGTTCCCGCGTCATCGCTTGCATGGGCCAGCCTTGCTCGCGCCAGATCCGTCGGCAAGCTTCGATGACGACGACATCCGGGTCCTCATCGGAGATTGACCAGCGGATCGGTTGTCGGTGCAGCAGCCTTCGTTGCAGCAGTGATTCGACGTCCGTCGCAATGCAACGAGCCCATTCCTGCTGGCCTTCGATCGCACGCAGCACAGCTTCGTTGATGCTTGGGTAGCGGACTTCGATTTCGGGCAAGAGACGATTTCGAATCCAATTTCGCGTGTAACGAACGTCCTGATTGGATTCGTCTTCACGCCATTCGAGGCCTTGCTGGAGGAGAGCGCTGCGGATCAGATCGCGGCGACAACCGATTAGCGGGCGCGCGATCACGAAATCGCTGTCGTGCGTCAAAGGACGAAACGCCGGGATTCCGGTCAAGCCTCCGGGTCCGGTGCCTCGCATCAATCGGTGCAGAAACGTCTCGACGTTGTCATCGGCGGAATGAGCCAAGGCGAGGTATCGTGCGCCGGTTTTGCGGAGGACGCGTTGGAAAAATGCATAGCGATCTTCGCGAAGAGAAGCCTCATCGCCGGTTGATCGAGTCGCATTTTCGAGTTCGAACGGCGACCCGAGTTGTCGCGCCAGCTGACAGACGTATTCCGCATCCTCCTCCGATGCCCGCCCGCGGAGCCCATGATTGAAATGGGCGGTCACCACGAAGCCTGCTCGCTGAGACGTCTGGGATTGGATCTGAACCAGGGCGTGCAACAACGCCACGCTATCTGCGCCACCACTGCAGCCGACCACGACGCCTACCGACAAATATTGCTTGCTCGGCCACGCCGACTCGAGCGCCGCAAGCAATTGCTGCCAGGCCGAAATCGATGGTGCAGTCATGGGTGTTTCGGAGAGATGGAAATTCGTTCCAGGGAAGTATCGTAACGTTAGCCCTCGCAAAAACCTGGGTCGACGGGTCACGAGACGGCTGCGGACGGGCACACATGGTTTGAGAATCGTGTTACCATCTTTGGGTTTCGGCCCACCAAGACCCGGTGCTCGCCCATTCGCGGGGCCTTTCCTCCTATTCCGCCGTTCGTTTGTTGCTCACCGCCGTTTTTTCGATTTCGCCAATCGACCAGAACTTTTTCCTTTATTCACTCGCCGGAATTCTCGCCGGCGCGGTGTTGATGCTGGGATACCAGCGTTGGAAGACGACGGTTTACAAAATCCGCCTCGCCGAGCGTGCCGACAAGCTGATGGACGAGGCGAACCGCGAAGCGGAATCGCTGAAGACGCAGATTTTGCTGGAAGCGAAAGAAGAGTCGCTCGACATCAAGAGCCGAGCCGAGGAGGAACTCAAGGAATCACGGCGCATGCAATTGCACCGTGAAGAGAAACTGGACCGCCGCAGCGAACAACTGGACCACCAAGAAGACGCCCTTCGCAAGCAACAACGTGGACTGGAAAATAGCCAAGCCCGTCTGGATAAAGAAATCAAAGAGCTGGCGGCGGCACGCGAAGACTTGTCTCGACTGGAAGCTCAACAGAAGAAGATTTTGGAAGCCGTCTCGGGAATGAGCCGCGAGGAAGCCAAAAAGGAACTGATTTCCGCGCTCCACGAAGAACTGGAAGAAGAACGGGGCCGCGTGCTGCTGAAAGCCAAAAAGGAGATCGACGAGGCGGCGAAAGAGCAAAGCCGACGACTGCTACTCACCGCCATCCAACGCTACGCCGCCGCATTCACCGCCGACTCGACGACCAGCACCGTCGATGTTCCCACCGATGACATGAAAGGACGCATTATCGGGCGCGAAGGACGAAACATTCGCGCGTTCGAAAAAGCAACCGGCATCGACTTGATCATTGATGATACGCCCGGCGTGGTGATCGTCAGCGGCTTTGATCCCGTCCGTCGCGAAGTCGCCCGGCGCTCGCTCACGTCGTTGATTGCCGATGGCAGAATTCACCCCTCGAAAATTGACGAAGTGGTCGAACAAACGAAAGGGGAAATCGAGGAACTCATTGTTCAAAAAGGACGCGAAGCCGCCGACGAAGTGAATTTGCACGGGTTGCCCGATCGACTGGCCGAGATGTTGGGACGATTGCACTTCCGAACGTCGTACAGCCAGAACGTGCTGCGTCACAGCGTCGAAGTGGCGTTTCTGTCCGGAATGATTGCCGAAATGCTCGGCTTCGATGGCGACATCGCAAGGCGTTGCGGATTGCTGCACGACATCGGCAAGGCAGCCGATCACGAGCTGGAAGGCGGTCATCCTAAGATTGGCGCCGACTTGTTACGACGCAACGGTGAATCTCCCGAAGTCGTTCATGCCGCGCTCGGACACCACGACGAAATCGTCATCGAACATCCTTACACGATGATCGTCGCGACCGCTGATGCGTGCAGCGCAAGTCGCCCCGGCGCGCGCCGCGAGTCCCTGGAACGTTACATCAAACGAATGGAAGAACTTGAGTCGATCGCGAAGCGGTTTGACGGCGTCCGAGAAGCCTACGCGATCAGCGCGGGACGTGAGCTGCGAGTCATCATCGACAGTGCATCGACCAGCGACGAACAGGCCGCCGTAGTTTGCCACGAAATCGCGCAAGCTTTTGAGCGAGAGCTGATGTATCCCGGTGAAATCAAAGTCACCGTCTTGCGGGAAACGACCTTCACCGGCATCGCCCGCTGATTCGGATCGACGCGGATCAAAAAAGCACTCGCAAAGAAACTGCGGGCGTGAGACTCAAACGCGAAAATTTCGTCAAGAACGGGTTTACAGCGGCCCAAACGCTCCATATGCTTTTGAGAATCATTATCAACAAGCAGTGCAGTAGCCAGCCAGATGGGCTTTTGTCGCGGTACTTTCGCCGCGGCGACTTTCCGCCCCGCTCCAGCAAGTGAAGCAGATGCGTTCCTCGCGACTCCGGTCGCGGCATCCACCCACCTGGAGATTCTTCTATGCGCTCGCGCCTCAATTGCGTCTTTCTCATTCTCGCGTTTGGATGTGTCACTGCCGAGGCAGACATCTTTGTGCCCGGCGAAACGGTTCCCGGAGCGACCGAGATCTTCACTTGGGCCGAGAACCATGCCGATTCCACTTGGGCATTCTGGGACACGTTCGAACGTTTCCCGGGCGGCGCGATTCCGGGCGGAATCGTGCCTGGCACCTCGCCCGAAGCCAATTCCAGCTTTGCCGGTCAAGCGAGTGGCACGACGTCGCTGACATTTGATTCTTTCGCGACGATCGTGAGTAGCGGCAACGCCTACGGCTTCAATTTTGCGCCGGGCCTTCCGCCCGTTCAGCCGGAGTTCATTACCGACGCGTACACCACCATCCGCGCCGGCGACTCAGGCGGTGACTTCACGCGGATCGTCGCCCAGTGGCAAACGCAGGGAACCGAACTGGATTACGACACACTATTGCTCAGCCTTGATGGCGGGCAAGAAGGCACGATCGTTCCAGATTTCACCATGGAGACGGGACGGGTCACCCTGGGAGGTTTTGGCGGCGAGTTGGTCAATCGCATCGCCGTTTGGGACGTCGATTCGAGTGCGGACCCCTTCCGCGTCGACTTTCGAGCCCAAGCGAATCACATGTCATTCGATCAGTTTCGAATCGACACCTTCACGCAAGCATCCACGTTCAACGCGATCACCGCGATCCCCGAACCAGGTTCGCTCTTCGCGATGAGCCTTGTCACCGGCGGGTTGTTGTTGCGTCGGCGCCGCGTGTAGTGCTTGGCCAAAACAAGTAGGACAGGCTTCCAGCCTGTCACGGTTGATGAGGCAGGCTGGAAGCCTGCCCTACGTTTCAAATTCACCAAACACTTGTTCGTTACAAAAGCAGTCTTTTCTCAAAGACGGAGTCCTCTCAATGAAACCGGTTCGTTCGGCGTTTACGTTGATTGAATTGCTGGTGGTCATTGCCATCATCGGCATTCTTATCGGGTTGCTGCTACCCGCCGTTCAAGCGGCGCGGGAAGCCGCTCGCAGGATGTCGTGCAGCAATCACTTGAAGCAAATCGGGTTAGCAATGCATCATTACCATGATGTCAATCGCAAGTTGCCGCCGACAGCGATCGGAATTCGCGTCGATACGGTGGGCGGCCGGCCGGTCCATGATCCGGGGCTGACTGGATTCGTATCCATCTTGCCGTTCATGGAACAACAGCCGCTCTTTGAGCGTTTTGATTTCAACCATCGGTCGGATGACCCGGTGAACCAAGAAGCATCAAACCAAACACCGGAGATGTACCTTTGCCCCTCGATGTCGCTACCGGACAGTGGCGGACCGAAGCGAGGATTCAGCAGCTACGCGTTCTCGACGGGCACAAAGAAGTATCGCAATCAACCACACGACGGCGCGTTTGTCGACGCGATGAATGTGTTTCGCATTGAACGCCGAAACGCAGGTGTGGGAGATGCAAAGTCCTGGCTTTCCTGGGTCAACCTGGGCGAAATCACGAATGCCGACGGGACCAGCCACACGCTGTTCGCCGGTGAGTACGGCCCTCAAATTCGAGACACTTCATCGTTGCCGTTTCCATTCCCAGGTTCGGGTGGCGAAGCGGCGGGACGCTGGTCCGTCAGCTATCCTTACAACTCGACCGCCAGCGTTTTCGGGACGTTCAATGCAAAACGGATTTCGCTGTTCGACATCAATTCTTACGAATCGTTTCGTGGGCCACACGCGTCGGGAGTGCAGATGCTGTTGGCCGATGGCAGCGTGCGGTTCCTCACCGATTCGGTCGATGCCGTCAGCTTACGTCGACTTGGGGCTCGGAATGATGGCGAAATCATGGAGTCCGATCCATGGTGATCCGACCTCCCCAACTCGCGGGACAACTGGCTTGGGTGGCGAGCTTGGTTTTTCTGATCGGCTGCGGCCCCTCCGCGCGCCAAGGCGTCGTGGTTTCAGGAACGGTCTCTCTTGAGAATGACACACCGCTCTCCGGTGCGGTGATCACCTTTGAGCCTCAACCGGGCACCGCCGGACCTAACGCTTCGGCTCCCGTCTTTGACGGACGATTTGAAATCACCGCCGACGCGGGGCTTGCACCCGGTGGTTATGTGGTGCGAATTGCGATGATGCCGCCGGAACTGCTGAACGCGCTACCGGAGGCTCAGCGGGCGAGTCTTCCGAAGCAAGGATCAGTGATTGCGCCGCAATTCGATGGAAATAGTCAATTGAAATGCGAGCTTCCGACTGAATCAGGGGAGCCGCTTACGTATAGAATTCAATTTCTTCGCTCTCGTTCCAGTCGAACGTGACCAAACCCTCGGAATCGAAACTGATGACACGATCTTTCATTCGCCGTTTTGCGTTAGCAGCCCTGTTGCCCATTGGTTGTCTTGGTTCGGCGGCTCATGCCCATATGCCGTGGCTGGCGACCGATTCGGAAGGACACGCCGTCCTCTGGTTCGGCGAATCACCCGATGACCGGACTTACGCGATGCCGGAGTCCGTTGCGAAGATCCAGCTGCGGCTGGCCGGAGGACAAACCGTGCTCGAGACTGCGAGCGTGGAATCCGAGGATCTGGTGGGGCGACGAAGCGTCGAGCCCATCGCCAATGCCGCCGAACTTTCGGGATCGGCCGTCTACGGACTCTACCACGGCATGAAACTGACCTACCATGTGGAGCACCTTCCGCAAAAGAACCCCGCGAACTGGTCCACATCATCACGAAAAGGACAGGCGATGCAGACCGTCATCGAGGCACTTGATGAAGGTGGTATCGAAGTCATGGTCTTGAGCCAGGGCGAACCCGCAGCCGGGCTTGAGGTAAAACTGTATTGCTCCGAAGGGCACATTGAGGCCGAAGCGACCACGGACCAGGCCGGCAAGGTCCGGTTCAGCGGAGGCGCCGTCGAAGGAGGCCTCAATGCGGTGCTGGTCGCATCGAAGAATGAGACTGACACCGGTCGCTTTGAGGGACAAGAGTACTCGTCTTCGGCCGACTATTTGACAGCGACTTTTTACTGGCCCGAGGGCGAGATGACTCGGTTCAACGTGGAAGACTCGGGACTGGCAGAATTGCCGGAAGAAGTGACCAGCTTTGGTGCCGCGATTGCCGGCGAGACGCTGTACGTTTACGGCGGCCACACAGGCGGCGCGCACAGTTACTCGACGAAAGAGCAATCGAATCGACTGTGGTCGCTCGACCTCAAAGACGACGACGCGGCCTGGACGAAGGTCAGCACCGACGATCGTCTGCAAGGCTTGGCAATGGTCGCCTACGGGAACGATTTGATTCGCATCGGCGGGTTCACGGCCATGAACGATGCGGGCGAAGAACAAGACCTTCAGTCACAAAGTCGCGTGGCCCGTTTTGACGCTGCGTCCAAAACCTGGTCTGACTTGGCGCCGTTGCCCGAGCCACGCTCTTCGACCGACGCGGCCGTCTTGGGTGATCGGGTCTACGTCTTTGGCGGCTGGAAACTGCACAGCGACAGCGACGAAACGACTTGGCATCAAACAGCCTATTCACTCGACCTCTCGTCCAACGATGCGAAGTGGGAAGCTTTACCGGAAGCACCATTTCAACGTCGCGCGCTCAGCGTCGCTGCCTTTGACGGCAAGCTCTACGCGATCGGAGGCATGCAGTCGCGTGGCGGCCCGACGACGAAAGTGAGCGTCTACGATCCGGAAACCCAGTCCTGGGCCGAGGCTCCGGCGCTGCCCGGTGAAGGCATGACCGGTTTTGGATCAGCGGCGTTCGCCTTGAATGATGGCCCCAAAACAGGCCTTTACGTCAGCACTTACGACGGGGGAGTCCATCGTCTGACAGCCGGCGCGGATGCGTGGGAAACGGTCGCCGAAATCGAGCCGGCCAGATTCTTTCATCGCATGGTGCCTTGGAAGGGCGTCTTGCTGGTCATCGGGGGTGCGAACATGGAATCCGGGAAGTTCACTCACATCGATCGCGTGCAAGCCGGCGAGTGAGCTGGGACTCCGCCTTCGAGAATTCGGCCGGTTGCGATATGATCGCGGGTGGCAACCGAAATGACCTGTCACCCGGACCATTGCTCCTTCCGTGAAATCGCTCCTTCCATGAAAACTGACGAACTGCGCGAAAAGTACCTCGAATTTTTCGAGTCGAAAGGCTGTGTGAGAAAGCCCAGCGACGTTTTGGTTCCCACCTGGGATCCGTCGGTCTTGTTCACCCCCGCGGGCATGAATCAGTTCAAGGACCACTTCCTTGGCAAGGTCAAGTTGGACTTCACGCGCGCGACGACGTGTCAAAAGTGTCTTCGTACCGGTGACATCGACAACGTGGGGCGAACAGCGTTTCACCACACCTTCTTCGAGATGCTCGGCAACTTCTCGTTCGGCGATTACTTCAAAAAAGAAGCGATCTCGTGGGCCTGGGAGTTCCTGACGTCCAAGAAGTGGTTGGGGATCGATCCGACTCGTCTGTCGGTCACGGTTTACAAAGACGACGACGAAGCCTACGGAATCTGGCGCGATTCGATCGGCGTCCCGGATGAACGCATCGTGCGAATGGACGAGGACGAGAACTTCTGGCCCGCCTCGGCGCCCAGTGAAGGGCCCGACGGAGTATGCGGACCCTGCAGTGAAATCTACTACCTGTTGGAAGACGGCAGTGATGTCGAAATCTGGAATCTGGTCTTCACGCAATTCAATCGCGTGGGGGACCCACCAGACAATTTGAAACCGCTTCCCAGTCAGAACATTGACACGGGAATGGGACTGGAACGTACCGCCAGTGTCTTGCAGGGCGTCACCACGAACTTTCACATCGACTCGTTGCGACCGATTGTGGACGCGGCGGCAGATGTCGTCGGCGTGCATTACGAAGCCGACAGCGACAACGGTCGGCGCTTGCGCCGAATCACCGATCACGCGCGTGCGTGCACGTTTTCGATTCATGAAAATGTGTACCCGGGACCCAAGGACGCCAAGTACGTCGTCAAACGGTTGATCCGTCGCGCGGTCTTGGACGGTTACCAAATGAATTTACGTGACCCGTTCTTGTACAAGTTGGTCCCCGCCGTTGCGGAGGCGAACACGTCACCCTATCCAGAACTGGCCGACACGATGAAACGCGTGGCGGATGTCATCGAAGCGGAAGAAAAAGCGTTCTTCGCGACGATCGAT
>JBCBOO010000139.1:0-16499 GCA_039821235.1 Planctomycetota bacterium
GTGCCAACACCGCTGCGAATCGTTCCAAAATCATGGCCGTTGCCCCCCAGAACTCCCGTCGTTGACCGTTCGTATCGGTGAACGCCAAGGCCGGATATCGGAACCGGTAGCCGGCCGGAGTTCCGTCGGCGGCACGGTGTCCCTGCCGCGAACCCAACCGCCACCCGAACGGCATCGTCCCTTCGCCAAGCTGCGTTGGCGAGACGAAAAGCGCCTCCAGTGGCATCTCAATCACCTCGTCAACTTCGACGGGGTCGGGTCGCCACGGCGACTCGGGAGCAGGGCCCGCAACGAGGAATGGTTTGACCACGTTTTCGCTAGCAAAGACAAACGTCGACGGAAGCTCACCGAGTGGCCGTGTCGAAGGAGGCGAAACGCCCAACTCCTCACGAAACTCACGCAAGGCTGCCTCAGCCGGCGTCTCACCCGGATCGATTTGGCCGCCCGGCAAACAGATTTGGCCGGCGTGATGTGACAACGTCATCGGCCGCCGGGTGAGCGTGAGACACAACTGATCGGTTTGGCGAGATCGATAAACCGCAATCAACACCGCCGCCTGCCGAGCGCCATCCGGCGCGGGACCGCGATGACGCCCGTAAGCGAGGCGAGGCGACATCCGGCAACGTTTGGTATCGGACTGAAAGCCCTTGGGCAACGTGTGGCCTTCGCGTGAAGACGGCTGCTCTTTGAGCGCGCGAGTGACTCGCTGGCAAAAGACTTCGATGGAAACGTCCAGAACCGATTGAGCCCCGCTCAAATCAAGGTTTCCAACAAACGACGCAGCTTTCGAAGCTCCACCCGGTGATCAAGGTCGTCCATCGGAGTCATGTGAACGGTGAGCGCGCGATCGTATTTTTCGCGTTCCAACTGCGTGACCAACTTGCCATAGTCCACTTCGCCCTGACCGACGCTGACTTGGAACGCGTCCGGACGGGTGTCTCGAAGGTGAATGTTGCAGACGAATTTCAGGATGTTATCCAGGCTCTTACCGCGGGCGGAACCGGTGATATAAACGCTCGGATCCAAGCTGATGCCCAATCCGTCGACGTTGTTGCACAGCACCATCAGTGTGTCGGGGTCTTCACTGAGACACCCGAGTTGGCTCTTCACGCTGACGCGAACGCCTTCCGCCTCGCCGATTTCCACCAGCTTTTGAAGGTGCTCGACTTCTTCGTTGAACGGCGTGCCCTGTTCGGCCGATGGCACCGTCAAAGTGACGACTTTCGTGGTTTTGGCCATCCAGCAGAGCTGCGCAAACTGCTCGTAGTGATCGCTTTTACGCATCCCATGCTCGTCGGTTTCCAGCTGAACGCTGTAGCCCGAGATGTCGACGCGGTGCGTGTGGCGCAGTAACTGGATCGCACGATCCATGTCTTCCAGCAATTCGCTGGGTTTGACGTTCCCCGATTCGTGAAGCGCGATTTCCACGGCGGTGAATTCCAGATCGGACGCCAATTCGATCGCACCAAGTAACTCGAGTCCGGGAAAGCATTCAGTGGAAGCAGCGATGAACACGTCAGTATCCTTTCAGTCCAACGATGTGAAGATGACGAAGCAATTCGTTTTCGGGCAAGCGTAGCGACTTTGGTGAAGAACGCAAAAGGGCGTTTCACACCAACACCGCAAGTTTCGCGCGACAGGGACTGGCGACGACGGCGTTACGACTCCGTCTTCGCCAGCCAACGCAAGATCGACGCGGCCAATTGGTCCGGCGTTTTCTCGTCCGTCGCGATCTCAAAATCAGCAGCCTCGCGATAAAGCGGCAGTCGTTCGGCCAACACCGTGGCGATCTCCTGTTCGGCCGGCAATTCCGTCAGCGACGGGCGCCTGGTCGCCGTGCTTTGATCGGCGGAAAGCCGTTTGGCCAGCGTGGATGCCGACGCGGTCAACCAAACACAGGGGCCTGCCTCACGTATCAGCTCGCGATTTTGGGGTCGCAAAATCGCGCCACCGCCAAGCGAAACCACGGTCATGCCCTCACCAGCGGCCGCGTCTTCGGCCGATTCGACTACCCGGCGCAGCCAATCGGTTTCCAAATCGCGAAATTTCTGTTCCCCGTCGCTGGCGAAAATCTCGGCGATGGATTGCCCCGCCGCGGACTCGACACAGTCATCGGTGTCAATGCAACGACCGCTTTGCGCGGCGGCGATCAATTTGCCGACCGTAGTTTTACCAGTAGCCCGGTACCCGGTTAAGAAGATGATTTTTGTCGATGGCATCTTTTTCTCTTCTTTCAAACGGCCGACAAGACTCCACGCGCGAGTGTCAAGAAACCACTCCCGCTGGGATCATCGATCTCGATGCCGGGGTGGTTTTTCGGAGGCGGCTTCGTGGTTCCTGGTTTCTTCTGAGGCCGCAGGGGGACGTATGCGCGACGCTCGTCGACGATTCGGACCGGGTACTCCGCACGTTTTGCCAAGAACTCGATCCGCTTCCGTTGCGTGTAATGAAAGACCAGGAATCGCGCGTCGCTAGTGATCGATGCGATTTGCCAGGCGGCCGCGTCCAACCGCAATTCGGCCAACTGCAACATGCGTTCGGCGGCTTCCGGCAACGGTCCAAAGCGGTCGATCAGTTCATTCCGTAGTTCGGTGATCTGGTCACCGTTGTCCAGTTTGGCAATTCGGCGGTACAGATCGATTTTGTGCCGCAGATCCGGGACGTATTCGGGGGCCAGGTAAGCTTCAACGGGCAAATCGATATCGACATCAGCCGACAGCGTTGGTGGCAGGTTCTGCATTTGCCGGACGGCTTCTTCAAGCAACTGACAATACATTTCATAACCCACCGCCGCGATGTGACCGCTCTGTTGACTGCCGAGCAAATTCCCCGCACCGCGAATCTCCAAGTCACGCATCGAAATTGCAAAGCCCGCGCCCATCTGGCTGAACTCTTCGATCGCCCGTAATCGCTTGCTCGCTTCGGGTGAGAGGTGCTTGTGAGGCGAGATCAACATGTAACAGAACGCTTGGTGCTTGTAACGCCCCACACGGCCACGCAACTGATGAAGGTCACTGAGTCCATACCGATCCGCTTCGTCGATAAAGATCGTATTGGCATTCGGGATGTCCAAGCCGCTTTCGATGATGGTCGTCGCCAACAACATGTCGTACTTGTGTTCAATGAAGTCGACCATCACCTGTTCGAGCTCGCCTTCGCCCATTTGCCCATGACCGATCACGATTCGCAATTCGGGAACGATCCGCCGAAGCGACTCGGCGACTCGATCCAAGTCGCCGATCCGGTTGTGGACCATAAACATCTGACCGCCACGGTTCAACTCGCGAATGATGGCGGTGCGAATCATCTGGTCATCCCAGCGTGTGACGACGGTCTCCACGCTGCGACGCTCGGCCGGCGGCGTCTCCAAGTTGCTGATGTCACGCACACCGACCAGTGCCATATGCAACGTCCGTGGAATGGGCGTCGCCGAAAGCGTCATCACGTCCACGTTGGCGTACTTGTTTTTAAGACGTTCTTTGACGGCCACGCCAAAGCGTTGCTCTTCGTCAATCACGACCAAGCCGAGGCTTTGAAACGTCACGTCTTTACTGGCGATTCGGTGCGTGCCGACGACGATGTCAACTTTCCCGGCGCGCAGGTCCTTGACCGTTTGACGCTGCTCGGCCGCCGTGCAGAAACGGCTGAGTTTCTCGATCCGAACGGGAAACTCCGCCATGCGAGTTCGAAAGTTATGAAAATGCTGCTCGGCCAAAACCGTCGTCGGAACCAAGACCGCGACCTGATAACCACTGGTCACCGCCTTGAAAGCGGCCCGCATCGCGACTTCGGTTTTCCCGAAACCCACGTCGCCACAGATCAATCGATCCATCGGCTTTGACATTTCCATGTCGTCCTTGGACGCTCCGATCGCTCGCAGTTGATCCGGAGTTTCTTGGTAGGGGAAACTCGCGTCGAACTGCTGCTGCCAAATGTGATCGGGGTCGAACGTGATGCCCTTGATGCCCGTTCGCTTGGCTTGCAACTCAAGCAACTCCGACGCCATATCGGTCACCGCAGACTCGGCGGCTTTCTTTTGACGCACCCAAGCCTGGCCGCCGATCTTGGCAAGCTTGGGCTGGGTCTTTGTTCCGCCGACGTAACGTTGGATCAATCCGATCCGTGACGCGGGCACATAGATTTTTGAACCGCCGTCATATTCGATGACAAGATGCTCGACGTGCTGGCCGTTTTTTTCGATGTGATCCAGACCGCGATACAGACCGATGCCGTGCGTCAAATGCACCACCAAGTCACCGGGTTCCAATTGCATGGAAGCGGTGATCGGTTTGCCGGCCGCACGCGCCTTGCCGCGTCGCACCGGACTGCGATGAAAAAGCTCCGCGCCGGTCAGCACCAACAGTTTTTCTTCGGTGAGATGAAACCCTCCGCTGATCTGCGCGACGGAGGACTTGATGCGGCCTCGCCGGGAAGCTTCCGTCCCGGACAACAAATCGAGAAGACGTTGGCTATCCGCGGCCGTGTCTCCGATCAATAGGATGTCATGGTCCGAAGCCAGGCGGTCAATCCGGGCCTGAGTCTCCTCCAGCACCAAGGCGAATCCGTCTGCGCTGGTCGCACCCAAATCGAGGTTGTCTTCGGCACCCTTGCCCAGCAACGAAGCATGAACGATTCGAAACGACCTCAAGTCGGAAACCAAAGTCTCGAACTCAATGAACCCTGAATCCTCCTCCGAACGTGAAATCAGTCGATCGGCCGAAAGCTGGCAATCGTGCGGCTCGACCATGACCACGACCGTCTCGTCCGGTAAGTAGGCCGCAATCGACCCAAGAGGTTCGTCGCTTTCGTCGCTTTGCCGATCGCGAATCGCGGTGATCTGCACCGACGAAACCGATTCGATGCTTCGCTGACTGGCGAGATCAAAGAACCGGATCGAGTCGATTTCGTCACCAAACCACTCGATTCGAATCGGGTTGGAATGATCGACGCTGTACACGTCCATCAGTCCACCGCGCGTGGCGAATTCACCCGGCAACTCGACCGCGGTCGTCGTGGCAAATCCGTTCTCGCTCAGCCACTCGGCGACCTGTTCCATCGAGACCGTGTCGCCGGCGGCAAACGAGCGAGTCGCCTGATCAAGTTGCTCGGGTGTCGGGACCCCTTGGATGGCACCGCCGATATAGGCCGTAACCACCAGCGGATCCGGGGCGTCAGGCTCGCGACCTCGCAGAGCTTGCAGGACCTGCAGTCGTTCCGCCAAGTCGCTGTCGACCAACGAGCGATTTCCGGATCGACCGACGCTGAGAGGAAGCGCGAGCGCGTTTTCGATTCCAAACGCCGCAGCATCTCCAGCAACAATGTCCGCATCGGCGGCTTCCGGGAGAATGACCAAGACGTTCGCAACGTGCTTGCCCACCGCCGCTGCGAAAACGCCACGCAGCGAACCCCAGACTCCCGAAAACCTCAGTGGATCTCCCGCCTGGGCTACGCCGATCCGTTTTCCGATTTCAATTCCCGAGTCCAGCACGTCAACGACGTGGCTGAGTCGATCCGTTTGTGAGCGGTTGGCAGATGCCGTCACGGTGCTGGTCCCCGAGGAGTGACTTCGAAAGGGAATTCTTGTCGGTCTGTCAACGGTGAAAACCCAGCCACAAACTTAGGCGGGTCGGTTTGCTGCGAAAACGGGGTCAACGATGAAAAGTCCGTCCTCTTTCATCGGCCTTGCGCTCGTTCGCAGACGCCCGAGTTTGATTCGCCGATCGATCGGGCGGTTCACATCGATGCCTGTAACGGCGAGAATCCGCGGACTCACCCACTCAAGTGCCACCGACATCGGCAAGATCCCTCTGTCCGTTTCTGTCGCAATTGGCAACTCTCACTCAGTGTTATCCGACCGGAGAAAGACTTCGATGAGCATCGGAATTGGAATCGTTGGCTGCGGAATGATCGCGAACTTTCATGCCAAGGCGATTGGAGATGCCAAGGGAGCCCATCTGGTCGGCGCGACCAGTCGTTCCGCCAGCGGCTACGAACCCTTCGCGAAGACCTACGGGTGCCAGGCATTTCCATCGCTGGACGCCATGTTAACTGACGACTCGGTACAAGCCGTTTCCATCTGTACGCCCAGTGGACTGCACATGGACCCGGCCGTCGAAGCGGCAAAGGCGGGGAAACATGTGATCGTGGAAAAACCCCTCGAAGTCACCACCGAACGCTGCGACAGAATTATCCAAGCTTGCGAAGACGCTGGCGTCCGGTTGACGGTCACGTTCCAGAGCCGATTTCATCAATCCAGTCGGTTGATGAAACAAGCCGTCGATGCCGGGCGATTCGGCAAGGTCACGATGGGCGATGCTTACGTCAAGTGGTACCGAAGCCAAGAGTACTACGACAGCGGACAATGGCGCGGTACTTGGAAACTGGACGGCGGCGGGGCACTTATGAATCAAGCCATCCATAGTGTCGACTTGCTGCTATGGCTGATGGGCCCGGTCAAACAAGTCAGCGCCATGACAGCGACGATGACTCACGAACGGATCGAAGTGGAAGACGTCGCGGTCGCAACGATTCAGTTCGAAAACGGTGCACTCGGTGTGATCGAAGCCACGACGACTTCCTTCCCCGGCTCGCTCAAGCGAATCGAGATTTCCGGGAGTGAAGGAAGTGCGATCCTGGAAGAGGAGGACATCAAATTCTGGCAATTCGCAAACGAACTCCCCGAAGATGCCACGATCCGCGAGGAGATGGCGGGCAAGACCGAAAGCGGTGGTGGAGCCGCCGATCCAGCTGCGATTGGACACCACGGGCACACACAATTGTTCGAAGAAGCGGTCTCCGCCATCCAAGAGAATCGCCCGTCCATCCTGGATGGACATGAAGGTCGCCGCAGCGTGGAACTGATCTGCGCGATCTACGAAAGTGCCAAAACCGGCCAGGTAATCAAACTCAGCTAGTGCTCGCGCTGACGCGTCATAGAGGGACTACACCGATAACCCTACTTGGACACCAACGCTCGCTGACGAGGACTCAGCCACTCGAGGGCGGAGCCCATGTCGTCGGGCGCCATCGCGTTGAGCTTCGTTAACTGCATCGCATTGATTCCCGGCACTTTGGCAAGCGTCTGCCACCGAGCGATTTGGCGTTTCTGATCGGCTGCCGAAGCGGTGCGGTAACGCTTGTCAAGCTTGCCGGCGCGCAACCCCGCCAGGGAGCGACCGTCGGCGGTGTAAATCTTGTCCGCGCATCGCACCTTCGCTGCCCGTTGCGCCAAAGTTTCGAGGTCCAGCTGACTTGTGTCGTAGCGAACCAACGTGACCTCGCGGCCATCGAGCCAACCGGCTTCGGTTGCAATCACACCCTCAATACCACCGAGCCGATATTCACCGGTCCAAAAGCAATGCATCGCAAACGCCACTTGCTCATGGGAAGCGGTCTTGCCGAGCGAAACGAGTGTTTGCAGATACCTTGGGATGGAACGATCACGAGCCTCCAGTGTTTCGGCCATCCGCGCGGCCACTCCCGCCAAGCTCCAAATCCCCTCTTTGCGTTTGACGATGTCATTCCCGTCCGCGTCAAGGAAACGGACCACTTGGTAGTTCCAAGCTCGCTCACCAAATTGCTCAAGCAGCTTCTTGTCGGGGCCACTCGAACGGTTGTTAAAAACGACCACCGGATGAAATTCATCTTCGATCGCTTCGACAATTAACGGATGGGAAAGCACCTCGCGACCGAACTTCTGGCAACCCGCACAACCCGGTACCTCCTGAAAGAGCAGGAAAACCGGTTTTCCGCTTGCGCGACTCGCAGCCAGCGAGGCATCCAAGTCTCTGGACCAACGAACGGTACCGATTTCGACCGGGTTTTTCTGGCGTTTCGTTTGCACCTGAGCTTCCGCCGTCGAGACGGCAACCGACGCGATCACAAAAGCAGTCACGACAAGCAAGTTCCAATAGCGTTTCATGGTCTTATAAAAATGTTGGAAATGAAAAGGGTTGGCGTGATTTCATAGCCCGAAGCGTGATGTGCAGTTGATGTAATGACTCTCGTTGACACGAAGTTCCTCTCCCTTGCTGGCGCTGCGGGTTACTAAATCAACAGCCCGGTGAGCAAGGGATAGCAACGAGGCCGTTCGGCGAAGACGTCATGGCCCCGTTACGAGTCGAACGTCGGGATGATCAGCGTACCAGCCGAACCAAAAAGCACGATGCGCCGACAAGCGGTTGAGGACCGTCTTACTGTTGCCTGAGGTTTCATTGTCACGTGAGACCAGTGCGTCCTCCATGATTTGCCAAGTTCGGCCGTCGGTTGATTGGATGCTGTTTTCAGCAGAAGTATCTGCAAACGAAATTTCCATGGACTCGTAAACTCGATTCGCTCCCGAGCGGTCCGTGATGACGACGAACGAAACGCCGCCGATGGAATCTTGGTAAACCGGTTGGCTATTGAGAAAGTGCGCGGCAATGGCGAGTGAGTCCTCACCGCGACGAACGACCAGAACTTCATCTTTGTTTTTGAGCCGCCGATCGATTTGAGGAACCGTGAACATCAGCTTGTCGGTCGCAAAATAGTCTTGGTAGGCGACGCCCTCACCATAGTCGCGTTTATGTCCGGTCTCGAGGGACAGTACTGTTGTCTTTGGATGCCTTGTTTTCCATTCACCCCATGTCGTGGTCACAACGTGACGCGGCCTTAATCGAATGCCTTGTCCCACCAAAGGACCGACGACCGGCCGGCCTTTTAAGGTGGACCAAAGCGACTGCGTTTCATGATCGTACATCAACTTGTTGGACCGATAGAGGAAACCACTCGTCCCCAGTTCGAAATGGCGCCCGTTTGTCTCGGTCTCATAAACGATCATCGAGCCGCAGAGTGTGCAGTAGACTCCATTGATCGAAAGCCCGCCGAGTTCGTCTTTCACCATTTCATGCCAAGCGAGAATCCGTTTCGGATACGCTCGCGACTCACCATCGAAATGGACTCCAAAAACCACGTCCGAGTCCGCGAGGTAGTCGGCGTCGGATGCGGCGAGGACTTTGGGATGATCCAGCGGGGGAATCCCGTCCCGACGGACGCCTCCCCAGCGAATTTCATCCCAGCGAATCTGCTGTTCGTACTCGGGATCGAAGTACTCCGCAAATCGAGGATCAATCCTCTGGTAGAGCTCACGCTTGAACGTGGCGTAGCCAGGATGCAACGTCACGTTGCGATTCCAGATCCATCGGTACCACGGATCAAGACTCCGTTCGAACGACTGTCCGGTGTTCCGTGCCAAGCAATCGAATAAGAAGGCTCGCGTCTGACGCGAACGCGTGAAGCGAATGGTCTCCAACAGCAATCCGGTATCGCCGTCGTTCCAATTTCGCTCAATCGCTTTAAGGGCTTTCAGGCGATCCTGAGGGACCTTTCCAATCAACTGCAGAAACGTCTCGATGGGCGTGCGAACCTGTGACGGTTCTTTCGAATTCGAATTCGTGGAAGCCGAAGGCTCCAAATCGGTCTGTGAATACGCAACGGTCGCCGGATGAACGGCAAGAACCAGCAGTGCAACGAACCATTTCATCTTCGCCTCGCATGCAAGCACATTCACGACATTCTTGAAAAGACAGCCCTCACGCGCCAGTTCCAACCGCAGGGAAACGAGCGTGTTGGATTCGTCTGTCAGGTTCTTTCAGAATGACCAAGTCGATGCACAGGCCGACGCGCTACGTCGAATTCGCGGCCGATCCGGGGAAGTCTTTCAATTGCCCGCGCACTTCATTCCGGCCGGCTTCCGTCATGTCAATGTCACCCCCGGTGCACGTGACCAGCTGACGCTCCAAGAGCTGTTCCATCAGGCGATTCGCCGCCCCATCGCTAATCCGAAACGTTCGCTCGAATGCTCGCTCTGCGTCACCGCGAGTCGCCACGCTGCCCGCAATTTCTGCCGCCAAGGACAAACGCATTCGGTCCCGACGGGAGCCACGCCCAAGCCATTCCGCCAAGACGCTTCGTTTCGGGCCGGCCACCAGCACGACCAAGAAAACCAATCCGGCCGCCGATGCCGTCGGTCCGGTGGGTGAGATTTCCATGCGGCTCGCCATGAAGTACCCGAGCAAACTGCAAACGCCGGAAACGCCGGCCGAAAGATACAGGAACCAGTCAAATCGCTGTGTCAGCAGAAAAGCGGTCGCCGGAGGCGCAATCATCAACGCCACGATCAAGATACTGCCGGCAGCGTCAAATGCCGCCACCGCCGTCAGTGAAACCAGTGAAAGCCACAGGTAACTGATCAGCCTCGGCCGCAAGCCGAGACGCAGTGAATGCATCGGATCAAAAATCATCACCTTCAATTCCTTGTAACACACCAGGATGAACGTGAGTGCGGCCAACAACAATCCCGACATCGTCACGAAAGACTTTGGGACCGGCCCCAACCCGGGAACTTCCATCCGATCCAGCGGTGTGAGGGACAAGTTCCCATCGATAATGCAGTCTGCATGAAAGTGAACGTTGCGCAGCTCCATGCTGACCAACAGGACGCCAAAGCTAAACATGCCGGCGAACACGATCCCAAGTCCCGCATCGGAATCAACGAGCCGGGTCTTCGAAAGCAGTTCGGTCGCCAAAACCATCAGCAATCCACTTCCCGCGGCGAACAGCAGCAACCATGGTGAGCTGAAACTACGAAACAATAAAAATGCGATGACCAACCCCGGTAGCACGGCATGGCTGAGTCCTTCGCTGACCATTGCCTGGCGATTGAGCAACAGCAAACTGCCGCACAACCCACAGGTCACCGCCGTCACCATCGCGATGATCAGCGTCCACGTTTGAATGGAAAGTTCAGGCAACACGCACACGTCTCCGTTCGCGATACCGAAAGATCAATCCTCGTCCCGGGGCGGCAATCAAGGAGACAAGAAAGACAAGCGTGACCAGTAAGACGATCACAGGACCGGTCGGCAACGAGCCGACGAGCGCACTAATGAATGCACCACTGGCCGCCGTCACCGCTCCAATCACCGCCGCCAACATCACCATGCTTCCCAACGAACTCGTCCACTGACGTGCCGCACTGGCCGGCGCGATCAAGAGCGAAACCATCAACACGACGCCGGCGATCTGGAGCCCGATCACAATGCCAATCACCAACAGCGAGAGCAGCACGACCTCGTAGAGCCCCAGTCGCAGCCCCAGACCGGCCGCGTATTGCGGATCAAACGTGATCAGTTTGAGACGGAACCAAGTGAGCGTCATGGCAAACAACGCTAAACCGCCCAAGACGCCGATCATCCATAAATCCGCTTTCGTCATCGCGGCCGCCATGCCGAACAAATACTGATCCAAACCGGACTGACCGCCGACGCGAGGCTGGCTGCGTTGCAGATAACGCAAGAACATCATTCCCGAACCAAAGAAGATCGCCAGCATGACACCCAAACCGGCATCTTCCTTGAGAGCCGTTCGCCGGGTGATGAAACGCGACAGCAATAACGACGCAAGCCCCGCCAACAATGCACCGGGCATCAGCACCCAAAGACTGCGACTGCTCTCCCCCGTGATGAGAAACGCAAGCCAAAACGCGAGTACGATTCCCAGCAAAGACGAGTGGCTGACTACATCCCCCATCAGACTCTGCCGACGAAGGTACGCGAAGCAACCCAGGGCGCCGCTGACGCCGCCAATCCCGGCGCTCCCAAGAACCACCACTTGAACGGTGTAGTCGTTCGCGAGTTCCAAAAACGCCATCGCCGAACCGCTCAACAAGCCGTGGTGACCAGCGATTGACCCGCAACGCCGTAGCAAGCTTCGATACTCGCACTTGAGAACGTTGATCGAGTCGGGCCGCTGGCAACCAATCTTCGATTGAGCATGACCACATGATCAAAGTACTGCTGCACCCGAGTCAAATCGTGGTGCACCATCACAACGGTTGCATCCTCTTCACGAAGCCGGCTCATGATTTCAAACAACGCGTGTTCCGTCTTTGCATCGACTCCGGCAAACGGCTCATCCATCAGATAAACCGAAGGGTTTTGTACCAACGCACGCGCGAGAAACACACGCTGTTGTTGTCCCCCCGAAAGTTCACCAATCTGGCGCCGCGCGAAGTCTTGCATTTCGACCTTCTCGAGCGCCGCAAAGGTCTCTTCACGCTGTTCCTTGCCGGGCCGTTGAAACCAACGCAGCCGCCCATACGTTCCCATCATCACGACGTCAAAAACGCTGGTGGGGAAATCCCAGTCGACAGTGTTTCGTTGCGGAACATAACCAATCGAGTTGGCTTCGACCGGACCGCCACACGCTGCCGATAACGAAACGTCCCCCGCCGCGATGGGCACAATGCCCAAGATCGCCTTGATCAGCGTGCTTTTTCCCGCGCCGTTGGGGCCAATGATCCCCGTCATGCCTCGGTGCGGGATCTGCGCATCGACATTCCACAAGACCGGTTCGGCACCATAGGTGACGGTCAGGTTTCGAGTTTCGATGGCGTGCGATGACAAAGTTGCGTCCACTGGGTGCCGCTGCAAAAACTATTGAGTGAGAGAACTGACGATCAAATCCACGTTCGACTGAAACGCACCGAGATAAGTGTCTTGTGGAGCCTCGCTGCCCAAGTCATCGGAATACAACGGCTGATCCGCGATGCGCACATTCCAGTCGCGAGCCTGGCAGGCTTCTTGCAACGCCTGCGTCACCTTGGGATTGGTGATCGACTCAAGAAAGATGACCGGGACTTTCCGTTCGCTCACGACTTTCGCAACGTCTCGCATGGTTCGCACGTCCGCTTCGGCATCATTGCCGACGCCGAGAACCGCCAGCGTTTCGAACCCATACACCTTCGCAAAGTAAGCGAACGCATCGTGGGCGCTGACCAACACCCGTTTCTCGGCTGGAATTTCAGCAAAGCTCGTTTGAGCTGCTTCGTGCGCGGCCAATACCGCCTCGATGTAAACCCGGCCGTTGCTTCGATATCGGTCCGCGTGTTCGGGATCGATTTCGCAAACTTGATCGATCAAACCTTCCAGGCACGTCGCCCATCCCGGCAAGTGATTCCAGATGTGTGGATCAAACGGAGCTTCGGGATCAATCTCACCATCCTCCAACCAGTCCAACCGCGCGTCCTTGGGAAACGCCTCCGACATCGACCACGATTTCTCCTCAAACTCGCCGTGCAGCAGATCGTGAAGCTTGGCTTCGAGATGAAACCCGTTGAAGAAAATCGCTTCCGCATCAGCCATCGCCTGGACGTCGCTCATGCTTGCTGCAAAGGAGTGCGGATCGACGCCTGGCCCACAGAAAACCTTCAGCTGAACGTCCGTCCCAGCCGTGATCGCTTTGAGCGCATCGGCGATTTGTCCCGTCGTTACGACCCAAGTCCGCTCGGACTGATTGCCTGCCGGCTGCGAGTCGCAACCGATCAACGAAGCGGCAAGACAGAGAACGGCCGCAAGGAAGCTGCGTCTTATTCCGGAGGAGGTTGGAACTTGGATCACCGTTTGCGGACTGCTGAGTGGGGAAATCAAACCTTGGAATGCCACGACACCGCGGCCGATACGCAAGTGTATCAGCCAGCATGGTTATCGAGAATGGTTCTCAACAAGGTTTTTTGATTCGGTTTTGCCGGGTTTTTGACTCGAGTGAATCATCCAGCCGCCAGCACCTGTTTGCTGCGAGCATCGACCCCCGCGACGACACCCAGCGTCAAAAGCAGCCAAAATGCGTAGTCGTAGGAGAGAAATACCGTCGAAATCTCGATGCCGACCGCAACAAGGGTGGCCGCGAGCGCCGATACAAACAGCCCTCCAGCGGGGTACAGCGTCGTGCTGGCGACGGATTGCAGCCGAAGGCAACGAACGATCGCCAACAAAATCATCCCAGTAAAAATCGCCAGCCCGACAACGCCCAGGCGCAGCCCGACGTTGAGATAAGCATTGTCCACCACGCCCAGCCGGTCGCGGCTTCGGGGGTCGGTCGGCAATCCGGGAATGTTGGGCGGAAAGCTGTCGGTGGCTTGGGTTCCATAACCAAACGCGCCAGAACGCCAAACCAGCGGCGCATAAATCTTGACCACGAACAGGCGATTCCGCGTTCCCGAGTAGATCACTTTTTCGCCTTCGTACTCAACGATCGTACGCCGTGATTCTCCGCCCGTTTCCAAGACACGAAGAATCGAATCGCGTCCCACAAACGCGGCAACACTTCCTAACACCACCACCAAGACGACGACGTAACGAATGCCTCGGTGAAGGACTGCCCCAAAGAACGCGAACCCAATGACGCAGGCCGCCGCGGGGCCTCGCGAGATGGTGGAGGCGACTCCCGCGAGTAACGCCACGAGACTTCCGATGCCCCAAAGTCGTTCGGACCGTCCGACCGCAGACTCTGCCCAACCAATTGTCCAGGGCGCCAGCAACATCAACACCACCGACAAGAAAATCGGATGGCGCGTCGGCCCGAGAGCTCGGTACAGGAAGTCGTATCGTTTGGCTCGATTGGTCCGCACCAGGTCATCAACGGGGACAAAGATGGATTCCCAAAGATTCGTTCCCGTGACGGATTCGAAGATCGCGGCGGCACTGATCACGACACCAATCATCGCGAACCAGGGTGCGAGCTTGGAAATCGACTCGCCATGCATCACGGCGAAGCGACCCGTCACATACGGGAGTGCCCACTCGCCATAAGCTATGAACGGTAGCGCCGGTTGAAATCCGTCATGAAAGCTGTCGCAAACGACATTCCAAGTGACGAGGGAGGCGACGAGCACATCCAACAGCGTCAGCGGCGACCAGATCGCTTTGCCACTATGAAGACAGAAAGCGATCATCACGAGTGCAGCCATCGTGGACTGCACACTCAGTGGCGCGTCACCCAACGACACCTGAAACCAACTCGCCGCAAGCAAAGAGGTTGCAAGGCCGGCGCCGACAATGAATCGTCGTCCAAGCGTCTTTGCAGCGATCAATCCCGCGACACAGCAAACGATCAGGAAAACGACGTAGCTGAGCAGTGCGGTCACGGATAACGATTGGGCGGGAATGAGCAGTGGGAATCCAGCCACGCAAGTGTAATCGTTATTGACACTTTCGGAAGCGAGAACCATCGTGACACGCCCGGCAGTCTGATGGCACGGAGCCTGGGAGCCGTCCGCAAGGTTCCGATTGTAAGAAACATAACGACTGTCCGGCTGACTTTCGCTCAACGATTCATGGCTGCCGAAACAAACCAACCTGATGCATCTTTCCGACGTCACGGGCTATGGGCTCTTGCCGGTCGGTTGATCAATATCGCATTGGTTGCCGGCAGTGCGTTTGTGTTTGCACGGGTGATGCCATCCAAAGCTGACTTTGGGACGTTTAGCTACCTGCAAGCCGTCGTCACGTTTCTGGGAATCGTCGCAGGCGTTGGATCGGGGACGGTGGCCATTCGCTGGGTCACCGAGGCGCGACATGGACGAACTTCCATCGCCCAACCCCTCAAACGCATTGCCAGAACGCTCAGCGTCGCCGCCTTGGTCGTCGGGCTGATCACCGGCATCGGACTTTCGATTTGGCAAAATGCGACCTCTCCAGAGGAGACCTATGCCTGGTGGGTATTCGCGACGGTCGGTTTCGCCGTCGCGATGCGTGGGACGCACCAATTCTTTGCCGGCGCCGCACGAGCCGAGTCGCGTCTCAAGACAGCCAATTTGCTGGACGGTGCCAATGGAGGCCCCATTTCAAACGGGCTGTTGTTGCTAGGCATATTGACGACCGCGTGCATCGTCACGGTTTCGTGGCAGCGGGCCGTGATCTCACTCGCGCTCGCCAATTTGGTCGCCGCCGCAGTTGGCATTTGGCTGGTGCGAGACTTGTTTCGCGAGTCCGCTGCGAAGCCGACGTCGCCCGACGAGGAGGACACACCCAGCCCGAGTATGTTGGCCGTCGGTGTTCCCGTCGCCGCCGCATCGCTTCTGGTTTTCTTGGTCGAGCAACTGGATCTCCTTTTTGCCGGCTGGACATTGGCTGAAGATGCGTTGGCAGAATATTCGGCGGCCAAACGCATCAGTTTCATCCTTCGCATGCCCTTTGCCATGGTGAACATGGCCGTCACCGGAATCATCACCAAACGGTTCATCGCGGGTGAGCATGCCTCCTTGCAATCGTTGCTCTCCGGAACCGCAACGGTTTCGATCATCGCTTCGTTGCTGTGTGCGTTGCCGCTGTTCATTGCCCCACAAACCATGCTTTGGCTGGGCTTCGGAAACGGTTACCAGCAAGCTGCGACAACGATGTGCATTTTGTTGGTCGGTCAACTGGTCATCGTGCTGGGCGGCAGCTGCCAACAACTATTGATCCTCACGAAGCACGAAGGGGTTGCGCTAAAGGTCAACTCGGGTGCCGCCGCATTGCTGATCGTCTTGCTGGTTTCTTTTGGCGGCAATGCCAAGTTTTCCAGCTCCGAGATGATCGCACTCTGCTTTACACTCACCACGCTGTTTCGAGCATGCGTGATGTGGTGGTTCGCACGAAGGCTGACCGAAATCAACACAGCACCAAGTAAACTGGGTGCGCGAT
>JBCBOO010000013.1:0-46556 GCA_039821235.1 Planctomycetota bacterium
AATTGCGGAGCTGGCGAATTTGCCGGTCTCGCTGCTGAAGTATCGACTGCATGGCGGTTCGGTTAGTGAAACACAACGCGGTGATCAGATGTCGCGTTTGCGGGCCATCTGTGAAGAAGCGTGGCAGCGACGAGGCATCGAAGGCCAGTTCACGGCGAAGACGGAGATCCGCCCGAGTCGAAAGCGCCGATCGAAATTTGAATTTGAGTTGAAATACGGTTGGTGGGCGTTCGAGTCCGGTGAGAAGCGAACGTCGATTTCGTACGCGTGGTCGGCGATCGGATTGATGCCTTGGCGACGGGAAGGTTGGCAACTCTTGCGAGCCAACGTGGTGCGCCGACCCCGTGAGGCAAATGCACGTTCGGAACAATCGATCCAGATGACGGGTCTGTCCGTCGCGGACACCACGTCACCTCTCGTCAACCGGAGGCCGCGATGAAATTTGCATTCGTTTCGACCATGGGAGGAGTTCCCTGGGCTGGCAGTGAAGAACTTTGGTGGGGTGCCGCCATGCGTCTGCTTGATGCGGGTCACCACGTCGCCGCGAACTGCGTGGGTCACGACACGTTACCAGAGAAACTCGCGAAGTTTGAATCAAAAGGCGGCCAGCTGCATCGGCGGCAAAAACCCAGCCGAGCCATTCGGTTGGTTGATCGCGTGCGCGGAGCGAGCGCCAGCGAACGAGGTTACCAGTGGCTAGATCAAGTTCAACCAGACCGAGTCGTTATCTCGCAGTCTTGCCAGGACGGTGTAGGCTGGGGAGCCGCCTGCGCGAGCCGCGGAATCTCATTTGATCTGATCACACAAGTCGTCGCGGAATACTATTGGCCGAACGATACCAAATCAGCAGAAGCCGGGGAGGTCTTGGCAAAAGCACGGCGATGCTACTTCGTCTCGAAAGGCAACGTCGAGTTAACCGAGCGTCAGCTGGGCGTGAGCCTGGCGAATGCGGAAGTGGTTTGGAACCCGTTCAATGTGGTTCCACCGCAGA
Source organism: Planctomycetota bacterium (assembly GCA_039821235.1). Lineage (GTDB taxonomy): Bacteria > Planctomycetota > Planctomycetia > Pirellulales > Pirellulaceae > Stieleria. Next base: position 992 of record JBCBOO010000013.1, read on the forward strand.
GTTTTCATTGGCCGGAAGAGAGTCCACTGCGAATTGCGTGCGTCGCCAGGCTCGATCCACGACACAAAGGGCAGGATCTCCTCTTGCAAGGACTGGCCGGAAGAAAGTGGCGACATCGCCGCTTCGAATTGACTTTCTTCGGGCGGGTCCTTGCCAGGAGTCACTTCGACGTCTCTCGACCAAGTTGGATCTGCACGGCATCCAATTTGCCGGACACGTCAACGATGTCCGAACGATTTGGGACTCCCATCATGTACTTGTATTGACGTCGCGTGTCGAAGGCATGCCACTTGCTGCGATCGAAGCAATGATCTGCGGGCGGCCTTGCTTGTTGACCGACGTCGCAGGAAACGCCGAGTTGATCCGTGATGGAGAAACGGGTTTCCTCGCCGATTCTGCCTCCGTTCGAGCCGTCTCGGATTCACTGGAACGGATGTGGAATGCTCGCGAAGCTCTGCGATCAATGGGCGAACGCGCTTACATGTGGACGCGTCGTTACCTGCCCGGTGATCCGGCAGATGCGATGGTCGAAACGCTGCTCGCCGAGAAGACCGACGGGCATTCCATGAGCCGGGAGGTCGCGTAGTGAATATCACATTTCTCTCTCCGCCTCCCAACCTTTTCGGAGGCGAACGCGTGTTGGCGATCTATGCGCGGGAATTGATTGAGCTTGGACACGATGTGGAGATCGTTTGTTACCAAAAACGGCGTCCGCCATTTCGAGAACGATTCAAGAAACGCATCATCGATTCGGCTTCTTTGCCGAGACGGTTCTGGGATGGTGCCGAAACACGGAAGCAACCGGCGTCTCACTATGAAGCGTACGGAGTCCCCTATCGAACCGTGGATCATGACTTTCCCATCTCCGACGATGATCTGCAGGATGCTGATATCGTGATGGCGTCTTTTTGGAAAACCGCTATTTGGGCGGCGAACTTGGACCCGGCAAAAGGCAAGCGTTTCTACTGCGTCCAGCATGACGAGGGCGCTATTCACGGCGAGGCGGCGGACGATTCGTATCGGCTTCCTTTGCGACAAATCTATGTTTCCGATTGGATAGCCAACCGTATTCGTCAGCGGCACCCCGACGTGCGAGGCGAAGTCATTCTGAACGCGGTCGATCGTGATGAATTCGATTGCGGGAAACGATCAAAGCCAGACGCACCCGTTTTCGGCATGATGTGGTCTCCCGACTTTGAGAAAAAGGGAACCGACGTTGCCATCAAGGCGATCAAACAAGCCAAGCAAATCCGCGATGACATCTGTTTGATTGGCTACGGGGCGACCATGCCGGAGTCACTCGAATGGTTTGACCAATTCTGCCATCAACCGAGCCGCTCCGAATTGGCAAACCTCTACCGGCAATGCACCGCCTGGCTCTTCCCGAGCCGTTTCGAAGGGTACGGACTTCCGATCATTGAATCGCTGGCGGCTCGCACACCTGTGATCGGAACTCCGTCGGGCGCGGGAGCCAACTTGATTGAAAAGGGAGGCGGCCGATTGGTCGAAATTGGCGATGCCAACGCAATGTCGGACGCCATGATCGAATTTGCCACGATCAATGAAACGGAATGGGCAGCTCGATCCGAACGGGCGGGCGAGTTGGTTGCGACGATGACCTGGCAGTCGTCCGCGAAACGTTTGGAAGCGGCTTTTTTGTCGGCAGTGGAGGAACGGTCTTGCGTCCCGCCGGGCGCGCCCGCGAAGGCCTGCACAAGGGAGGGTTTGGCTGGCGACGACGACGCCTCACAGGATCGCGCGGCAATCGAGCCCGCCAGCCGGTCGGTCATCGATCAAGGGAGCCCAGCATGAACCTGCCCTTGCAATTGGATCGACCAACGGAACTGCGCGAGACGCAATCCATCGCGCACGCCGTGACGGTGGTGATGATCAATTATCGTACGCCTTCGATGACGATCGATGCCCTTCAGTCGATTGCCGACACACGTGAAGACCTCGCTGTCGACTGCGTCGTGGTGGACAATGCAAGTGGAGACGACTCGGGACGCGTCATCGAGCGAGCCATCGGGGACAACGGCTGGTCGTGGTGCAAGCTTATTCTCGCGGAGTCCAACGACGGTTTCTCCGCCGGAAACAATCTCGGCGCGAGCGCATCGGACGGCGCTCCCATTCTCTTGCTCAACAGTGACACGCTCGTTGGTGCGAAAGCGATTCAACGATTGCTGGCGGCGTTGGAATCGAATCGGCAGATCGGCATCACGAGCCCCCGATTGCAATGGCCGAGTGGTGAATCACAAGTCAGCTGCTTTCGATACTTCCGTCCGACCAGCGAGTTCGTTCGCTCGGCATCGATCGGATGGGTGACCAAGCGACTGCCGTGGGCGGAAGTCGCCATGCCGCTTGGGCAAGACGATCGACATGAGGCACAAGCGGTTGATTGGACCAGTTTTGCGTGTGTTTTGATTCGTCGAGACGTCTTCGACAGACTGGGTGGAATGGATGAAGGCTACTTCATGTACTTCGATGATGTCGATTTCTGTCGTCAGGTGAATGGTCTGGGTTACGACATCGTGCATTGCCCCGATGCGAGTGTCATCCACTTTCGCGGAGGGTCGTCTTCGGTCAAACGGCTTCAGTCGGCGCGAAAGAAGCGTCCTCGATATTACTACGCCGCCCGAACGCGTTACTACGCCAAACACTTCGGCCGAAGCGGTTTGTTGCTTGCCAACTTGCTTTGGATGACAGGGGGTGCTTTTGCGAAGGCAAAGGCCTTGCTCACACGACGTCCGACGCCCCACTGCAAGGCGGAATGGCGTGACATCTGGATCAACTTTCTGCGTCCCATGAACGGTAGGAACCGCTAACGATGGTACGACCTGACTTTTTAGTCATCGGCGCGATGAAGTCGATGACCAGCTCCCTTCATGACCAATTGGCGGCACTGCCGGAGTTGAATCTCTCTTCGTTAAAGGAGCCATGCTTCTTTAGCAACGACGAACAATTCCAACGCGGTTGGGACTGGTACGCGTCCTGTTGGTCGAACCCCAATCATCCGGGAATGCTCGGCGAGTCTTCCACTCACTACGCAAAGCTCCCCACGTACCCCAAAACAGTCGAGCGAATCGTGGAGCATTGCCCCGACGTTCGAATCATCTATGTCATCCGCCACCCGATCGACCGGCTGATCTCGCAGTACATCCACGAATGGACGGTGGGAAAGATCCGACAGCCACTCGAATTGGCCGTGCGACGCTTTTCCATTTTGACCGACTACAGCCGGTATGCATTCCAGTTGAAGCCGTACCTGCAAAATTTTGACCGAAAACAGATTCAGGTCGTTTCGTTCGATGCGTTGCGAATCGCGCCAACACCGACACTGCGATCCATTTTGCGGTTCCTGGATGTGGATCGACCTGTCGATTGGCAAACGGACTTGGCACCTTGCAACATCAGTTCTCATCGCATGCGAAAAAGCGTGATACGCGATCGAATCGTCAACGCACCGGGGGTTCGTTGGGCAAGGAAGACGCTGGTGCCACCGTCCGTTCGTGACTCGATCAAGTCACTGTGGCAAATTCGCAATCGGCCAGAGTTGTCGAATGATCTGCGGAGCGAGCTGGAGAAACGTTTCGATGACGATCTTGGTCAACTGTCGACGCTCCTTCAGTTGCCTCGTCCGCTCAGTTGCGAAGGCTTTGGCGAATTCAGCACATGGTCTGGATGTCACAAATCCCTTTACGATGAGTGCACGACCGTCGGCGTATCCGCACGCAACTTGCAAGAGACTCAGGCGGGAGAACTCTCATGAATCACTTTTTCCTAGTTGGTTCCGTTCGATCCGGAACCACACTCTTGCGACTGATGTTGGATCACCATCCCCAACTCGGATGCTTCGGTGAATTCGAATATGCGGTCGATCCATTGACTGATCCGACGGCACCACCTTCGGGAGCGGAGTTCGCGAATTGGCTTGGTTCGGAACGCCGGTTTGCGGCGATGAAGCTCTCCGCGGATCCTTCGCTGGACTATCACGCCATTGCCCATAGCTTGCTTGATCAATTGGCGTCGCGAGTTGACAAGCCATTCGTGATGACTGGCATGTCGGTTCATCGAAACTTCGAACGCTTGGCAGCCATTTGGCCGCATGCAAAGTTCATCTACCTCTACCGGGACGGAAGAGATGTTGCACGGTCCTGCCGGCAAATGGGATGGGCGGGACACCTTCATCACGCCGCCGGGTTTTGGGAAGCCGCCGAAGCGAGTTGGAAGACGCTGCGCGAACTCGTACCGGCCGAACAATGTTACGAGATCTGCAACGAATCGCTGGTTCAGAACCCGTCCGCGGAGTTGGCTTCGTTGTGCGATCACTTGGGCGTCGATTTTAGCGAGCAGATGCTTCACTATCACGTCGACACGAACTATCAGCCCCCCGACCCGAGTCGACTGTGGCAGTGGAAACGCAAGCTCACTCGTGCCGAGCTGGGCGTGTTGGAGGCCCGCATCGGTGAGCAACTGCGACTGCGCGGCTATGAGCCGAGTGGTGTCGAAGCGGTACCGGCCAGCGCATCGAAGCGGCTGTGGTACGAAATTCAAAATCGGTGGGGCAAGCATCGATTTCGGATTCGGCGGTTCGGGTTGAGTTTGTGGGCAACCGAGTTATTGGCGCGCAAGTTACGGCTGACCCGATTGGAACGTGGATCGAGTGCGCGAATACGCCGGATCGCAGTCAACCATCTGCAATAGGAATCACGAGTGAAGATTGGAATTTTGTTGACCGAGTTTCCCAACCAAACGTCCGTCGCCATGTGGCGGGTCGGTGTTGCGATGCGTGATCTTGGGGAGAGTGTCCAGTTGCTTTCGACGCGATGCAGTGGGCAGGCCAAAGACTATGCAAAGACCTTCGGCGATGATCTTTCGAGTGTCTTTCACGCGTGGCCGCCGTCGAGTCTATCGGCATGCCTGCAGTTTTTGAGACACCCGACCGGACTACTCCAGTCGCTGCGCTATCTCTGTTCTCTTTCCGATCAGCCACTGCGGGGGAAGGTCAAACTGCTGGGGCTGTTGGTCAGTGGAGCATCGTTGGCTCGGTACTGTCGTCGAGAGGGAATTGATCACGTCGTGGTGCACTCGATGGCCAATGCAGCTCACCTGATTGCGTTTGCCAAGTACTTCGCCGGCAGTTCATTCAGTCTGCGTTTGGGAGGCGACTTGGAGGTTTACGGTGGTGACCATGATCGTAAAACGGAACAAGCTTCCCTGATCATTGCCGCCGCTGAAAATAACCGGAAACAGGTCATTCGTGAACTTGGACTCTCGCCCGACCGCGTGATTCAGTCTTCATTGGGCGTCGACTGCTCGCAGTTTCGTCCACCGTCGCTTCCGCGGGTCGCCCCGTCGTTAAGCGATCCGGTCCGACTGGTGACAGTGGCTCGTTTGAACCGCTGCAAGGGGCACACGGATGTGTTCGCCGCAATGGAACGATTGCAAGACAGTGGCATTGCGATCAGTTATCGCGTGGTTGGCGAAGGTCCCCAGAGACAGGAATTGGAGGCCGAAGTCGCCCGGCGCAGACTGACAGGTCACGTCAAGTTTGTTGGAGCGGCGAATCAAGAAGTGGTCATTTCAGAGCTTCAGCGAGCACAGGTCTTTGTCTTGCCGAGCGTTGGAAAGGGCGAAGCGAGTCCGGTAGCGCTGCTGGAAGCGATGGCGTGTGGATTGGTTTCGATCGCGACACGGATCGGCGGCACGCCTCAGATGATCGACGATGGAACCGACGGTTACCTTGTCGATCAGCATTCACCCGAGCAAATCGCAGAGAGGATTGAAGGCATCGCAAACCACGCGATGAACTTCGAATCGGTTTCACGTCAAGCTCGCGAACGAGCGTTGGAATCGGATTGCCATCAGGTGGCTCGGAAGATCCTTTCCGCCATCCGGATTCAGGAGGCGAAAGAGGCGACATGATTCGGATGATGGAACCGAACACAACGGCGGGCGTTGTGATCATTGCCCGCAATGAAGGCGATCGTCTGCATCGCTGTCTTGATTCCGTTCTGGAAGAGATTCCGGCCGAACGGGTCGTCTATGTTGATTCCGGGTCGACCGATGGCAGTGTCGAACATGCGACCGCACTCGGTGTCGACGTCGTTGAGCTGGATACGGAAACGCCGTTCACCGCGGCTCGCGCTCGAAACGCCGGATGGCAGCGTCTGATCGAACGGAATCCGAATGTCAACCAGATTCAGTTCATGGACGGCGACTGTGAACTCAGAGCAGGTTGGCTTTCCAATGCACGCCAGTACCTGCAGCTGCACCCGGAGTATGCCGTTGCTTGCGGACGAAGGCGTGAAAGATCACCCGACGCTTCCTTTTACAATCGACTGATTGATTTGGAGTGGGCGACGCCGTCTGGCACGGCAAAGTCCTGCGGCGGCGATGCATTGTTTCGTCGCAAAGCAATCGAATCCGTGGGCGGGTTTGATGACTCGATCATTGCCGGCGAAGAACCTGAGCTGTGTGTTCGAATTCGACACAAAGGGTGGAAAGTCGTTCGGCTCGATCACGAAATGACGCTTCACGATGCGGATCTCACGCATTTTTCTCAGTGGTGGAGACGTTCGACTCGTTACGGGCATGCGGCGTTTGAAGGCTTCCATCGTCATGGCGGTGCGCCCGAGCACTTTATGCGCCGCCAGTGTTGGGGGATTCTCCTGTGGGGCGGTCTCGCAGCATGGATTGCGATTGCGGCTTCCGTCTTCCTGTGGCCTTGGGGATTGCTGACATGGCTGATCTACCCGGCGCAACTCGTTCGCCAAACACTTCGTTTTCGACGGGATGGAGCCACTTGGCGGTTCGCAGGACGGCGCGCCTTGACGCAACTCGCGTGCAAGCCGGCTGAATTGATCGGTGGATTGCGATTCTGGCTCAATCGATTGACGCGGCGCAGTAGCCAGTTGATCGAGTACAAGGCTCCTAGTCCAACGCGCGGCGATGCGCTTTCTGAAAATCGACCGACTGCCTCGGCGGCCTGTGCACCCGAGACAAGCATCCGATCGGTGGCCTATTTCGTTCCGACTTATCCGGAACTAAGTGAAACCTTTGTGTGGCGAGAGGCTGAGGAGTTGCAGAGGTCGGGCCGTCGGGTTTTGACCGTGGCACTTCGCGCGGCGAGGCGACCAGCCCATGCGGTGTCCCGTCCCGATGTTTTGGTCTACGAAACGGCTTGGATGAAACGTTCTACTGCGATTCTCGTCTGGTTCGCGAGAAACCCGGTTCGTTCGATGCGAGTTCTTGCGATGGGCGTTCAAGACGCGTGTTTTCCCGGGGAACGCACGTCGTTCCGGGACCGAATGAAGTGTCTGATTCAATCCGCGTCGTCGCTTTCGATCGCAAGCCGGCTCGTCGAGCGACGGGTCCAGCATTTGCACGCCCACTTCGCTCACTCATCGTCTTCGATTGCGATGTATACGGCTGTTGCAATGGGCGTTCCTTGGACATTCACCGGCCACGCAAACGACTTGTTTCAGCGAAGGCACTTGCTGTTGAGGAAATTGCAACGTGCAAACGGCGTTGCGTGCATCAGCCAATGGCACGCCGAGTTTTATCGATCTCTCTGTCGAAACGCCGAGCCAAGATTGAGGCTGGTTCGCTGTGGTGTCGACGTGCCCCACCCATCACCCAGCGAGAACGCTCCCGACCAGCAGGGCGTCTTTCGAGTCTTATCGGTCGGCAGGTTCGTTGAGAAAAAGGGGTTTGATGGATTGATTCGTGCGTTTGCGGAGACCATCAAGACAGTCTCGACGCCCATGCGTCTCACCTTGGTGGGTGACGGACCTCTTCGTGATGAATTGGTGGACCTGGCGAAACGGCTTGGCTTGGATGACGAAGTGGTTTTTACGGGAGCTCTTGCACACTCCGGTGTGGGACAAGAACTCGACGCGGCGGACTGTTTCATCCTGGCCTGCTGCGAAGATACCTGCGGTGATCGCGATGGAATCCCGGTCGTCTTGATGGAAGCCATGGCGCGTGGCCTTCCGACGCTGGCCGGGAACATGGAGTCGATTCGTGAGCTGATTGACCATCAGTCCAGTGGGTTTCTGGTTGACGCAGATGATGTGATGGCTATCTCGCAAGCCCTTCAATTTACGATCGAAAATCCGTCGCTTGCCCGACGTTGGGGGCGGGAAGGTCGACTGCATGTTGAACGCGAATTTTCAACGGCCGTCAATCTAGAACGTCTTTGCGATCTCTTTCAGTTGGCTCATTCCGGGAGGTCTCTCCGTTGACTCCGAACTATTGCCTGATCATTCCCTGTCGTGACGAAGAAGAGTATGCGGAACGCACGCTTCGCGCGATCGTCAACCAGTCCTTGCTGCCCGCAAAGGTACTGATCGTTGACGATGGTTCCACCGACCGAACGCCAGCCATTCTTAAACAGTTCGAGAAGCGATTCCCGTTTATTCGTGTTATCACGCGACAGGACCGCGGGGAACGACAAGTCGGGCCCGGTGTCGTTGATGCGTTTTATGCCGGATACGACTCGATTGATCCGGACCAATACAAATACATCTGCAAGCTGGATCTCGATCTTGACCTTCCGCGAGTCTACTTCCAGCGGCTGATCGAAAAAATGGAATCCAACCCTCGGATTGGCACGTGCAGCGGCAAGCCGTTTTTCCCGGCGTCGCGCAATCGCACAAAGTCGTTCGAGGGTGAACTGGTCTCCGAAGGCTGTGGCGATGAGATGTCGGTGGGAATGGCAAAGCTCTATCGCACGGTTTGCTTTCAGGAGATCGGCGGCTTCGTGCGTGAGGTGATGTGGGATGGCATCGACTGTCACCGCTGCAGGATGAAGGGCTGGCTGGCGGAGTCGTATGATGACCCGGAGATCCGGTTCTTGCACCTGCGAGCGATGGGCAGCAGTCAGCACGGAATTTTGACCGGCCGATTTCGGCACGGCTTCGGTCAGTACTTTATGGGTACCGGGTGGACCTACATGATGGCAAGTGCCATTTCACGTATGAAACAACGCCCTCGCGTCTTCGGTGGCGCCGCAATGGCATGGGGCTACATGGCAAGCTGGCTGAGACAAAAACCACGGTACCAAGATGCGGAGTTTCGCCGTTTTTTGCGTCAGTTTCAGCGAGCCTGTTTGTGGAAAGGAAAGCGAACTGCGACGCAGCTATTGAACGCCAAAATGGAATCGCAATGGCGGTACAACAACGGGCAACCGAGTCGACTTGACCCGCCGGAATCCATGCGCGGTCCACGTTTCGAAACGACTTCCACCGGTTTGCATCCACGCCCGGTCGAGGCGGCCGTTGCGGAGGAGTCACGATGAGTCTTCGCGTTCTTTTGATTTCCGAAGCCTGCAACCCGGAACAAGTGAGCGTTCCATTGGTCGGTTACTCGCATTGCATGGCCATTCGTCGTCGTAAAGACATTGACGCACGCTTGGTTACACAAATTCGAAATCGTGACGCGCTGCTGCGAAGCGGACTTCGCGACCCGGAAGACTTTGTCGCGATCGATACGGAACGCATTGCGGCGCCCGCCCATCGACTTGCGAACCGACTGCGCGGTGGTGCGGGAAAAGGATGGACAACGGTGATGGCGATCCGCGCCCTCACCTACCCGGTCTTTGAAAGACAGGTTTGGAAACAATTCGGCGATCAATTGAAAGCACGCCAGTTCGATGTAGTGCATCGTGTGACGCCGCTTTCACCGACCACGCCCAGTTCGCTGGCAAAACGTTGCAAACGAATAGGTGTTCCTTTCATCGCCGGACCACTTAACGGGGGCGTCCCTTGGCCCAAGGCATTCGACTCGATTCGCCGTCAGGAACGTGAGTGGTTGTCTTACGTGCGCGGCGTCTATCGGTGGCTTCCAGGTTTTCATGGCACACGAAAAGCAGCGTCGGCCTTGTTGGTTGGGTCACGGGACACACTGGAACAGATGCCGGCAAGGTACCGTCATAAGTGCATCTTCATGCCGGAAAATGGGATCGATCCCAGCCGTTTCCAGGCCCACCGAACGCGGCGCATTGATGGTCCATTGCGACTTATTTTTGTCGGCCGACTGGTGCCTTACAAAGGATGCGACATGCTAGTTGACGCCGCAGCGGAGTTGATTCAGCAGGGGCAGGCGACGCTGGAGATTGTCGGTGACGGTCCCGAGATGTCTCGGCTTCGCAGGCAAGCCGAAACGCTCGGACTGGGGCCGGCAATCAAGTTCTCCGGGAGACTGGAACATGATCAAGTTCAACACCGCATGGCCGAAGCCGACCTTTTTGTCTTCCCAAGCATTCGTGAGTTTGGTGGGGCGGTTGCCTTGGAGTCCATGGCGGTTGGTTTAGTCCCGATGGTCGTAGCCTACGGCGGACTGGCGGATCTCGTCGGCGAGGAACATGGATTCCGGATTCCGATGGGAAGTCGCGATGAAATCATCGGGCATCTTAAGAAGCGACTTCGCGAACTCCGTGCCGATCCCTCCGAAATCGAGATCCGAGCAAACTTACTACGGCGACATGTTCAAGAAACGTATACCTGGGATGCCAAGGCAGCGCAGGTGTCCGAGATCTACCATCAATTGTCTTGCCAATCGAATTCCTCCCGTGCTTCGTTCGAAACACCACGCACTGAAAACTCGCTATGTCATCGACAAGTCCCCGCGTTCTCGGGCGATTGAGACTCCCGCTGAAAACTGACGCAGCCAACCAAGACACAAGGAAGTTCATTGCTTCAAAATCGATTGAGACACGTTCGATGCATCGTTTGGGCGACCCTCGTTTCTTGCCTCGCCATTCAGTCTGCTGGGGCGTCGACATTTCGGTTCGTTCCTTCTGGAACGGAGCCATCATGGGACCAGGAATCAGCCGTCATTCAAAACGGGCTCGTGCTCTCAATTGTCTTTGAAGCCAGTCCTCGACCGGAACGTTTTTCGATGCCGCAGTGGACTGCCAGTCCACTGCGCGTCGTCGTTGATGGAGTGGACGTATCGGCAAGCATGACACGCGTGCACTGTCGCTTGGACGATCGAAATGCGGGCAAAGTTCGCTGGATTCTCGACTGGTATGTGTCACACCAAAATCGGATCCGCCTCGGTCAAACCGTGCGGGTCTCGTGGGACGGTCCGCTGGCCGCCGACAGCATGGGGAATTCGACCGATCGAAGCGGACAGTTGCAGCTGCGCAACCGATCGATACTCAATGTTCAGGGACGCTACTCGTTCCAGCCGAATGATCCGCGACAGCGGTCGCAGCCGACGGCGTGGCATTTGATACGCCCGAACGCTTTGGTCAGTTGCCTGGACGCGGATCGCCCCTGGGGAAATGAATCACCTCCCACGGAACCCGCCACTCGATTTCCGCGTTGGTCAGCGATTGCGGGGCAAGATGCAATCGCTTTTGACCCAATCGCCCAGACTCAAGAACGTCCTCCGCTTTGGTCGGGGCCACGATCATCTGCCTCAATCGCGGGGCGGGCCGTGTTTCGCGGGGGTGGGGGACGCAGCAGCAATGAGGGCGTCTACTCGTTGAAGCTCGACCAGATTGACTTTTCAGCTGGGATGACAGCGATGTGGGTGGTACGGCAGACGGAAGGCAGCTTTCGTCCACTCAACGCGGTCACGTTTGTCGACGCGGCCGGCCGCTCGAAAACCTTGCACCCAAACTATGTTGCCGATGGCGTTCACACGGACGGTTCGATCGTCTTGATCACGATGAATGATGATGGAAACGGCCAACGCAGTTGGAGGCTCAATGGGCAACCCTTGACAGAAGAAACATCGGGTTCAACCGAGCGGTGGCAATCGATCTCGCTGCTTGCAAAACACAATGGCCGAGACGCAACGGCGGACGACCTCGCCTGCTTTGGGCTGTGGAATGCTACCCTGTCACTGAGTGAAATGGAGCGAGCCGAAGCGTGGGCCTTGGCAGCGTTTCGCTTGAATTCATTCCGTCAGATCTTTGTTTCCAATGCGGGCGACAACGCGAACGACGGACTCACACCCAACACGCCGAAAAAGACGCTCTCGGCAGCGAGTCGCCTGATTCCTCGTTGCCGCGACAATGCCCGCCATCCGGTGACGGCCTGTGTCGATTTTCGATTCGCGAGGGGAAGCACCTTTAACGGGACTTTCTATCTGCCAAGTGGAAGCGATGTGACATCGGGAGGTGTGAGTTGGCGTTCACCGATCCATCTTTCGTCCTACGGGAGTGGGCCGCGCCCCAAACTGCGCAGCCTGTCCCAGCGTGGACGAACGGCATTCGTTATTGTCAGTTCGTTGGATCTGGTGGACCGCGAGAGGATCCCTCCGTCCGCTCCCGGTCACTCGCCCGAACACTTCGGAGGCCTTTCAGCTCGTCAAAATCGTGGCATCTCTTTGGGCGACCGTTACGCGCGTGTTGCGGTGGTCGACTGTGATATTCGTCATCACAGCGAAGCGATTGTCTTAGACGGGCAATCGATGGATGCCGCCAGTGAAATTGTCTTCTCGCGCAACCGGATTCATGGGACTTCGAAGTATCAAGGCATCAAGGGACTGACGGGACGTTCGTCCGGGATTTTCATTCGGTACGCAAGACTCCGCTGTGTGCTGAGCGAAAATGTCTGGGACATGAACGGTCATATCGATACGCGTCGGTATCCGAGTTTGACAGAGAGTCCGGCGACGATTTACAGCCACCACCAGTACCTTTCCTCCGCCCGTGAAGCGTGCCGCGTCGACTCCATCGGCGAGTTCTTTTGTTCATCCAGCAACAACGCAACCATGATGCGATCTGCGGGCGGACGCGTTTGGCTGAACGCCTACGTCGATAATACGATCGATGGGTATTGCGGCGACGGTGAAAAAGGACAGGTTGATTTTGGAGCCCCCGCATCCGTTTGGCGAACGATCCACTGGGGAGGTCAAAGGCCCACGAACAGCATTCGCTCCGGTGGAGGTGCGCTCACTGCCATCAACCAAGGGTTTCACTTAAAAATCGGAAGCGATCATCAATTAAGCGAGTGCATCTTTGACAAATCGGATGCTTTGGAATCGGTTGCCGCGAAGTCGCTGCACGTGATCGACGAATTCTCGAGCCATGGCATTGGCCGTGCGACGATCAAGCAAACGTTAATCTATAAGTCACCACGGACCGGGTTTGCCGTTTATTCGAACCCCAAGGCGATCCCAAATCAAATCCGAATGCAAAATGTCGTTCTCTCCGCCAAATCGGGTCAACTGCCGATGAAGCCCGAGGATGCGGCAAAAGTGTCGATCGACAATCTCGTCTTGGAATCGCGTCACCGATCGACGTTTCAAGCACACTCGGGGATCCGCTTCGTCCCTTCGGTGAGAATCGGCGAACGGCGCACGCCGGGCGACTTTGAAAGCCAGTTGCAAGGCCGAGCCGGCCTGAAAGATGAACACTTTCGCGATCGTCTTGGCCAGCTCACCTTTGGGGTCAACGATAGCATCATCGCGATGCTCGACTGGGCCCGACAAGGCTACCGGGTCAGGTAGCATCACTCTCCGCGAGTCGGGCGATACAGATCTAAGTCTTTGCGTCCACCAAGCGAGGCGTAGACTTTCACGATTCGTTTCAAGCCGTTCCAAAACCGAGTTTCTTCGTCTCCGGTTTCTTCGGAGGGCTCGATGAGATGGAAGTAGTCACATGGAATTGAGAACTTCGCGGCGGATTGGGCCGCATGAACACCGGTCGCCCACAGAATGGCCTCGACATCAATCGCTTCGGGACCTTCGGGCGAATCGTTCAGCTTGATTCGAAAGTCCGGCGGAACTTCTTCTTCGTCTTCGGTCTCTGCTGCGATGAGTTCGAGTGAGCCGACTTGAGCCGGGCACACGAGCCTGCCACGCAGCAGATCGGTCTCGCTCAAGTGGACCCAAACGTTGTCGATCCACTCCGCAATGGTCGTCGGGTGAGTGGCGAGTGATCCAGATGTCGCATGCGTCTCAATGGCCTGCCACGCCAGCGGGGAGCAACAACGACTGGGGGTCATTGGAAGTGGTTGATCGCGGCGTTCGGTCAACTCGTTTGCGATTGAGTCGGATTCAACAATTCGTACGTCGTATCCCAAGAACCGTCCGTAGAGCGCGGCCTCCAAACCGAGCGGTGTCGCCCCGATGACGGCGATCGTTCCGGGTGGTTCGAGGGTTGCGTCCTGATTGTCAACCGCGTGCGTGTCTTGATCCATCGATGTTGCTAATGGGTGGAGTCTGTTGCTTGCCGACGCGAAACGGTTCGAGGTCCAGCGGCGGTTGCTTGCCTTCGATTAAATCAGCGAGACAAACCGCCGTTCCCGGTGCGAGGTGAAGGCCGCTTCGGAAATGGCCGCCCGCAATAAAGACACGTTCGCTGCCCGGCAGTTTGCCACACATTGGAAAACCGTCAAAGGTCATGGGACGAAGACCCGACCAAGCACCGATTTCCTCCGCGGAGATGAGATCCGGTAACAAATCGGATGCGAACCGCCGCAGCTCCGCAAGTTGTCTTGGCGTGGTCCCGTGTTGGGCGCCGACTTCCTCCTCGCATGATCCCAGCAACACCGTTCCGTCTCGTCGTGGGATCAGATAGCGGTGGCCGAGATTCAGGACGCTCGCAAACATCCTTCGCGGAGACCGCAAGAGCAGCATTTGCCCACGCACGGGCACGATGCTTTGGTGCAACTGCAATGACGTCGACATTTTTCCCAACCAAGCCCCACCGCAGGCGATCACATGCTTTGGATAGCACGTTCCGCCGTCCTCGCAGGTAACTTTCACACCGGAATCAACATCGTGAATTTCGCAGACCGTCGTTTCCCCTAGCAAAGCGACACCGAGCTGACGACAGGCTGACACCAAGGCCCGAATCAACGACGGCGGATGAATCTGATACTCATCGGGAACAAACCACGCCCGCGCGGACGGATGGAGGTTTAACCATTGATCAAGTCCCGGCTCCCGCGACAGCAGGTCGTCCGCTGACAGAGTCTGGCACTCGATTCCCAACTCGTTCCAGTAAGAAACCATGCCGACCATCGAGGCTGTTTCGCCAGGTGAATTGGACAGATAGAGCCCGCCACAACGTTCGAGTTGGCAATCAATGCTCGTTCGGTCTTGGAGTCGGTTGGCCAATTCAGGAAACAAGGCATGACTTAAGCCTCGTAGCTGATCGATCGGGTCGGTCGACGTTGCAAGGTTTGCCGGGGGAAGGATTCCACCCGCCGCCCACGTCGAAGCCCGTCGGGGAGACATCGAGGCCGCCAAACACGCGTCGTCCAACGCGTCTCGATCAATCACACTCACTCGGTGACCGCGTGTTGCAAGTTCCAGAGCCACGCAAAGCCCAATCGCTCCGGCACCCAGAACCGCGACGTCGGCTCCTCTATCAAGATGCTTGGTCACGCGTCGTCTCGCATTGCCATGACCGCTTGGATCTCACGTTCCAACGATCGATCCGTGTCACGGTCGCTCGCTTGCAGATCGGAAAACAGCTGCGACAAGTCTGCTTCGGTATCAACATCCGAATTCGGTGTGAGCGTAGCGACGGACAATCCGCAAGCGGCAGCTCGTTGAAGGGTCGTCTCGAACACGGAACTCTGACTCCAAACCATTCCATCAAACAACGCGTTGAGCACGCTGCCGGCAGGAGAACGCAAGCCGACCAAGTAGTAGCCACCATCGTGAGCTGGGCCGAGCACGATGTCGTGATCCGCAAGGCATGCGAACGCTTCTTCGAGATCTTGCCGAGTCAATCGTGGACAATCCGCACCAATCAAGATGCTCGACGAAGCGTTTTCGCGATTCGCGAACCAGTGCTTCATTCTTGATCCGAGGTCTCCGTCGGCTTGAGGCTCCAGCGCCCATTCCGAAGGAAGTTCGTTTTCAAACGATGGCATTGCATCGCTCGGCGTCACGACAAAGCTGCGCCGGTGGGCGACTTCGGAGAGACTGCGGGCCAGTTGCAAACAAAAAATGCGGTGCAGTCGTGCCGACTGTTCCAGACCGATCGTCGCACCGAGACGCGTCTTCACCTGGCCGACTTGCCAGTACTTTGCCATCACGCCCAAGCGTTCGGTCATGGGTCGCCGTCACTCAGGCCACAGCGGCCGGGAATGCGATCACGGCGGGAGCGGATTGGGTCTTGATCGGCTGGCGTTGGACCAGGTTGCTGGTCAGTGTCATTTTCAGTGCAGCCGCTTGGTCGGGCTCAATCGAAATACAACTTTGGACAAACCACCCGACGTCCGGAGAACGCGACTCTTGACGCAGCATCAGCGTCTCGGTTCCGGTCGCGACGTCCAAGTCGCTCACGAGTACGAGGCGTTGATTCCCGCACTGACTGGGAAAGACATTCAAAATAGTTGACTGCATCGAAGCGAGTCCGTGAATCACAGGGGCGTGATGAACTTGCGAGTCATTCTCAACAAGCGTGCTCAGTCTACCGTATTTCACCCCGACGTCAATCTTTCAATTCGTTGTAAAGATCTCCGTCCGTTCCTCTCTGGTGCGGGGAACAGAAAACCCACCTAATTCCCTAAGTGCTTATTATAAAAGGTCTTATGTCGAAAAAACGGTTCGGGGATTCCGTTTGGCATCGAAGGTGCATTCATCCGCAGTCAACGAAAATGTGATCTGGCGGCTCGGATCACCTCCCCTCTTCGCTACTGCCGTCGACGGCAAAGGAAACTGCCATGCTGATTCTCTCACGAAAAGTTGAACAGGAAATCATGATCGGTGATGACGTCCGTTTGACGATCGTCCGAATCGATTCCAATCGTGTCCGCATCGGAATCGAGGCCCCCGACCAAGTCCGAATTCTTCGCGGCGAACTGGCTGCGAAAGAGGCAAATGCGGAGTTTGAGCTCTCCGATCGGGAGCTCGCCTTCGCTCATCCCGGAACCGCCACCTCGGCAAATGAGCCTCGTCTGTTTGAGGGAACCCTTCAACCCTCGCGCCAGCACGTGACGCTCCGCGAGCAACCGACGGAAGCTCCGTTGTCCGCGTACGTGTCTGCCTCGTAGTACTGGAATTGCGGGTTACACCCCGCACACGCCCAACCATCGGACGGAGCCGATGGCAATTCTTTTCCCGACTTTGGTCAAATCGATGTCGGGCGACTAGCTGAATGAGCACTTCTGTTAGAGTATCCTGGTTCTTCCAGCATCCTCCTCTTTTCGTGCTTCGTTCGGAGACTGTCGTTGATGACCAACGTGCTCGGCCACAACCTGTTTGGCTCTTCTCAATCGGAATCCACGGCCTTTTCTGAACCGTCGACGGCGCGTTCAAGGCTGTCATTACTAACACTGATCGCGATTCTGACGGCATGTGTCTTTGCCATGCCGGCTTCGTCCGCTTACGCCCAAGGCGATGCGGAGGATGAATTCGGGGATTTTGATGGCCCCGATGAGGCTCCCGACGAAGCCCCCGCAGAGGATGCCGCGGGCGCTGATGCGCAGCAGCCTGCCGGAGACGGTGCGGAGGCGGCCGCGGGTGATAAGGACTCGTTGCTCGGTTGGGTGCTCGAGTCGCTCGGTTACACGTACATGATCGTCTTCCTGGTTCTCTCGGTCACGCTGGTGTCACTGTTCGTGATGAACATGCTCGCCGCTCGCCGGGACACGCTTTGCCCACAAGAACTGATCGAGAGTTTCGAGGAGAAGCTGAACGCCAAGCAATTCCAAGAAGCCTATGACATGGCACGAACCGATGAGTCGGTACTAGGCCAAGTGCTCTCGGCCGGTCTTGCAAAGATTTCGCGTGGTTACAACAAAGCCATCGAAGGCATGCAGGAAGTCGGCGAAGAAGAAAGCATGAAACTCGAGCACCGCTTGAGCTACATGGCCTTGATCGGCAACCTCAGCCCGATGATCGGATTGTTTGGGACCGTTCAAGGGATGATCGCCTCGTTCCGAGTCATCGCGACCAGTCCGCAGACCCCCAAACCGTCCGAGTTGGCGGCGGGGATTTCGACGGCGTTGTTCACCACGCTGGTTGGCTTGGCGATCGCGATCCCCGCGATTGCCGCGTACAATATATTGCGAAACCGTGTCGCCCAGCTGTTGCTGGAAGTCGGCGTTCAGAGTGAGAACCTGATGAGCCGTTTTGAGGACATTCAACCGGGAGCCGGCGGCCAATGAGAGTCAAGTCCAAGAAGATCGACCTCGCGGAAGGCGATTTGACTCCGATGATCGACATGACATTTCAGTTGATCGCGTTCTTCATGGTCTTGATCAATTTCTCCCAGACGGAATCCGACAAGCGGGTCAAGTTGCCCAGCAGCCAACTGGTCAAACCGCCAGATGGGCCGCTCGAGTTTCCGATCATTCTGCACGTTGCCAAAGATGGTGAAATCATCTTGGGCGGCGATAGCTACACCACCGAAACGCTCAGCACGGGACTTCGGGGAGAGCTGAGTGTTTTGAGTTCGCAGAACTTGGAGCCGAAAGACGCGAACGTGATTATCCGTGGGCATCAAGATGTTGCCGCTGGTCAGGTCCAGGAGATCATCCGCGTCGCGCAAGACTTGAAACTGGAGCGTTTTAAACTTCGCGCCAAGGAGGACCGGTCCTAATGCGCATGCGTCACCAAGTGGAGCAGGAGAAGAATGAACTGAACATGACCAGCATGATTGACATTGTCTTCTTGCTGCTTGTGTTCTTTGTTATGACCTTCAAGATCGTCGAGATGGAAGGCGACTTCAGCGTGCGGATGCCTTTGGCCGGTGACGGAGGCGCGACGTCGGACATCGCCGACCTGCCGCTCAAACTTCGGCTTCGTGCCGATGGAGACGGCCGGCTGACCTCCATGTCTCTGAACGATGTCAACCTGGACACCAACTTCGATCAGTTACGGGCCAATGTGATCGAGATTGTCGGCTCCAGCGGTCCGGTCGAAGGAGACGACGGCCCTGAAATCGAGATCGACACCGATTACAACCTGCGATACGCCTACGTGATCCAAGCCATCACGTCGGTCAGCGGCTATCGAAACGCGAACGACGAAGTGGAAAAACTGATCGAGAAGATCAAGTTCGCAAAACCACGACGTTAGCAGTCTGCCGTAAGACCGGCTGGAAGCGTTTCCTGGGAACGGCTGCGATTGACAGGCTGGAAGCCTGTCCTACGGGTGTGATTGCCAGGCTGGAAGCCTGTCCTACGGGTTTGCTCGCCAGGCAGGAAGTGTGTCCTACGGGGTTTGCTTGCCAGGCTGGAAGTGTGTCCTACGGGTTTTGCTTGCCAGGCTGGAAGCCTGTCCTACGGGTGGGTCGTGCTTCGGAATCTTTCTCCCTTTCTTATCCATGGAGTAGGGTTACCCGGCTACGGCGTTTGCGTCTGTTTTCACGTCGATTTCTAACACGGGTGGGTCATGTTGGTCTTTTTGGGACTGATCGTAGGTCTGGTCATCTACACGGTGTTTCGTTGTATCCTGGGCGGGTTCTACACCGTGAGCCCCGATCAACGCGCGGTTGTCACAAGCTTCGGCAAAGCACAACGTTTACAAGCCGTCGGGGATGAGTCGGCGGCGGCGGGTGATAGCGATGATCCGAGTCATGCGGGTGACGACAAACAACGCTATGAATACCCTCAAGTTCAAGTCGTCGGACCCGGCGGACCCTATTTTAAGATGCCCTGGCAAAGGGTTTATAAAGTCAGTGTGGCGACCCAATCAGTCGACTTGTCTTGGGACCCCTCGAAGTCTCAGGACACCATCGAAGCGGTAACCAAGGACAACTTGACGACCGGAATCAATGGGCAACTGCGGTACCGGATCAGCGAAAGCAATCTCTATCCGTTCTTGTTCGGTGTCACCAGCCCGCTGGAACACGTCATGGGGTACTTCGTCTCGGTCCTGCGGGAGCGAGTTGCGAATTTCGTCGATCCGAAGGGTCAAAACCTGCTCGCCGACGCGGCGCCGGAAGGGGGGCCGGGCGAAGCCGAGGATGAAAGTTCGACCGCGGTCGATCTTTCGGAAGGCGTTTCCATTAATGACCTCCGCAAGAACCTGCCACTGCTGAATCAGTACATGGAAGAACAGTGTCGATCGACGACGGCGCGGTACGGCATCGAGCTGGATGCGGCGTTGATTACGGAAATCGATCCTCCGCCGGAAGTCGATCGAGCCCTTTCGGCGATCAACAGCACACGCAACCAAGTCGCCGCCGATCTCAGCACCGCTCGAGCGGACAGCGAACAGCAAATCACGATGAGTGCCAGAGCCGTCGAGATTGCGACCAACAACGCCCAGGCGGAAGTCGCGCCGTTGCGTGAACTCGCGCAAACGCTTGCCGAGATCAAAAAAGAAGGGGGCTCCGATTGCCTGCGAGCCTACTTGCGTAACACGCGGATCCCACTGTACTCCATCGCCAGTCGCGTCATTGAAACCACTTCGTGACTCGTCAGTCAATCAACGTGGCATCGGCGATGACTTCTGACGTGCGAAAGTCACGCTGTACCCGATAGCAATACACAAAGAGAAAATACAATGATTGAGTTTGCTGGAGGCTTGGTTCTGGGACTGATGCTGATCCCAATTCTGTTGGGGCTCGCGAGGTTCTTTGGACTCTACGCTTGCGTCGGTGAATGCCAGTCTCAGGTGTTCACCTTGTTTGGCAAAGTGATCGGATCACTCAATGAACCCGGCCTGCAAATCCCAGTCCTCAAGTTCGGTGGCAAGGCATTGCTCGTTCCGTTCTTTGGAAAAGCCTACGTGGTGAACACGGCACTTCGCCAACACTACTTGCGAAGCCAGATGGTCAACAGCGAAGAAGGCACACCGATGGGCGTCGGTATCTGGTACGAAATGCAAGTCACCGACCCGGTTTCCTACCTGTTTACCAATGCAAATCCCGACGGATCGCTCCAGGCAAACGTTACCAGTTCGACCATCTCCACGTTGAGCAATTTGGAGATGGAGATGATGTTGGAAGACCGACACTCACTCAGCCGAACTGTTCGAGCGGCCGTGTCACCGCTGTCGGAAAAGTGGGGATACAAGCTTGGCTCGGTCTACATTCGCAAGGTTGCCTTCACCGACCAACTCATGGTCGACAACATCACGGAGAAAGTGGTCAAGCGATTGGTCCAAGTCACCAGCGCGATGAAGCAGGACGGTGAAAACCGAGTCGGCCTGATCAAGAGCGAAACCGCGTATCGAGTGTCACAGAAGATGGCCGAAGCCGCCGCGGCCCGGCCTGAGATCGTCGGCAAGGCGCTGAACGAAATCGCGGCCAAAGACCCGGAGATTTTGGAGACCGTTCTGTCGGTCATGGAAGTCAACACACTCGTTGAATCCAATGCAAGAGTCGATCTGTTGCCGCCGTCGGCGAACGTGATGATTCAAATGAATGACAGCGAACCGGCGCTGCCAACGGCCGGCTAATCACTGCGACTAGACCGTCTGGCTTCCAGCGTCTCGATGCCCGATCGAGAAGGCTGGAAGCCTGTCTTACGTGTTGGCTCACTGGCCTGCTTGCGGCTTGCCCTTGGGCCGTCCCGGGTTTCGTGCGGGGGAAGACGTCGTTTGCGGCGATGATTTTCCACCGAACGCTCGCAAGACGCTTTCCATGGATTCCTCGCTCGTTTTTCCGGAGAGCGTCAAGATTTGAACATCGCCCGCGGGTTGAGCCGCTGCGTCCAACTTGAGAATCATATCCACGACGAGATCCAACAACGGTTCTCCTTCGGCGCTGATCACCAATGTATTGCCCACCGAGTCGACGCCCATCGACAGTTTGCCTTTGAAGGAAAAGTCGACGTCACCTCCATCACGGCCATTTTCGCTATCGACCAAGCCGCTTCCTTGACGGTTTCGCCCCGATGACTTGGCAGATCCACCGCCACCGTTGTTGACGGCGCCTCGGCCGCCACCGGCGACGAACGTTTTGTCGTTGCTGCTCAGCAGGTCCCGATACGCCTCTTTAACCGTTTCGGCGATCTTCTCCGCTCGCCCGTGTTCCAGTTGAACCAGTTTCGTGTAACGCATCCGTCGCTTGTTAACAGGTTCGGCGACATCCCAAAGTGCGATCAGCTCGCGGATCGTGCGCAACTGGGCCGACGTCGCGCCGCTAACAACAATCGTGTTCGTATCCGGGTCTTCGACGAACTTTAACTCGTTGCCTTTGCCCAATCCCGTGGGGCCGGTTTCCTCGGGTTCATCGAAGTCGAACCCGAACCATAGCCTTGCGAAGTCATCCGTGCCTGAATCCTTTTCTTCCTCTTCGAAGTACTCTTCCAGGTTCAGTTTGATATAGAACGCGTTTTGATTCTCAATTTCGAAAACGCTGTAGGGCCGACGCGGTGGCGTTACACGCAACATCAAGTTTTCAAGTCGATCGAGAGCTTCGGTATCTTTTCCAATGAGGACTAAATTACCATCGGAATCTAACTCAATTCGAATCGGTGAATTCGGTTCACTCTGTTTCGTTTCGGGCTGGCGAACTTCGCGGCGAGGGTTTGGAAAGAGTCGATCAAACTCGGCCGCCGAGCGGACGTTCATCTTGGAAGGGTCTCTCCCGTTGGTATTTTCCGAACCGCCGGTTTGTGTCTTGTCGGTTACCGGGTCGACTTGAATTGGGCGGAAGACCAACGTGGTGCCTCCCTGGTCGACCGAGTCGCGCGTCTCGTTGATGCGGTCGAGGTCCACTCGGCTTGTGGCATCTAACTCCGGCTGGGTCGTTTCTTCGTCCGCCCCCTCGGACGCGGATTCATCGGATTCCTCGTCCGACGATCGATCGGCAAGCGGATCCACGAACTGCTCGGCCGAGGGAATATCGAGCGGCGTATTCGACATTGCGGCCCACTGAGCCTTCAGTCGCAACAGGTACTCGTGTGTTTCGGGACTGGAGGATGCTTCGATCCGACGAATCGTGCTGCGGCTTCCGCCGGGAGGAGGCAACTCGCCAAGCTTCACGAGCAGGTCTCGGACCTGTTCCATTTCGATTTCGTTTGCCCACAGCAGCACTTGGCGGAACCGCGAATTGGCGGCCACACGAAACTCGTCCTTCGGTTTCTTGTCCTCCTGCCCACCGCCGAATGGGAAGTAGAACATGCGTCGCGAACTACTGGAGTCGTCTTTCTTGTCATCCTTTCCCATCAAGAACGAGATCGACTGTGCGACTTCGGTTGCCTCGAGTCGCCTCAACTGAAGCACTTCGAACTGTCGTCCGCTGCTGTCGAGACGCTTGATCAACCGTTCGATAATAAAGCGGTCGGCGGCCGAACCCGAGACGATTAATGCCCCATTGTCATCGCCGGGGCGAATCCGCGTCGTCGGTTCCAACACGTTCATCTCGGAGATGATCTCGATCAGTTTCTCGGGTTCGAGTGTAAAGAGGCGGTAGACCTGGACGCTGGCCTCCACGTCCGCGAGCGAGTTCAGCCCTTGGCCGGGAACATCGATGCGGTTGATAAATTCGGTTGCGACCGCAATGCGATCGGCGGGGGCGCGGACCAGGATGGAGTTCTGGCGTGGATTGGCAACGATGGAGATATCCGTCTTCTTTTTCGGCTGCATCTGTCTCTGCATCTGCTGCTGCATCATTTGCATCTGCTGCATTTGTTGCGGCGAAATCGGAGCCGCTGCTTTCTTCTTTTCGACGCCCAAGAACTCTTCCAACATTTGTTTGGCCGACTCGGCCGAGATGTGACGAAGTCGGAACTCGGGCGCAAGCAGGTCACGCCGATCTTGGCTGCGTTCTCGCTGAATCAGACTGGCGATTTGCGCCAGGTTGACGGCCGCATCCATCGCTTCCAAACGATTGGTGGTCGTAAGTGCGGTCAGCTTGCCATTGCTGCTGATCATCGGTTTGAGTTCTTCGGCCAGCTTTTCACTCGAGAGCCAACCGAGTTCGATCGAAGTTCGCACAAAGGTGTGTGGCATCAGTGAAGCCAGGTCTTCCGCAGCGACGCGTTGAACCATCGCCGGATTGATTCCTTGCGTCTTCGAGACATTGATCCCGCCGGGAAGTTCCAAGAGCGTGTATCCGCGAGAAAGCAGATGGCGGTTAAAAAGGTCCTTCGTTTCCGCGACCGTGTAGCGTCCCGGGGAACGCAGATTCACGCGGTCACCGGGCAACTCCTGCCAATCGAGTGGCTGATCCGCAATCTCGGACAACCATTGAACCAGCTCGATCCAAGGTTGATTGCGGAACTGGAATGCAACGCGTCCATCCTCGCCGACGGTCGCCTTCAACTCTTCCGGGTCCGCTTCACCGGCCTTCTGATCTCCACGGCGAATGATCTTGGGTTCGGGCGAATCCGAAGCTTCTTTTTTCTCTCCAGAATCACCCGGCTTTTTACCGTCTGCATTCGGTGTTCCGCCCGGTTGTCCCGGAACAGTCTGGTTTGGGCCGCCGGGCATCGTGATCTGCATGGGCTTGCCGTCGGGCCCCATGATCATTGCTTGCGGTGGCTGGGCCCTACTCGACGCGGGAGCCTGGAGAAGGCAAACGAACCAAGCGGTGGCAATCAACCATTTATGTGAAACTCGGCCAGATGGGTGCACCGTAGGATCCGCTTGGCTTGAGAAGGTGGTTCTAAGTCCACCCAAGTATGACTCGACAGGGCCTGACTGGCAAACTAAGCGTCCTGATGCCGGATTCCCGCCGAACGAAGCATGGGAAACCCGGAATGACCGCCCTTGGAATCCATCCGATCCCCCAAGCATCGTTCCTCGGCTTCGACCCTACCCACGGCCTCGAGGAAATTAATCCTTGGAATCAAACGGCTTCCTGTCGCAGGCTCGCGAGCGTTTTTCCGACCACTTCAGCACTTGTGCGAAATGACTCTTGTTCGTCGGGTTCGAGCGTCGGATACAGCACTCGAGTCACCCCGTTTCGTCCGATCACGGCCGGCAGCGAAAGGCAGACTCCGTTCACACCCAGATAGTCCTCGATGTGGACACTGACCGGGAACGTGTGCCGCAAGTCGTAAACAATGCTGTCGACGATCGCCGTCGTTGCCAGTGCGATCCCATAGCTCGTGTGTCCTTTACGGCGATAGACTTCATAACCCATCTTCACCGTCTCATCGAAGAGACGCTTGGAGGTGTCACTTGGGTAGAATCGTTTCCCCCCGGTCGCCGAAGCGGAGTGGGCGGCGAATTGCGTGTCACCATGTTCGCCCAAAATGTACGCGCGAATATCATCCGCATGGATCTCAAGCTCCGTCGACAACAGGCTGCGGTAACGAACACTGTCAACCAGCGTTCCCGTTCCAATCACTCTTCCGGTCGGAAACCCCGAATATTCGCATGCGATCGAGGTCATCACATCGACGGGATTGGTGACCATGACGATCACGGCCTTGGGACTCGCCGCGGCAAGTGGTGGAATCCACTCCTCCATCACCTTGCAGTTTCCATGGGCCAAATCGAGGCGTGTCTTCGATTCGCCTAACCCGTCGAGTGACACCGAAGCGGTGAACACGATCACATCACTGTTCGCGGAGTCCGCTATGTCTCCCGCGACAATCTGTTGATTGCTGTTCACGAGAGCGGATGCGTGGGTCAGGTCCATCGCATCGCCTTCCGCCTTGGCTCGTGAGCGATTGACCAAAACCAACTCGCTGGCCATCGGATTGATGGTCATCGCAAACGCAATGGCCGATCCGACGCGACCGGTTCCCACGATGGTGATTTTCATAACTTTGGAGCTGGATGAACGTTGGGATAAAGAAGGTTTGCAAGAATTTCCAAGCTGTCGACCAGGCGCGGACCCGGTCGATTGAAATAGGCGGAGCCGTCCACCCAGTGCACCGAATCATGACGCACACAGCGAAGCTGCCGCCAGCCCGGGTACGATTCAAGAATGGGAAGGTCTTCGCGGGCTCGCCGGAGGTCGAAACCGCAACAGGCAATCACCAGGACATCCGGATCGGCTGCGAGGATCGCATCCCACGTCAGAGTTTCGCTTCGTTGCCCCGCTCGCCCTAGAACGTCGTGCCCTCCGGCAAGCCGCACGAGTTCCGGATTCCAGTGTCCAGAGCTGAACGGTGGATCAATCCACTCCAATAGAATCACACTCGGTTGTTGCGCCAGGCTTTCGCTCCGGTACTTCACTCGCCGCACACGATCCATGAGCGAGTCGACATAGTCGTTCGCCTTTTCAGGAACGTTGGCGGCCTTTCCCACAACGCGAATACTCTCAAAGACCTCTTCCAAACATGTCGGCTCCAGATTGATCACCTGGGTTGCCGGCGCGAGATCGCAGACAGCCGCGTTGACATCGGATTCGGAGACGGCGCAAACATCACAAAGCGCTTGCGTGACGATCAGGTCGGGGCGCAATTCGATCAGCCGTTCCCGATCCAATTGGTAAAGAGCAGCGTCCGATTGAAGTTGTTCACGCACCAAGGAGTCGATTTCGCCACTGGTCGCGCCGGAGGGAAGATTTGAGCGCGTGACCGACGGCAATGCCGTCACGTCCGGTGGAAAATCGCACTCATGAGTCACGCCCACCAGTGAGGTTCTCAACCCGATGCCGCAGATCATCTCGGTCGCACTTGGCAGCAAGGAAACGATTCGCATTGAGAGTGGATCAGCGGAACGTGGTGGATGGAAACTCGACGCAAAAGCCTGTGATCCGATTTACCCTCTCGCACGGACATCGGCGAGGACGTCTTCCAGGAAGCGGTTGACCCCCTCGGGATGCGTCCAAGTAATCAGGTGTCGTGCGCCCTTGAGTTCTTGAGTGACGTGGGGTCGGTGAAATGGAATCACCCAATCATGTTGGCCGTGGATCTGATGAATGGGAACTCCCGTCGCGGAGGCGGCGGCGTCATCGAACCGCCACGAAGCCACGGCTGCCGCACCCCAGAGCAAGCCCCGGATTTGAGCCCGATTGGCCATCGCCCGCAACCGATCACGATCGTCAACGCCAAGCTGTTCGCGCCGCGCGAATAGGGACGAAACCACTCCCAAGCTTTTGCGAATCATTGAATCCGGCAGCAGAGAGCCTATTCGACGACTGACTCGAAACCCTTGCGAAATCGTGGCCGACGTTCGGTTGCAGGCGATCAATGCGATCGCCGATGGCTTTCGCTCCAAGAGCGATGCGACCTGCATGGCGAGTGATCCGCCAAACGACATGCCACCGAGCACATAAGGGCGGTCCGATTTTAGTTGTGTCGCGATGATCGTCGCACAGCGCTCGGCGGCCCAGGTCATCGATGGCGGTTGTCCCTCGAGCTGAGTTTCCGAGAGACCCGTATAGACCCAAAGGCGACTGCCAAAATGCTCGATCTGCGGAAAGAAGAGGTCCGCGTCTGCGCCGAGGCCTGGCATCAGGATGAGCTCCGGGGACGGAAGATCGGTGGGGTCTTGGGCCGTAACAGGGTTCATTTGTCCCGGTGCTCACAGGTGGAGTTCCCGTTAGCGTAGCGTCTTGTCGACCTTTCCGGGCCTCTGGAGGCCCCCGGGAGTCCGACGCAATTGAATCCCGCTGCCGCGATCAGGCTAAAGGTTGGTGGCAACAAATTCCGATTTTCAAATGAAATGGAGCCTCACACAGACTCTCGCCCACGACAATGACCAACCCAACGAAAGCGTCGAATACCAACCCCTGGGTCGAACGCATCGATGCGGTTTTGTCCGTTGACGAGGCCCTCAAGAACCACCGTCAGGACGTGATCATCACGCAGGAGGGCGGCCGAATTGTGATTCGCGGTCATCTGCCAACGATTGCCTTGAAGCGTTCACTCGCACCGGCCATTCGACGTGCCGGGGTGCTCGGCCAAATTTGCAACTGCGTCGAAATCGGGTAATCCAACATGGGTCTTCGCGCCGCTTTGGAAATGACACTTTCCGACGATGCGCCATTGTCAAAGCTGGACGATTTCGCCTGGCAAAGTCTGGCGGCGGCGGCGTCATCGAAACGCCACCCCTGGAACTGGGGGATCGTCTCGTCGGTGGACGCCCAGGGACGACCCCAAGGACGCACCGTGATCCTCCGCGATGCGATCGCTGAGTCGTGCACGATTGACTTCCACACCGACGTTCGATCGGCGAAAACCGACCAGTTGGACAACGGGATCTCCTGGGTCTTTTACGCGGAGAACCAGCAAGTCCAGCTGCGTGTGCGCGGCCGAGCGGACATCATTGGCGGGGCGGAGGCCGATCAAGTTTGGCAGAAGGTTCCCGTGCGCAGCCGGTCCGCATACGTTTCGCGGATGGCACCCGGCATCCCCTTCGAAGGAGATCAGCCTCCCCCCACGGATGATCGGCAAGTCACCGAAGAAACCTCGGAACGCGGTCGCGAATACTTTCGGATCATTCGCACACACGTCACTCAAATGGACTTGCTTTATTTGCGGAGAGAGGGCCATGTCCGAGCCCAGCTTGATTTTGAACCTCCTGCCGGCTCGAAACCGCGCCAGTCAGCGGCACACTGGATCGTTCCATAGAACAAAGCAGGTCACGGATCGGACTTTCGTGAATTTCGACGCGTCGACTTGGCCCCTCGCGTCGGCTGCGTCATGATGAGTGGATGGAAATCGACCCAAGCTACGACGATCAAGCCGCTCGTTTTGCGGAAACCCTCCAGCGAGTCCGCGAGGGCGACGACCAGGCGACGACTGAGTTGTGGAACCAGTATTTCCTGCGGCTGGTTCGACTCGCCGCCAAACGGTTGCCGGTCAACCTTCGGCGAACGGGTGACGAAGAGGACATCGCGCTTTCGGCATTCAACAGTTTCATTGCCGGTCTCGGTCGCGATCAGTTTCCAGATCTCAGCGGGCCGGACAATCTTTGGGGACTGTTGATCACGCTCACCGGCCGGAAAGTCAACGCACACTTGCGTTTTCACACGCGTCAAAAGCGAGGCGGCGGTGCGGTGCGAGGAGAATCCGTGTTTGTCGATGCGGACGACTTTCGCAAGTCGCCGGGGATCAGCGGAATCGCCGGCGATGACGCGGCGGCTGACCTGTCCGTCGAACTCGAAGAAGCGTGCAATGTTCTGCTGGATCAATTGCCCGATGAACAGCTTCGCCAAATCGCCGTGATGCGAATGGACGGATTTCTAGTCGACGAGATCGCCGAAAAGCTAGGATTGAGCAAGCGAGCCACGGAGCGAAGGTTGCAATTGATTCGGCGGACGTGGACGGAAGCCGCGCATTCTACGGATAATGATTCCGAAGACTAATACGAACTCTCTCAGGACGGACCATCGGGAATGAGCTTGGATGACCTGTCAGCGAACGAATTGGCGCTGATTGATGAGGTCTGCCTCGAATTCGAACGCTCCCTCGCCACGGATCTGCCCCTCACGGTTGATGCTGCGGTAAAGCTGTACATTGATCGGAGCGGCAAGGCTCCGCAATCGAGTCTGATCGAAGTCCTGCGTGAGGAACTCGAAGGCATCGCCGCGGAGCTCATGGAAAGGGAGTCCGACGCGGGCCGCGAAGATGTCGTCGACACGCTTTGGGCCACGCCCAGTGTTCAAAGTCAGCCGCCATCTTCCGCCGCACCCGATCAAGCTTCTTTCGAAAACGCGTCCAGGCCCGCGACATCATCCAGCCGATCGCAAGACACTTCCGCGAACCGAAGCGATCAAAAAAGTCGAGCTTCAACGGGTTCTTTGCCCCGAGATTCTCAACTGCGTGGCTCCGTCGGTCCGTACGAAATCAGCGGTGTCATTGCCCGTGGCGGCATGGGGGTCGTCTATCGTGCCACGGATCCGCGTCTCGGACGTCCCGTCGCGATCAAGACGCTTTGGATGGCGGACTTGGATAACTTTCCGTCCAAACGCAAAGAGCTCGTTGACCGTTTTGAACGCGAAGCTCGCGCGGTGGCTTCGCTGTCACACCCCAACATCGTGGAACTGTTTGATGTTGGTAAGACAGACGACCAGCCCTACGCCGTCATGGAGTTTATCGACGGCATCACGCTTGCGACGCGGCTCGATGAAGGGAAGATGACTCCGGAACAGACGCGCCATTTGGGGATGCAGATCGCCGGTGCTCTTGCGACCTCGCACGCGGCGGGCGTGATTCATCGCGACCTCAAACCACAGAACATCATGCTGGTTCGCGACGCGCTGGAATCGCGATCGCAAGAGGAAGACGCTCCACGCGTCAAGCTCGTTGACTTTGGACTCTCGCGGCTCAGCGATGCACCGGTTGCCGCCGATGGTGATGACAGCGCCACCCGTGCAGGCATGATTTTGGGCACCCCCGGCTACATGTCACC
The DNA here is from genome assembly GCA_039821235.1 of Planctomycetota bacterium. Lineage (GTDB taxonomy): Bacteria > Planctomycetota > Planctomycetia > Pirellulales > Pirellulaceae > Stieleria. Next base: position 31,121 of record JBCBOO010000013.1, read on the forward strand.
TGAACAGGCACGCGGCGAACCCGCGACCGATGCCGCGGATGTGTTCGGCCTTGGATGCGTTCTGTACGAAGCCCTCTATGGTCGTCGAGCGATTCCCGGCGAGACCCCCGTCGACCGACTGGCAGCAACACTTCGTGGGACGATTACGTTTGAACCTTCGCTCTGTGAGACGTCGGCACTTGTCTGCAGCTTGATCCAAGACTGCGTCCAGGCGGATACAACGAAACGACCGAGCGCGAGTGACCTGTATTCGCGTCTCCGCCAAGCGGACTTGCAAGCGTCAGTCCCCAGTGGCGCGTCACTTGCTTCCGCGCCCCCAACCGCTGATCAAGAACTCGCACCCACCGTCGCTGGTACGCCGATCTCTCGAAGGTATCTTTTAAACGGCCTTGCCGGCGGAGCGATCGGCGCCCTATTTGGCTCCATGGGGCAATCCAAAGTCACGGTCCGGCCCGAGGACATCAAGAGCATCGCCGTCATGACGCTCCGCTCCTCGCGTGAGGCCGCCCGACCGGATCAGGACGGACGGCCTCTGGGCAATCGAATGATCGGTGAAGGCGAATGGCTCGCGTCAGCTATCGTCACGGAACTCTCCAAGGTGGAAAGTTTGGAAGTGATCGCCTATCGCCCGCAATCCGCCGACGGTTTTCGCGAGTGGAGCGAAGTCGATCGTGACTTGGACGTCGACGCACTTTTGACAGGGACCTATGAAAGTGAACGACGCGGAGAGAAAGACTTTTGGATTCTGAACTGGCAATTGATCGACCCGGTCTCGGGACGCGAATGGGTTGCCGATCAGTTTGTTCTCGAAAAAACCGATAACCGCCCGGGTGCGAACTTGATTGATCAAGCGCGTGCCGCATCAGATGTGGCTCAAAAGATCGGGTACGCCCTGGTGACAACGGGGCAGGAAAATCAAAGGCCCGACCCGATGGCTTATGGGTGCTTGGTGAAGGGAAATGCGTACGCGGACGCGGACAGCACCGAAGGGTTGATCCTCTCGCTGAAGTGTTTCGAAAAGGCACACGATGAAGACAGTCGTTTGATCGAGCCTCTCGTTTCCATCGCGTTCGCATCCATCGAACTTGCATCCAGGAGCAACGATCCCGAACCGCCGCTCGCTCGATTGAAACGAAGCTTTGAGACATTCGAGAAAGCAAGGAAACTGGATCCCGAGTTCACCTCCGACAATGTCGCTCTTGTGGATGCGATGCTCAAATGGCAGCGACTGGATCGATTCGAAGATGCCGATCAGTTCTTTCGATCGGCTGCCATCTCCGAATCGCTCGATTGGCGTTTGCTGCATCAACGAGGACTCTACTTTACGGCCATCGGGGACGAAAGCCGTGCGCTGTCTGATTTGGATTCGGCCGCCAAGCTCAATCCCATGTCGTTGATGGTGAAGACCGACTGGCTTCGCGCGAATTGGTTGTTCAATTACGAATCACGCGCCATGAGGATTGCGAGCGACTACGCCAGCAAACTCAAAGCGAAGGATCCGGGCAGGGGCTTTGTGATCGGTCTTCTGCTAGACATCCACGAGCAGAAACACGATTACCGAAACGCGAGTCGGCTTCTCGGTCTTCCGCAGACGCTCGATCAAACCGAGTATTACGAAAAGCGGCAGGCCACGCTCGCCCAGACACCTTATGGTCCGTTTGGACGTGCACTCAATAACGCAATCCTCGAACTGCGATCCGGTGGCGGAGACGAAGAAATGTTGGATTCACTGGAGGCTTCGGCGTCTCCGATGTTCCGTCTGCTACTCGCGCGACACCCGGCGTTTTTTGATCTACGAACGCTGCCCGATGCCCAAGGTCTGTTGCCGCCTGAATCCGTACGCATGGCTTAGAATCCCCGGGCAAGCGTCACCATTCCTTCCTGTCGTTCCAACGCTCCCCCTCGCTTCGCCAGAGACCTTTAGACCAACGTGCAATTCTCGGAACGACTGATCGAACTCGCGATCCAAATCAAATCCAGCGGCGTAACGTGGAACCCAAGGCCGGGCCACTACGTCCTTGATCGACATTCCATCGTCGAGCGTGAGTCGCCTTTTCAGACCGGCGTCTACTTCGTGCTGAACTATCCCCACTTCGTCAAACTGGCCGGTGGGGAAGATGCGTTTCGAGAAAAGCTGGTTTGGCTGCCCACGTTCGAACAAACGCGAGAGCTCTTGCGGTCGCTCGGAGTGTCCAACCAAGACCAACAGCAGTGGCTGCGACGGCAAGATGCTTTCACGTCCGAACGCGAACTGGAATCGCTCTACGAGCTGGTGTTGCAGACACAAGCAGCTCAATGACGCAGCGGAGATGAAAGCACAGGCACACAAGCACCCCCTTTGCGTCCTTGCGTCCTTGTGTCCTCGTGACTTGAGTTGAAACGAAGATGGAACACTCGTGAAATTCACCGAAGCGAAACAGATCCCTCGGGGGTACACGGCGATGCGTGGTCTCTTTAGGCTGCGGGCTGTTGTCACTGACCTTTTCTCATACGCGACAGAGCTGAAATGGCTGAAGAGCATGTTTTGGTCGTTCCCGCTTCCGTGATCGAAGCCATCGGAACCATTGACGGATTTGAACCGGATGTGCAGCGGTTCCTCGGTCCGATTTTGGAGAGCGATCAATTGTCTTATCGGCCTCGCAGTCAAATGGAGACGGACCCGAGCTTCAAGCAATTGATCCCGTACGTGGTTTTGGAATGGACGAATGATCGGAACGTGACGCACCTGTTTAGCTACGTCCGTGGCGGCGGTGGTGGCGAAAAACGGTTGCACGCAAAACGAAGCATCGGGATCGGTGGACACATCAGTTTGGAAGATGCCGCCGAAGGGCGTGACGCGTATGAGACGGGGATGCGGCGTGAATTGGCCGAAGAGATTCGCTTGGGCTCTCCCTGCACTGAAACGCGTGAAGGCTTGATCTACGACCCGTCCAACGAAGTCGGGCAAGTGCACTTGGGTGTCGTGCACCGCTTCATTTTGGAATCGCCCGATGTCGCCAGCAATGAAGCGGAACTTGCCGAGGGTGGATTCTTGTCGGTGGCAGAATTGAAAGAGCGACGCACGGAACTGGAGACTTGGAGCCAATTGGCCGTGGACGCGCTCTACCCATGAGAAACGCCCTCGAGAGGGCGTTGGCAAAAAGCATCGCTTGGAGAGGCGGCGAGGCCGTTTGGCGACCGCCGTATGCTTACTTTTGGTCGATGACCTGATCGACGACCGAAACGAGCTGGGTCATCAGTGGTTCATCGGGTTGGAACTCCAAAGCCCGACGCAGTTCCTTTTGCCCTCGTTCGAGATGCTTGAGCGTCAGGTATTGGTACGCCAACGTGAAGTGCATGACCATGCTGGGCTCTTCGCGTCGCCGTTGTTCGAGCCTTCGCAAGTGCATCTCATAGAGCGGCTTCGATTGGTAGAGATCGCGGACGGCATCCCAGTTCCACGTTTCTCCAATCATCAGTGCGTCGTAGATGTCGGCGGCGGCGGAGTCAATTTCGTTGGCAGCGAAGAACGCAAAGGCTCGAAACTGAAGGAGGTCAGCGTCTTCGGGCGAGAGTTCCATCGCGAGGTTGATCTTTTCAACGCACGTGTTGTACTCGCCGGCTCGGAAGTTCGTCTTTGCCTGGCTCACCAGTGCCCGGAGCCGAATCAGCTGTTGTTCTTCGACCGACGGTGAAGGTTGTGGACGACCGGCGTAGACGGTGTCCGCGGATGTCACCGGCGTGTGAACAACGATGTGCCCGGGAGTTTCATAGCGGGGAGACGTTGGGTAAACAATCGGTGCGGGTGCGGGGCGGACGCATTTCGCGGGTGGCGCGACCACACCGGGGCGACGAGGACTGGTCGCTGGACGCTGAATCGAGTTCATCGCGGCCGACACGACGGCTTGTCCGACTTGTTGTCCGAGCGAAGGACGGACAGGCAAGATCGATTGAGCCGGTGGCGCGACGGAGTCGATGTTCCCGCGACGACGGGGAGAAAAACTACTTCCGACGGGTGATGACATCACGCCACGAATGGACTTGGGAAAGCTCCCGCTGAAGCTTGGGAATTGAGCGTCAGCATTGCCCGCTATCGAAAGGATCAAGCAGGCTGCAAAGAGGCCAGTGAAGCACTGCTGAAACGTGGCGAATGAAAGTTGTCTGTAGGACATGATTTCTTGATTGGATTGGATTGGTTGTGAATGGGTTTGGCTTTCAAGCGAGCGAACTCGCGACTGGTTTACTTGCGGAAGGGGTTCTTGGTCGTTCGCTTGGGTGCGGGTTGCTGGTTGATGGCGGTTTGACCGTTCGTTCCAACCGCTCCTGCGGAAGCGCCTTGGCTGGCCGAGGCGAAGCCGGTTCCTTGCGAGGTGCCCGCAGCGAAAGCGTTACCACCGGTGCTGCCCATTGCCGCCGCCGTGCTTCCCTCCGTCGCGATTCCCAGTCCTTGTCCACCGGACTCGCCGATGCCGATGCCGGTGCCACCATCGGCTCCGATGCCGGTGCCGCTGCCACCGTCCATGCCGATTCCTAGTCCTCGTCCACCGTTCAGGCCGATGCCCGTTCCTTGACCACCGTTGATTCCGATGCCTTTTCCGTAGCCACCATCGACACCCAGTCCTCGTCCAATGCCGCCGTTGACGCCAATGCCCTTGCCATAGCCTCCGTTGATACCAACGCCTTCGCCGTATCCACCGTTGATGCCGATGCCTTTGCCGACACCGCCATCCATCCCGATTCCGTGTCCTACGCCACCGTTGGACCCGATGCCTTTGCCGTATCCGCCTCGGTAGCCTTCCCCGATCCCGACGCCTCCATCGACGCCGATACCGTGACCAATGCCACCTTGTTCTCCGTACCCCATTCCGACGCCACCGCGGTAGCCTTCGCCGATACCGATGCCGCCTTCGGTCCCGATTCCGATTCCGGTCCCGCCATCACGTCCGCGTCCAAAGCCCAGACCACCGGAATCACCGATACCAACTCCGGTGCCTCCATTTTCCCCGATCCCGATTCCGACGCCTCCGTCCGAGCCGACTCCGACGCCTGTTCCGCCGCCGGTCCCGATTCCGATACCGACACCGCCGTTGGTGCTGGCACCGACGCCTTGTCCGTTGGAGCTTTGTCCGACACCGCCGTTGACACCGACGCCGATTCCACCCATTCGCGAGTCGACGCCGACTCCGACGCCGCCTCGCGAGTCAATGGTGACGTTAGCGTTGCCGCGACCGAGATTCAGTTGTGGGCCGTTGGGCCCAAAGCCGATGGGGCCTCGATTACTGGGCGGCATGACCGCGGGTTGCACGGCAGGTTGCACGGCCGGCATGACAGCCGAGCGAGGCGACGAGTTTCGCGAGTTTTGGAAGAACGGAATCGAGCTCGAAGATCCTCCGCTGGAGCTTCTTGCCCCATTCATCAGCTTTCCAAGGTTGAATTGAGCCGCCGCGGAATCCGCGATGCAGAGGCTGGCGGTCAGGGCGAGCGGCAGGCAAGCAAGTCTGTGGAGTCGGATTTTGCGAGTCATGACAGATCTCATGGTTTGAGAGAGCGGGATGTTTCCGTCGACAAGCACGCCGACAACCGTTCCGTTGACGCTCCGCCTCAACATCCGCCACTCTCTCGAGACTTTTTTTCAAAGGGGCCGGAAAGGGGCGATTTCGCCCCCCAAACCGTTTATTTCTTGTGATCCCCCCAGAAATGGGTTCTTATACTCTGAGTTGTCTGATCGGTTCCGGAGACTTTTGATAGGACTAGCTCCGGCGTTTCATGAATCACGTGCGACCTCTTTAGGGAGAGTAAAAGGATGCGTTCGTCTTTTCGTTCATTGATGGGGACTTCTATCCTGTGTGGGGTAGTCCTTGCAGGGAGCCTCTCGGGGCTAACGGCTCGGCAAGCTGCCGCGGAGCCGGCCAAGAAGTCGTCCCAGATCGCGTCTCCGACGCACCGCCAAATTGGGATTTTGCGTCCCAAGTTGGACGGCGATGCCATCCAGCTGCACACGCTGAAAACCGATGGCGAGGGGCATTTGTTGCTGGCCGTCTCGAAGCTCGATGTGGATGCCGAAACAGCCGGTCCGTATGGCTTGGCCGCCCCAAAAGACGGCTATGTGCTAAAGATTGATTCCGAAGGAAACGAGCTGGCGCGTTGGAAGTGCAGCTTTTCGCCCTCGGCCATCGCGGTATCGCCCGCTGGAAAGATTTTCGTCGGTGGCGGCGGCAAAGTTGCGATGCTGACCGACAACGGTTTGACCTCCGAACCCATCGATTCACCCCATATCGGTGACCGAAAGACGTTCGCCAAACGCACCATTGAAGCTCAGCAGCGCATGATGCGGTCATTCATGACCGAAGAAAGCCTTCAGCCGCTTCGCGACATGGTCAAGCAACTTGAGGAAGTCGAAGAAGAAGAACGAACTCGCGTCCAAGTCGCTCAGCTGGAAGCACTCAAGAGTCAGCTGGAACAAATGGAAAGCATGATCGGTGACTCAGACGAGGAGGAATCCGATGAAGAGGACGACGAAGAGTTCGAACTCGATCCGTCCATGGAAGCCAGCGTTCAATACGCGATGGCAGTGACTTCGATGGCCGCCAGCGACGACAAGGTGTTCGTCTGTGCCTCGGACCCGGCGAACGGAGGCTACTCCATCTGGTCGCTGACTCAGGACCTCGACCCCGAAAGCAGCGACGTCATCATGTCGGATCTTCGTGGCTGCTGTGGCCAAATGGACATCCAGTGCTGCGACGGCCAACTGGTGCTTAGTGAAAACGGATCATTCCGTATTGGTTTTTACGATCAAAATGGAGAACGCACCGGTCAGTTCGGTCAAATGGACCGTTCCAGCGAAAATGGTTTCGGTAGTTGCTGCAACCCCATGAACTCGATGCCGCTGCCCGATGGCACCGTCCTGACGGCTGAGTCTTCCATTGGTCACATCAAGCGGTTCAGTGCCGACGGAACGCTGATTGCCTACATCGGCAAAGCTCAAATCGGTGGCGGTTGCAAGCACTGCGCGATCGGACACGATCCCGAAAACGACCTCTACTACATGATGTACCAGGACAAGAACGCCGTTTGCGTCTTGGGCAATAAAGAAGCGTATCCGATTAGTGATGCCGAGCTTGCGATCGTCGAACGTCAGGCTGCGTTCACCAAAACGTACGCGGGCACGTGGACCAAGGAAGGCACGAAAGTCCAAAAGAAAAGCGGCGGCATCTTGGCATCCTTGTTCGGTGGTGGTGACGAAGAAGTACCGACGTCTTACGAAGATTCGATGCTTCCCGTTACCAGTTGGACGATTGATGCGACTGGCGAATTGAGTGTTGATGCCGGCCAGTATGCTTCGTTTATGACCGATGCTGCACTCGAGTTATTGCCGGCCGAAGAAGGTGACGCCGATGACGTCTATCGCGTCGCCGTGACCGAAAACCAAGTCCGTATGCTCGAGGGCACAGTGACCATCGAAGGCAACGCCATGACGTTGGACCTCGGTCAAGGAAGTCCCGTCAAATTGCTGCGTGAAGGTGCCCCCAACGCGGAAGGTTGCGAGGACGGGTGCGAAGAGGGCTGTGATGGCTCCACTTGCGAAAAGCCAGAATGCAAGGAGAAGCACTCCGCAGTCGAAGTCGAAATGACGGACATGCTGGCGGATATCTCGTCCGAGGCGGAAGTTGCCCTGGTTGAAGTCAAGGAAGCTGAGGAAACGGTCGTCGAGGAGTACGAGACGCAAGTCATGCCGGAGGAGTCCGACCTCGGACGGCACGCGATTTACGACGCCGAGTTCCTGCGCCCGAGCTTCAAGTACAAGTTGATCGCTCCGAACGATTTCAAGGCCGATGCGGAAGAGAAACTCAACGCGCTGGGTGAAAAAGGCTGGGAGTACTGTGGCAAACTCGGTGGCAAATTGATGTTCAAGCAAATGGACTTGAAAGGCCTGGAGATGCCGTAATGACCGTGAGATTACCTCCTTGGCTGGTTTGTTTTGTTGCCGGGCTGTTCCTCAGTCTGGCAACGGCCGGCAGTCTCAATGCTGCCGACGACGCTGCGGATCGTCCCTTCACGCTGGTCGTGATGGATCCGCTCAGCAAGCCGCTTTCGTGCGACTGCGTCAAAGGTTACGCCCAGCGGGACTACGCCGTCTTGGGCAAGAAGCTCGAAGCGATCGTTGGGAAGCCGGTCAAGGTTGTTTGGCATCAATCGCTAGCCGAAGCGCTCAAGGAAACCGATGGCGCCGCGGATTTGGTGGTTGGTAAACATTCGGTCGTGGTCTCCGACGGAAAGTCGACGGGGCTGGGACTTCAGCCGGTCACCCAGTTGACCGGCAAGGACGGCGGGACAACTCAGCACGGGTTGATCGTCGTTCGAAGCGCCGATCCCGCACAGGACGTTCCGTCGCTGGCGGGGTATGACTTCCTCTTTGGCCCCGATGAGGCCGAAGAGAAGTCCGGTGCCGCGATGAAGCTTTTGGAGAAATCCAATATCACTTTCAACCCCGAAGCAAAGCGTTTCGGGGCCTGCAGTGAAGCGGCAACTGCGATGCTGGAAATGCCCAAGGACAAGAAAGTCGCGGCGGTAATCAGCAGCTATGCGGAACCACTGCTGAAAGGCTGTGGTTCGATCCGTGAGGGCGAACTGCGTGTCGTCGGAATGACGGAGAAGATTCCTTTCGTAACGGCATTCTTGAACAAGAAGCTGCCTGCCAAGTTGATGGAGGAAATCCAAATCGGCTTGTTGACGTTCGGTGCCGAACCCAGCTTTCGCGATTCGTTAGAAACACTCTTGGGATTCGTCCCCTGGGTGGAGAAGCAAGCGTCGATGCCTTCACGCAAGGTGTCTCGCGCGGACGTTGATGCGCCGGCCGTCGTCGGTGCCTGGCCCCAATTCCGGGGCCCGAGTCGGGATGGGCTGGTGGACTGGTTGCCAGATCAGCTTCCGGATCCTTCCCAACGTGTGTGGTCACAGTCGCTGCCTTCGGGCGGCGTCGGTGGCATTGCCGTTGACCAAGGCATCGTGATCGTCAGCGGTCGCGATGCGGTGGATCAATCCGACATGTTTATTGCGTTGTCGCTGGAGAGCGGCAAACCGCTTTGGCAACAAAGCTATCCCGCGCCGGCGGCTCTCGATTACGGAAACTCGCCTCGAGCGACGCCACTGATTGATGGTGATGTCGTTTACATGTTTGGCGCGACCGGAGTTCTCACTGCGGTTGGCTTGATGGATGGCGAAGTTCGCTGGCAGGCCGATCTGGCGGAGAGGTTCTCCGAAGAGGTCCCGACCTGGGGATTCTGTAGCTCCCCGCTGGTCATCGAGGACACCCTTTACGTCCAGCTTGGAAAACGAACCCCTTTGGTGGCAATCAAAACCGACACCGGTGAAACGCGGTGGTCTGGCCCCGGCCGGCCCGCAGGCTATTCCTCGTTGATGTCCACTCAGGTCCAGGGTCGTTCGGTACTGATCGGTACCGATCAAGTCGGCTACTTTCTACGGTCCGCCGACAACGGCAGGTACCTTTGGCTGGGTAAGCGTGCAATCCCGGGTGACTTTGTCGTCCCGGCACCGATCGTGAGCGAACGTCAGTTGTTTTTTACGGGAGAGAACAACGGCATCGAGTGTTTCAGTTGGTCGGATCAGGGTCAGCCGCCTGGAAAATCGGCCGCTGCCACCAACGACTCCTTGATTCCCGATTCCCACACGCCCGTTTTGGTCGGTGATCAATTGTTGGTCGCGTACGAAGGTCTTTGGAGCTTGAGTTCGGCGGACGGACTGAAATCCAACTGGTCGGTAGCCGGTGGTTCGATTTCAGCCTACGCCTCGATCATCGCGTCCAGCTCACGAGCACTTGTCACCACCGAGCAAGGTGAAGTTCTCCTGTTCGATGTCGCAACTGGTAAACAGCTTGACTCTCTTGTGCTCGATGAAGACGCTCCTCAAATCCTGAGCCACCCCGCCGTTGCGGGCAATCAACTGATCGTGCGTATCGGTGACCGAGTCGACTGCTACGGGCTCTAGGTCAACATGCCGCCGAGCGTTAACGTTCGCGGATCAATGTTTCGGTATCAATGGCGCCGGCGGTCAGGATCGGCTTGATGTCCTTCAAATACCGATCCGCATCTTGCGGGTAACCTGCGGTCGGTTTCAGGTTGTCCGGGCAGCCCGACTGTTTGAGAAAATACTCGTTGAACGATTCCATCGCCTTCTCGCGCAAGAACTTTGCGACCATGGACGAGTACGCGACGGGTGGGAATCGATCTCCCTTGACCGTGAATCGGATTTCGAAACCGTCGGTTCCTTCGGGAACCCGGTAGATGCTCTCTGTTTTGCTCTCGGAGATGACTTGCGCCAGTGAATCCGGAAAGACACTCTGGATTGGACCGGCATAGTATCGACGTCCACCATGTCGATCACACCGAACCGATCTCGGACCCGGCTCCGCTTGCACATCGGTCAAGAGACTTCGCACCAACTGCAACGTGACGGATGACAGGATGTCGGATTTGTTCCATCCAGTCTTGCAAAAACCGTTAAAGCGTTCGGCTGTGATCACACGCGATTTGAGCGCGACGAGTCTCGCGTCTCCCGGTTTCCAATGATTGATCAGATCTCCCACGCCCGTTTGTGGCAACGTTTGATGGACGAATTGGCTAAGCCACTTCGAACGCTCCAAGTCGCCATGGTCGGTTTTCGCGATGAGTGCTCCAAGGTTGGCATCGGCTGGACTGGCACCGATCCAGCCGAGCCCCGCTGCGGCGACAAGCTGAAGAATAAAATACGGTGGCCGTTCCAAGTCAGGTTTAGCGTTTCGGCTGCGCGAGCGTGGTTGAAACACCGCCTTTGAATCATCCACCGCGACGGAAACACCGTCAAAGCTGTACGGCTCTTTCAATCGTTCGAATAGGCCTTCCAGCGATGCTTCGCTGCCTTTCGCCTCGGTTTCTCCGGCCGGGTTGGCACTCGGAGAATCCGGCAGTCGCCACGCCGATGCCGTGACCACAAGCGGACCAAGTTTTGGTCCGTAACCCGCTTCATCAGTCGCGATCAGAATCACCGGCGTCGCTTCCTTTCAATGGTGGTTTCTCGAACGTCACGATCGGGAAGATCTCAGGAACATGGGAATCCCAAACGCCATGCTTGCCAAACGCCCAACCTCCGGAATCGCTCGCTGGTTCGGGGGCTTTGTCTGTGTTGAACCGAAACAGGTTGATACGCCATTGGTCACCAGGTTTCGGGGGCAGGGATCGGCCATCGCCCTTTGCCAGCGAACGCATCCCTTTCCACGGAAAAGCGAGTTCAACCGTCCAGCCTTCGTCGGTGTCGGTATCGTCGTTCAGTGTGCCATCGATGTGAACCGCGGTCTTCAGGCCCGGAAAGTCATAGCCGAGGAATGCCCATCGTTTACCCCTTGGGTGGTCCGTTAGCCCAACTCCATTGAACGCCTGTTTCTTCGGAGCGTCGGGACGCAGTTGTGCCTCCTCGGAATAATTGTCGCGTTGATAGACGTCCTGCCAAACGAAGAAGCCCTCGTAGATCGTGTTGTGGGCATTCAATTCGAATTCATAGTAGGCGTCTTTTCCCGCAATGAAGACTTCGATGTCATTATCACGGTAGATCGGATCATCGCGATTCAAGTATTTTGCTTCGACGTTGGGTTCGTCGACCCAGAATCCGACGTAGAGGTATTCGTCATCCCAAAGAACCGCCGAACGTGTCTCGTGCCGGGTCTTTGTTCCGGCAACCAGGTCGACAAACGAAGACGTTTTCGAACTACTCGCCCAGACGTCTTCGTCTAACTTGCCGTCGACCACAACGGGCTGGTCGATGTGCACTGCCGAGTACATCGGGATTTTGTCGCTCGGAACCAGTGAGGTCGGGAAGTCTTGTTGCAACCGCAGGTCAATGCGAGCGCTGAAACAGAGTGCGGGATCCGCTCGCGATTCTAATTGTTGCAACAAGTCGCCGATTCTACGCTGAACGTGGCCGCTGAAGAGCGTTTTTTCACCGGACCGAACGGTCACAGGCTGATCAAGGTCGACCAATCGATCATCCAGATAGATCGTAACTGCGTCAGCCGTCTTTGATTCAATTTCGATTTCTTGCCCTTTGATCGAAGCAACGATTTGCGTTCCTTTCTTTGCCTGGTCGGCGTCCACGCCCAACCAGTAGAAGTGATGGTGCAGAACATCATCCTGGACCCAAACGACTTTGTCGGGAACGGGGTTTCGAGTGTGCTTCGCCATCCAGGGGACGGCGACGGCATCGTCACGATTCATCCAGTGACCATATTGCGGGTAAATCTTGACGAAGTGCTCGTAGCCTTGCGGGTCTGCTGACCTCAGTTCGGCCAACTTGAGTTTCCAGTTGACCGCGATTTCATTGCGTTTGTATGCCGAATCCTGGCCGCCCATCTGAAGCGCGAACGGGACATTGCGCAGCCCCAGCGGTGACGTTTCATTGGGATGTCCCGCCATCATTGCAGCGGCAGCCCATCGATCGGACATGCGTGGTGCAAGCTGATAAACGCCGTCCCCGCCGGCGGAGTAGCCCATCAGGTAAACGCGGTCCCAACGCACGTCCTCGAATGCGACCATGTTTTCGATCAGCCGCACAAACAGTGGGTCGATGTGACCTTGGTGCCAAAGGTTCCACGTATCCGTCGGTGCGCGCGGCGCGACGTACACGCCCTCTTCCGGTTGATAAAGCCGCTTTTGGTTTTCCCATTGCCGATCGTTGACGGCTTTCGGAGCTCCACCACCTCCGTGCATGGAGATGTAGAGACTGCGGCCTCCCTCGGGTTTTTCACCGAAGACCTTGTAGTCAAATGGCATCCGGACGTTGCCTTGAACCAGCACACGCTCTTCCATTTCCTTCGCACGTGTTTTGCGAACCCATTGCAAGCGATTTTGGCGGAGCATCTCGCGTACCGCATCGGCATCGGCCGCCGTCAGGGGCGCTGAATAAAACGCTTGTTTCGAAGCATCCACCTGTTCGGACTCGGGCCGTTCCAGAAACGCCTTCAGGTCGTCAATGGCTGCGGACGACGCGTCTTCGTTGGAGGCGGTCGCTTCGCGTGCAACGACGAACGGAAAGAGTTTCTCCGTTGTCGCGGTTTTGATTTGTTCTTGAATTGGGGCAAAGCCATCGCTCACGATCGTCAGCGCATAGTCTTGGTTCGAATCGAGCCGGACTCGTCGGTGATCATTTGCGTCAAAACCCTCGTCATTGGATCGGATCACGACGGCGGTTGCTTTTTCGTCTTCCGGCACCTTCGTGATTCGGAGGGTGGCAGAGATTCGGGTGCCGGTTTCATCGCGGACGACGAACAATGCATCAACTTTGCCGTTTGGAATTTCCGTTTGCGTGGCGTAGCGGTCCGTGACGTTGATCGCTGGAATGGTCTTCAGCTGAGGCGCCCAGACGCAGGGAAAATGCAACGGTGTGGTTCGGAAGCTGGTGGCGTAGATTGCCTTGCGTGGATCATCGCGGACGGCCTTCGATGCGGATGCGGTAAACCATCCCTGGTTCAACGAGTCGCCTGTCGGTTCGGCTGCGCCGGTGAATTGCCATCCATCGTCCCAGACTTCGACCCAGGAATGATTGCCGGAGTTGTTCCACCAGAGTGGCGTACCGACCAAGCGAGCAGGGATGCCCACCGAACGGCATGCATCCACCAGGATCACGGACAAACCGGTGCATGACGCAAGCCCGCTTTCCATGGACTCGTAGGGACTTTGATCCGCCTTCTTACGTTTCGTGGAGTATTTGACGCCGACTTGTTGAAAAAGTTGTTGATTGATCTTGGCGACCGCTTCGCTGGGCGACTTCGTGCCTTTGATCATTGGCAAGCACCGTGCTCGAAAATCGGCACGCCATCGGTCTCGTCGTTCATTGATACTGGCGTAAGGCAACACATCGTTGAAAAACACCTCTTTGGGAACGGAGTCACCCCAAGGAGCTGTTTCGATGGCCTCGTACGCGAGCCTGACGTTTTCGAGGAGGTATTCCGCCGAGAGTGATCGCAAGTCGGCGACAGGCATGAATTGGACAAGAAACCTCATTGCCTCCTGTTGCGCTTGGGGACTCGCTTGAATCGCGCGTTGGATCTCGGCGCGGTTGTCACCGGCCAGTTTCAATCGCGCTTCGAGATCAGGTTGTTCTGCGCGAGAGACCGATGCCAAGCCACTCAACGCGATGAGACAGAGGCTGGTGGACAACACTCGCAAGTCGGACAGGATCTTCATGAGGTCTCTTGACGTGTTCTTGTAGGGCTGTGGATTGCGTAAGTGTACTTGCGGGGGCGGTTTGGCTGTCAACGCAACGACGTGACGAAGCGAAATCGACTAGACTTCCACCGAGTTTTCTTCCCTGCCGTGATTGAGGGTGTTCCTGTGAAATCGTCTCGTCGGTCTACGATCCTTTTCGCGTGGTGTCTCGCTTTGGCAACGCTCGTTCCGAGTGTGTCCGCATCAGACTCTCCGCTCAACCTGATTTTTGTACTTAGCGACGATGTCGCGCAAGGCGACCTTGGGTGTTATGGTCAGAAATTGATCAAGACACCACGCCTCGACCAAATGGCTGCTGAGGGGACTCGATACACACAGGCGTATTGTGGCACGAGTGTTTGTGCACCGTGTCGATCCTCGTTCTTTACGGGATTGCATAGCGGCCAATGCCCGGTCCGCGGTAACTTTGAGTGGGCTCCCGAGGGCCAATGGCCGCTTCCGGCCGAGACCGTCACGATCGCGGAAGCGCTCAAGACCGCGGGCTATGCGACCGGCACGTTCGGCAAGTGGGGGATGGGGTTTTTTGACACTTCCGGCAGTCCGATGAAACAGGGCGTCGACCACTTCTTCGGATACAACTGCCAGCGCCACGCCCACTCTTACTTTCCGACGTATCTCTTCAGTGACGACCAGCCTTTCGTGCTGCCCGGCAACAATGGCCGCGACGTTGGCAAGACGTATGCCCAGGAGTTGATTCAAAAAGATCTGATTCGCTGGATCGAACAACAAGCAAACGGCCCGTTCTTCGCTTTCTATGCGGTGACCCTGCCACACGGGCGACACGAAATTGACGATCTCGGGATTTATGCGGATCGTGATTGGACGCCCAAGCAAAAAGCGTACGCGGCAATGGTGACGCGGCTGGACCGTGACATGGGAGAGCTTGTCGATACGTTGCGTCGTCTCGGAATCGCCGAAAAAACATTGATCGTTTTCGGTGGCGACAACGGTTCGTCATTCGCGCCGGACTCGGAAATCGGTCGTCGATTTGACCAAGCCGCGGGTGGTTTGCGCGGATTCAAGCGTGGAATGTACGAAGGTGCGCTGCGTCAAGCGGCGATCGCTTGGTGTCCGGGAACCGTTCCGGCGGGTCGCGTCGACGATCAGCCTTGGGCTTATTGGGACTTGATGCCAACGTTTGTCGAACTTGCCGGCGCCAACCCGCCCGAAGGTTACGAAACGAG